>NZ_JBKEDJ010000102.1:0-17840 GCF_047975355.1 Shewanella sp. | reverse complement strand
GCCACCACTTTATTTTTATCGCCATAACCTTGCTCGGTTAAGGCGGTGGTGACATCGATAAAGTCATTAAAGGTATTGTTTTTATTCAGTAACTTGCCCGCATCGTACCAAGGGCGGCCTAACATTTCGCTGCCGCGCACATGGGCAATGGCATATACAAAGCCACGGTCGAGCAGACTGATAACCGACGACGAAAAGTCAGGCTCTACTGTGTAACCATATGAACCATAACCATATTGGTATAGAGGGTTAGTGCCATCTTTCTTGAACTTATCCTTACGATACACCAAGGACACTGGCACCTTAGCGCCATCGCGGGCGGTAACAAATAAACGTTCGGCGCGATATTGGCTGGCATCGAAGCCACCGAGCACTTGTTCCTGCTTGAGTAGATCGCGTCTATCGGGATTGCTTAAGTGGTACTCATAAATCGCCTCGGGCGTGGTCAGGCTCGAGTAGAAAATCCGTAACTTATCGCTATCTTGCTGGGCGTTAACATCTAAACCCAGCACATAGGCGGGTTCATCAAAACTCAGCTCAAAGGGCTTTTGACCATTGAATGGCATCACTTTAATGCGCGTCAGGCCATTCTCGCGGGTTTGAATCACCAAATAATCCTTCAGCACCAGCTCGTCTTCGATACGCGCATTGGGATTATGGGCAACCACTTCCTGCCATTTGGACTTATCGGCGGCATCCTTAATCGCCACTTTCATCAAACGGAAGTTGGTCGCCTGCCAGTTGGTCAGGATGTAATAGCTGTCGCCCAGTTTAGAAACGCTGTATTCATGGCCTTCTTCCCGCGCCAGCACAGGTTTGAACAGGCTTAGTGGATCGTTTGCATCCAGCACCGACACTTCGCTAGTGGTGGTGCTCTCATGGAACAGCACAATTTGCGACTCGTCTAAACTCTTGCCGAGGGAGATGTAGTAAGCATCATCTTGCTCCTCATACACCAACACATCGCTCGATTGTGGTGTACCGAGTTCGTGGCGATATACACGGTAACCCAGCAGGGTTTGCAGATCTTTGGCGATATAAAACACATGGCGATTATCATTGCCCCAAACGATGCGACCCTCTGTGTTTTCAAGCACATCGGTGATCATGGCGCCAGACTCAATATCTTTAAAGTAGATGTTATACACGCGACGGCTTAACACATCTTCACCAAAGGCCAGCATGGTTTCATCTGGGCTGACGCTAACACCGCCCAAACCATAAAACTCATGGCCCTTGGCGCGCTCATTTACGTCCAGCATCATTTGCTCAACTCCGTCACTGCCTTTGCGAGCGATCAGCGGATATTCGCCGCCCTCTTGGTAGCGGCGGTAATAGCTGTGCTGATGCCATTGGTAAGGCACGCTCGACTCATCAGCCACTAACCGCCCAGTCAACTCGTTAAACAGCCCATCCTGCAATGACTTAAGCGGCTTAAAGTAAGCTTGGGTGTAACGGTTTTCGGCATTCAGATGCGCCAATACCTTAGGATCTTGGCGTTTATCATCGCGCATCCAGTAGTAATCGTCGGTGCGCGTGACCCCGTGCAAGGTCATCACATGGGGGATTTTTTCCGCAACGGGCGCAGAGACTTGCCCTTTTGGAGTGGAGCAACCGGGTAATAGCATAGCAAGACCTAAAGTAAGCAGCAGAGTGCGCATTTATACGTCCTTGTGACGTTCAAACACCATCGTGGGGCACGACAGCAAGCCAATAAGTTGATGTGCCGGATATGATATACCCAAGCTAGCGCTTGTTGCGAGTTTCCTAAAGATTGCGCTTGCTTAAGGATCTCAAGGCATTGTGCGCTTGCGCAAACATTGCCCAATTGAAGGCGCGATTTTATTGCCATTCCAACTAAATAGGCGCAACATAACCGCGTTTTTAGGCCAAAGCCTAACAACAATTCTCAGGGCGGGGTGAAATTCCCCACCGGCGGTAAATAGTGCAGTGAGCTATTTTCACTCACACTAAAGCCCGCGAGCGCCCGAACGCAATTTCGGGGTCAGCAGATCTGGTGACTTAGCTTGTCTCGTTATGGTTAACGCCTATCGAGCGCTACTATTCCAGAGCCGACGGTAATGGACTGTTTGCAAACATTGCAACGGTACTGAGTCCGGATGGAAGAGAATGTAAGACAACATTAGGATGCAGGCGCTTCGTTTCAACCAATGAGCGAAAGCCGTCATCTGAATGTTAGCCTCATATTTTGCAATTACCGATGTAAGCCATTGAGCTTAAATGGGTCTATTGCTACAGCTCAATCCCTTTGAGGTAAAAGCTGTATTTCTGCACGCCCTGATTCTGGAAATTCCCATGTCGTATTTTTGAAGGATATTAACCATGAATCAGTCTTTACTTGCTCCTTTTGGTACTGCTATCGAACGCGTTGAAGCGGGTCTAAATGCCCTGCGCCAAGGCCAAGGTGTATTGGTCGTCGATGACGAAGATAGAGAAAACGAAGGCGACTTAATTTTTGCTGCCGAGTCACTGACCAATGCGCAAATGGCCATGTTGATTCGCGAATGCAGCGGTATCGTGTGTTTGTGTTTACCAGACGAAAAGGTCAAAGCCCTTGAGCTGCCACCTATGGTCGAAAACAACTCGAGCCAATATGGCACCGCCTTTACCGTGAGTATCGAAGCTAAAGTGGGTGTCACCACTGGCGTTTCGGCTGCTGACCGTGTCACTACCATTAAAACCGCTATCGCCGACAATGCTCAGCCGAGTGATTTAGCGCGCCCAGGCCATGTGTACCCACTGCGCGCCCAACCCGGCGGCGTATTAACTCGCCGTGGCCATACCGAAGGCACTATCGATTTAATGCAACTGGCCGGCCTCAAGCCTGCGGGCGTGTTATGTGAAGTCACCAATCCCGATGGCACTATGGCGCGCCTGCCCGAAATTATCGCCTTTGGTGCCGCGCACAATATGCCAGTGCTGACGATTGAAGATATCGTTGTTTACCGTAAGTCGTTATTAGCCAATGTCGGCTAAATTTGGCCCATAAACGGGATACGATTTAAGGGACGTCGGCTCTGCTCACGTCCTTTTTATTTTCCGGTCTTTCTTGATACATCATCTTAGGCTTTGTACCAAATCCGTGGAATATCACAGACAAACAAATTATTTGTTTGCTAGGCGAGCAAATACACTAATAAAAATAATATGTTAGTTATATATAATAAATAACTGAATTTCGTGAGCTAGATTAGAAATCCATAAACTAGTGGTCGCGACCCTCTTGCTTCTATGTTAAATATCCACACCCAGTGCCTGGTCTTTTTCACTTTCAACACATCAAGGTTATGCCTTGATTTTTTATGTCTCCAACCAGGCAAAAGTAGGAGTAAGTTTACATGCCATCCACGCTACAGCATCTCAGCCTGAAGCAGAAACTCATTCTGTTTTCACTGCTACCTTTGCTGATGATGAGTATTTTTGTGTTGTCGCGGATGTATGTGCTAGTGAAGGAATATCGCTCCGCCAATCAAAATCATTTGGCAATACAGGCAACAGCACAAACCACCGAATTACTCTACCAGCTGCATAATGAATATGGCCTTAGCGCCCAGCTCTCTGCTCCCGCGTCCCCCCAAGAAGAAACACGCCTGCTACAGCAACAACAGATTACTTCCGACGCCTTCGATGCCCTACTGAATGGCTCAGCCTTAAGCACATTGATGTCCACCATTGGCCGCAACCCGCTCGCCACAGTGCAATTGCAGGAACAGCTCAATACTCTAACGCTATTAAGTCACAAGCTGACATCCGGTCGTCAAGAAGCCTTAGATCAACATCCTAAGGCCTTTATCGATTTGTATAACCAGTTCAACACTGAACTGGTCAAGCTTATCCAGCAACTACAGTTACAAACTAACGATATCAGCCAGTCTAGGGCCTACACGGATTTGCTTAATTTACTCATGGTGCAACAACTTGCGGTAAAAGAGCGCAGTGCGATTAATCGTATGTTGCTGTCGCAGACGCTGAGCATTAATGACTACCGCGCGATCAGCACTATCATGTATGAATATGGCCAAGCGATTGAACATGCCAGCAATGCCTCGATTTCCGACCGCCAGTCCTTAATCCGCAAGGTGCAAACCTCCCCCGAAAACCTACGTATCCTCAAGATAAGCCAACAAATAGAACAACAAATCCGCGTCAGTACCTTAGTGCAAAATATCAATGCGCATTTAGGTTACGGCGGGTTAATTGACAGTTTTCAAGACTATTTGATTAAGGGAAACGGGGCTGCGCTGGAGAGATTTACTAAGGCGTTGTCGATTATTCAACTCAATCTCGACGAGCTAAATCATGAGATCCGCAATATTCCTGATCTTAAGCCCGCGGTTAAAACCATTGAAGACAGCATAGATCAATATCAATTCTGCATGACCCAGTTGCAGCAGTTGAAGCATCAGCAACTGTCGCTCGAAGAAATCAGCGCACTTATCCAAGTGGATGACCAGGACCTAAGCGCTGCAATCAATAAACTGCTAATGCCACCGCATCCGGTCAGCAGTAAGCACTGGTGGTCACTCACTAGCGATAGGATTAATAAGTTGCACGCCATCAGTGATGAAATCACCGAAAAAATGGCGCATCAGAGTGAGGTTGAACAGACTAAGTCGCTCAGTTTGCTCGGGTTATATCTATTCTCGGCGATTTTTACCGCGGCAATTACCCTTTGGCTCGGACGAAAAATCATTCGCAGCTTTATGGTAAAAATCACTAAGATTGCCAATGATATGCAGCAAATGGCCGCCGATCCGCAGCTCAATATCAATATCGATGCTTCCGGCTCCGATGAGCTGGCTCGCATGGCTGAGGCAATGAATCGGATGATCAGCGAGCGCCAAAAGGCCAACCACGCCTTAAGCCGTGCCGCCGCCGTATTTAACTATTCTGCAGAAGGCATTATGGTCACGGATGCCGATAACCATATCGAGCTGATTAACCCAGCCTTTAGTCAGATCACAGGTTATAGCCTCGAAGAGGTTAAGGGTCGCAGTCCATCGATTTTAAGTTCGAAACGTCACACCACCCACTACTACACCGCCATGTGGGAAGCACTGCATAAAGAAGGTAAATGGGAAGGCGAGATCTGGAATAAGCGCAAAGATGGCCAAGTGTATCCCGAGTACCTCGCCATTACTGTGGTGCGTAATGAACGGGGCGAAATAATCCAACATATTGGTTTATTTATGGATATCAGTAAGCGTAAACAATATGAACAGGATCTCTGGTATCAAGCCAACTTCGACACTCTCACAGGGCTACCCAACCGCAAGCTGTTTAACGAGCGCCTACAGCATGAAATCCAACTCGCCCAACATGACTCCCGCAAGCTGGCGATTCTGCTGATCGACTTAGACCAATTCAAATATATCAATGACGTGCAAGGCCATGCGACTGGCGACCTCTTGCTACAGGATGTCGCCAAACGGCTAGAAAATATTGCCGGTAAGAACGACTTTATCGCCCGCATCGGCGGTGACGAATTTGTGCTTATTCTCCCCCGTGTCACCAATGAGTTTGCCATTGAGCATATGGCGAGCCGTATCATTGAAACACTAGCGACTCCCTTTAATTTAAATGAACGGGAAATCCAAATTTCCGCCAGTTTCGGAATTGGTGTCTATCCAGAAGACGGGCTCGATGTGAGTTCACTGACCCGCAATACCGAAATGGCCATGTATCAAGCCAAAGACGCCGGACGAAATAACTTCAAGTACTTCACCTCGGGAATGAACCAAGCCATGTTTGCCCGCATGGAGCTGGAACAACGGCTACGCCGCGCCGTGGCGCAAGATGAATTTACCCTACATTATCAACCGATTGTGGATATGAAAACGGGTAAAGTGTGTAGCCTCGAGGCACTGATCCGCTGGCAAGATCCCGACTTAGGCCTGATCCCACCCGACCAGTTTATTGGTATCGCCGAAGAAACCGGACTCATCGAGCCTATGGGTGAATGGGTACTCAACCAAGCCATGCACGACCTGAGACAATGGCAACTTATGGGGTTCCACCTGAATGTCGCCATTAATGTCTCCAGCCGCCAATGCATTAACACCCGCGGTATCGGTTTCGACCAAGTACTTCAGGAATGCTTCAACCGTCACCATATCAACCCAAGAAACGTGCATATTGAGATTACCGAGAGCATGCTGATGGGCGATGCAAGCCACTGCCTAAACACCTTAGAATCCATTCGCCACTTAGGCTCGCAGATTTATATTGATGACTTTGGCACTGGCTACTCTTCCTTGAGTTATTTGAAGAAATTCCCTATTTCCGTTATCAAGATAGACCGAAGCTTTGTGGAAAACGCCCTCGATAACAGCTCGAATGCTAATCTAGTCAAAGCCATCGTGATGATGGGACAGAGCCTTGAAATGGAACTGGTGGCCGAGGGGATAGAAACCGAAGCCCAATGGAAATTCCTCCGCGACTTAGGCTGCCACTACGCCCAAGGCTATTTGCTCTCTAAACCCTTGCCGTTTAATGATATTACGCCGCTACTAAGTCAGACTCTGCCGAAAATGTTACGCTTAGGGCAGCACGAAAAGTGCGTAAACTCTTGATGGATTGGCCCTGTTAGCCCGAATTATTGCCAATAAAAAAGCAGCCTAGGCTGCTTTTTATCATCGCAATTGCGCTTAAGCCTGTGGTTGGCTCTGGGGGTTCATAATGCTCTCCCCGCCCTTTGATGCCAACTTAGCTAAATCTTTATCGATAAAGAACAGAGCTTTACCATCTTCGCCCACTAAACGGATCTTATCAACAATTGACTTAAACAGCTTTTCTTCTTCGTGCTGCTCAGCCACATACCATTGCAGGAAGTTGAAGGTGGAATAATCTTGGTTTGAAAATGCAGCATGGGCCAAAGCGTTGATCTTACTAGTGATCAATTGCTCGTGCTCATAGGTCAGCTCGAATAAAGCCAGCAGAGAATCAAACTGTGACTGTGGCGCTTCAATCGCGCCGAGCAGAGGTAAGCCGCCCGTTTCGCTTACATAGGTGAACAAACGACGCATATGCCCCATCTCTTCATCCGCATGTTCGCGCATAAATTTTGCTGCGCCTTCAAAGCCTTGATCTTCACACCATGCGCTCATTTGCAGGTATAAATTAGAGGAGAAGAACTCCATATTAATTTGTTCATTCAACTTTTCGATCATGGTTGCAGACAGCATAGTTAATCCTCTTGGGCATTCGAACTGAAATCTTGGCACACATTGTCATGAAGGGCGTCACCAAAAGCAACAAAATTTACCTTTGTTTATAGAGCTAAGTTAATGATTCATTGATAAAAATGATTTGCATTTGTTCATAGACTCGCGTTTAGCGCCGCCTGATCTGTAGTGCAAAATCACAAAGTAGAAGGATTCACCTTAGGCAACACTTAAGGGGGAAACTGTCTGACAAATCACATAAACTCCTATGCAGATCATAGCCAAGCAAGCACAGCGTGGCATAATAGCCCCCATATTTGCCCAATCTTTTGCCCATAAGGAAGACCCGATGTCCGTGAAAGCCGATCCTTGTTCGCAACCTAGCTTAATGCATCCAGATCAAGCCATTCCCCTTCTGCTTGAACAAGTTAGCCCAGTGTCTGACACCGAAGTCGTTACCCTTCCCCATGCGCTTGGCCGTGTATTGGCCGAGGATTTGGCCTCTTGTATCGATTTGCCGCCCTTCGATAACTCCTCAATGGATGGCTACGCCTTTCGCTTTGCCGATTTAAATAGCCAAACCAATCAAACCACGTTAACCCTGATTGGTAGCTCCTTCGCGGGACATGGCTTTGAGGGTGAAGTGACCCCAAACTCCTGCATCCGCATTATGACGGGCGCGCCAATTCCCGCAGGTTATGACACAGTGCAAATGCAGGAAGAGACCCAAGCGCAGGGCAATCGAATCCAAATCAATCACCCTAAGGCTAAGGCCGCCAATGTGCGCTGTCGTGGTGAAGAATTGCTACAAGGCACTAAAGTGCTGAAAGCGGGCATCGAAATTAAAGCCGCCGAACTTGGGGTATTAGCCACTATTGGTGTGAGTCAGGTGCGGGTTTATCGCCAACTCAAAGTCGCGTTTTTCTCCACAGGTGATGAGCTACGCCCCGTAGGAAGTGACTTAGCGCCGGGACAAATTTACGATTCAAACCGTTATTCCATCCAAGGTTTACTCAGCCGAGCCAATGTGGAATGGCTGGATTTAGGCGTGATAGCCGATGACCCAGAGGCGATCCGCCAAGCATTTCGTCATGCTGCGAGTCAAGCCGATATGGTACTAACCTCGGGCGGCGTCTCGGTCGGTGAAGCGGACTTTACTAAGCAAATTCTTGATGAAGAAGGCCAAATTACCTTCTGGAAACTCGCGATTAAACCAGGCAAGCCCTTCGCCATGGGACGCATAGGCAAAGCGGTATTCTGCGGCTTACCGGGCAATCCCGTCTCTTCCATGGTGACCTTCTACAAGCTGGTGTGGCCGATACTAAACAAGATGCAGGGCTTAACCCCTAAAGCACCACTGATGCTGCCTGCCACCCTGACAACGCCCGTGCGTAAACAACCCGGCCGGGTAGAGTATCAACGCGGTATTCTATCGCGCAATGCACAGGGCGAGTTAGAAGTGGCGATCACGGGCAGCCAAGGCTCGGGCATGTTGACCTCTATGAGTCTGGCGAATTGCTTCGTGCTGCTGGAGCAGTTCCAGGGGGATACACCTGCGGGCACGCAAGTGACGGTTGAACCTTTTAACTCAGTGCTCTGCTAAGGTACGCCTCGATGAACGAACAACTAGAGATCCTCTGCGACAGCGAGCTCACCCGCTACAGCCGCCAAATCTCAATCAAGGCGATGGATATCGACGGCCAAGAGCACTTAAAACTCGCCAAAGTATTGATGATTGGTGCAGGCGGTTTAGGCTGCGCGGCAGGACAATATCTGACGGTAGCAGGCATTGGCGAGCTCACCCTAGTGGATTTCGATACGGTTGAACTCTCTAATTTGCAGCGCCAAGTTCTGCATCATGATGCCACTATCGGCCAACCTAAGGTCGAGTCAGCCAAACTGAGTCTTAATCGGCTCAACCCCCACGTAAAAATCAATACGATCAATGCGGTATTGGATGACCATGAGATCGATGCCTTAGTCGCCAGCCACAGTATTGTGGTCGATTGCACCGATAATGTGAGTGTGCGTGAGCAATTAAACCAGAGCTGTTTTAAGCATAAGATCCCGCTAGTCTCGGCCGCTGCGATTCGCATGGAAGGTGTGGTCACTGTATTCGACTATCAACAACAAACACCTTGTTATCATTGCTTTAGTTCACTCTTTGGCGAGCAGCAACTCAGCTGCGTCGAGTCAGGCATCCTCGCCCCAGTGGTCGGCATGGTCGGCTGCTTACAGGCGGTTGAAGCCATAAAAGTCATCACAGGAATGGGAAAAACACTCGCCGGCCGGATTTTGATGATCGATGCCATGACCATGGAGTTTCGCGAAATGAAACTCCCCAAACAACCCCACTGCAAGATCTGTAGTCAGTAACAGGGTATACTTGGCACGCTTTCAACAATTAAGGATATAAAAATCAAATGGATTCTGAAAACAGCGTATTCGACCGCCGCACTACCGATGACACTATTATAGGGGCGGGACTTTATAACTTAGTGATCGGCTTAACCCTTGTTTGGGGTTTTGCCGTCAACTATATAATGGTCACCCATATCGACCCAGAAGCGATTGCCAGCGTTAACCCGTGGATTTTCTTTATCGGTTACTTCGCCTCCTGTTTCTTTGGGATTTACCTATTTCAACGCTCCAACAATCCCGTAATCAGCTTCATTGGCTACAACTTTGTGGTGGTGCCCTTCGGCTTAATCATCAACATGGTCGTCAGCCAGTACGATCCAGAGCTGGTCACCGAGGCAATTAGGATAACCGGCCTAGTCACTATCGCCATGATGTGCTTGGGGACGCTGTTTCCGGCTTTCTTCCAGAAAATCGCTGGGGTGCTGACTATCGCATTGTTACTAGTGATAGTCGTAGAACTGATTGAAATATTTATCTTTAATACCCACCACGGCATTTTGGATTGGATAGTCGTGCTCATTTTCTGCGGTTATATTGGCTACGATTGGGGCCGCGCGAATCAAATCCCTAAGACGGTCGATAATGCCGTCGACAGCGCCGCCGCTTTGTATATGGATATCATCAACCTATTTCTGCGTATCTTGCGGATTTTAGGACGCAAATAAGTCACTCAACGACAAGGAAAACTGCATGAAATTTACATCACCATTGTTAATTGGCCTGGTCATTTGCGGCAGCTTAGTCGGCTGCGGCGAAAAAACCGAGCCAGTAACGCAGGCTCCCGCCGAAGTAAAAACAGAAACCAAAGCAGGTACTAAAGTTCAAATCGCCAACCCTGCCGCCGAATACTGCGTCTCACTGGGCGGCACCTCGGAAATCCAAAAGACAGCTGAAGGTGAGCTTGGCATTTGTACTTTGCCAAGCGGTGAAAAAATTGATGAGTGGGCGCTGTTTCGCCGCGACCATCCGCAGGAAAAAG
This sequence comes from Shewanella sp., assembly GCF_047975355.1. Classification (GTDB taxonomy): domain Bacteria; phylum Pseudomonadota; class Gammaproteobacteria; order Enterobacterales; family Shewanellaceae; genus Shewanella. The sequence goes on along the minus strand of NZ_JBKEDJ010000102.1, from coordinate 7,256 downwards.
CGCAGTAATGGGGTATTGCTTCAAACCCACAGGCGCGTTAAGCGCCTTTTTATTTTGTCGCGCTTAGGATCTCATCGCGCCACTGCTGACGTTTCGCCTGTGAATGGAAACTCCACGCGAGCACTCGAGTGATTTTATTGCCCTGCTGCATCTCGATGGTTTTAACGGTATCGACACCCAATTTTGCCAAAGCCTGATAACAGGGCTTAAGGTTCTCCTGCTTCGACACTAAGCTGGTAAACCACAAACATTGCTCGGCAAACGCTTGGCTCTCGCGGGTCATAGTGGCTAAAAATTGCTTTTCTCCCCCTTGGCACCATAACTCCGCCGCCTGACCACCAAAGTTTAAGGTCGCGCTGGTCGCTTTAGGCTGCTCACCACGATTGAGTTGCAGATTACGCACCTTGCGCAGCGAGCCTTCACTCGCTTCTTTTAACGAGCCATGAAAGGGAGGATTGCACAGGGTTAACTCGAAGCGGTCAGTAGCCTGAATCATCCCCTTAAAGACCGCCTTTTCATCCTGTTGCCGCCTTAAGGATAGGTGCCCCTGCAAACTCGGGTTATTGTCGATAATCCGCTGCACATTGGTGAGCGACTGAGGATTGATATCCGAGGCGACAAACTGCCAGTCATAAACTTGATGCCCTAAGATGGCATAAACCCCATTCGCCCCTGTGCCTATATCTAAGGCGCGTATCCCCGCAGCGCGCTTAATTTTAGCGCCCTCAAATAAGAGATCGGCCAAGTAGTGCAGATAGTCGACCCGCCCAGGAATTGGCGGGCACAGCGCGCCCTTGGGAATATCCCAAAACGCCAGCCCATAATGATGTTTCAAGAGAGCCGCATTCAGGGTTTTCACCGCCAAGGGATCGGCAAAATCAATAGATAGCGCGCCGTAGGGCGTTGGCCGGACAAAGGCTTTCAGCTTAGGGTAACTTGCCATCAAGGCCGGAAAGTCATAGCCATTAATATGCAAATTACGTGGATGTAAGTCCTTCTTCTCCCCGTGTTTTACTTTTGGCTTGCTTGCCGTTTTGGCCCTGGCGGCTTGGGGGTTAGCTACCGACTTTGGCCTGCTTGGCTTTTCAGGCGTGCTTGACTTACTGCGTTTGCCTGCGGCTGAAGTCGCAGGTTTAGCGGTAGTTTTAACTGTGGGCTTAGGCATAATGACTTATCAACAAGGGCGGGCTAATCCAAGGATCTGCCCTTAGCATATTGGCGAGATTAATCATAAAGATAGGAGGTAAACAGTAGGTTGACCACTAGAGGTTTACCCGCTTCTTTGGTCAGCAGATTATTCACAGTATCGAAGCACTCACGGCGAATTTCTTCACGCCCAGTGAGAGACTTAATCTTTTCTTCAGCCTGATTACCCAGCACTTCGATAATCGCGGCGCGCAGCAGCGGATCATGGCGCTCGACGATGACGAGATCATCGGGATTTTTGACCATCAGCTCGACACTGATCTTCACAAACCCCAGTTTCTTGCGGTTTGAAATATAGTTAGTCACGATTTCAGGTTCAAAACCGTAGTAAGCGTAATCCCCAGCGGGAGCCGCTTCTTTTTCGTCGGCCGCATATGCACTCAATACAACACTGAATAAGATCAGGCAGGCTGATAATAATTTTTTCATCGCGGTTTACAGCTCCCTAAAAACAATAATGGTCAATGGAAGAAACTTCCCAATCTATCTGGTAGACTGCCGACGTTTGCTTATATTGTAACGAGTATTTAATGAATGTGACCAGCTTAAGCTTTCCCTATGGCGAATCTATTCAATGGTTTTGTGCCGATAACGCCAAAAATCTTCCCTCTTCTCCCCTTAAAGAATGGTTACTGGCTCCGGGAAGCCTGACACAAAAGCTCAAGGGCTGTTGCGATAAGTTCGAAGTCAAAATCCTCGGTGAAGGCCAATGTGCCCCGCTCGAAGGGGAGTATCCCAAGCAAAACGCCGTTTGGGTACGCGAAGTCTTACTCTGCCTCGATTCTGTGCCTTGGGTATTTGCTAGAACCTTGATCCCTCAGTCTTTATTATCGACCCGCCAAGCCGATTTTTTAGGCCTAGGTACGCGTCCACTCGGCGAATTATTATTTAGCCAAGACAGTTTTGTGCCAGGTCGCATCGAAATCGCCCGCTTTGCCGCCGATAGCCGCCTCGCCCAGCTCGCCGAAAGCTTAGCGCAAAATGTCGAACACGAACTCTGGGGCCGACGCCGATATTTTCACCATAATGAAGAGGAAATGTTTGTCAGCGAAATGTTCCTCCCCGCTGCGGTACAAGCAATGACTAGGCTACAACCCTAATCCTTAAGTGAAAACAAAAATGCCTCTATATCAGAGGCATTTTTCGTTAGCGTATCCGCTTATTTGTGCTGACGACGCCACGCAAAGCCACCGAGCAGCATCAGACTCAGCCAGCCTAGACTGCCACCACCGCCGCCACTCGATGTTTCAGCAGGCGTCGTTGGTGCTGTCACGGTAACGCTTGAACTGCTGCTCGCGGTAGCGTTTTGAGTATCTTTCACCGTCAGCGTGACAGTGTAAGTGCCCGCGCGAGTGTAAGTGTGGGTTGGCGATGCCGAAGTGCTTGAGGTGCCATCGCCAAAGTTCCATGTATAACTTAGGCTACCAACGCCACCTGCCGAGGTGTTGCTAAAGTTCACAGTCAGCTGGTTGGCACTGGCACTAAAACCAGCGGTTAAGGGCAAGCTCACCACAAGCGTTTTAGTGGCAGTGGCGATTGTGCCTTCGGCATCGGTTACCGTTAAGGTCAGTGTATAGGTTCCTGCATTTGCGTAGGTATAAGTCGCCGACGCTGAAGTGCTGGTCGCTCCCGCAACACCAAAATCCCAAGCATAAGTGTATGCGCCTTCGCCACCATCAACCACAGCAGCTACAGTAGCAGTTAAGCCACTCTGGTTCAGATTGATTGCCGCCGTTAAGGGAGTTAATGCTGGATCGGCATTCGCATTGGCTAAACGGATCACCGCAGTGCTGTTATCACTGGCTTGGAAGACCACTTGCATAGTCAAACCGAGTTTTTGCAGCAACATGCCAGACTGAGGTTTTAGCGGCGCACTGTAATCGAAACTATCGTCAAACAGGCTCACTGGCTCGAGGCTAGTGTCACCGGTATAAGCCGTTTGTCTGACAAGGCTAAAGGCTGCATCGCGGATTTGTATATCGGTCGAGTTGTTACCAATCATGTTTTGATCCGCATCGATCACCCCGATCAAGCTGCGTCCAGGATGATCTGAGACATTGTTATCGTAATAACTAAAATCCTCTAACCACAGGAGCACACCAGGGTCAAAACCTTCGTTCTTTAAGCCCGCATCGACGCCATTGTGGCTGCGTAATTGGATTAAGTAGCGGGATGCTGCACCAGGACGCGTATTGGTGATCAGGCTGTAACCTGCCAGAGTGGCTTTACCCGCAACCTCGGCATTATCGGCATACAGCTCAGTTGCACCTTGCTTGATACTGATATTGTCGATAGTGATACCCGACTCGATTGCCGCTTCATCGGTCACATAGGTAAATTCAATCGTCAAGTTTTTGCCTGCATAGGCTGACAAATCATATTCCAACCCCACCCAAGCATCACTGCCTATTGCTGTCGAAATACTCGATGAGTTACCGGTAATAATATGTCGAGCGCTGTTAATCGCGTTGACGGACTTAGTGTAATTGCCCGCAATCGCCACACCGTTGACTTTGACCTGCATATAGTCGTAGTCGGCTTCTATCTCCCAACTCGCCTGCATCGCAAGCGTGAGTTTGTCACTCGTCGCAGGTAAGTTTGCCGTAAAACTCATGCTGTTTGTCAGCATATCTCCTTGGCCAGAGTAATACTGGTAACTCCCTTGATAAGGCGCTTTAAAAGCAATCGGTGCTGCGGGGAGTGGAATCGAAATCTGGTTCACTACATCTTGATTTGACGCCTGATTCAGTGTCACTTCCATGCCAGATTTTGGAATACTATCTAAGTTGATTTCACGCTCATTCAACCATTTACCTTTATATTTTTCCTGTAAATACGAGCGTGCATAGGGGCTAAAACCGCTAGGCTTAGACCCTGGAATCGCACCCGCCCAGCTACCACCCGACATCAAAGACCAAAAACCTACGGGAGAACCATCTTTGTTGCTGTTATCCGTGGTGTCATATTCATCGGGCAAGCCAAGATCATGACCAAACTCATGGGTACACACCCCAGTCGCGGCATCGATAGGTTGAATGGTATAACCGAAAAGTTTTTTGCTCGCCCCAGGCAAGGCGTAACCTTGCGTGCTCTGGTCAACATAATAACGGTGCGACCAAATCGCGTTGTCCCCTAATTTGCCTCCCCCAGTTTCTTCCCCAATACTGGAGTGGAAAATCATCACATGGTCAATAATGCCATCGGGCTCGTTTAAATTGCCGTTATCATTTAAATCATATGGGTCTTCAATATCATAGGTTGCAAGTTCAGCGGCCGACATATTGGCAACTGCTTGGGTTACCGCCTCTTTAACGAGCTCAGTAACATGGGCATCGCTACCCGTTTCGGCATCATTCACACCATAGTAATCGGCATTTTGGCTCGCGGTGTACCAGCCTTTCACGTCGCCAGTAAAGAAGAAGGTCTTGCCTGAAACGGCTTGGTAATATTGATAGGCCGAGTCTAAGATCTGGCCCTGCGGACCAGTAAAGCCAGTGGTGGAGAAAAGTAAATTCTTGTAGTGGGAAGCAGGATAGCTTGAGTAATACATGTCGGTATCACTCGCCGTTAAACCATTGTTGTTATACTTTAAATCTGGAAAATCAATCAGTACGGTTAGCACCTTCACCGTTTTGGTCACGTCAGCATCCGCTAAAACTCGCTGTGCGGGTGCGCGCATCATCGCCGTCGATTTAACTTTCTGCAGTCTGTCATGCTCGGCCTCAATCACCATTCTCGGCTCTTTGGGTTGAGCTAAGCTGGCGCGGGCAATATAGGCTTCAACGGCCGCTTGCTTAACGCTGTCGCTGGCATCTGCGGAGACTTCGCCCCGCTTGATCAGCCAATAGAGGATCCTTTCTTTATTAATGACCCCTGCATCCGCTGGCGTATGATTGGGCGCCGCAATACTTGCGCTACTCAGCAAGGCCAATATCAATCCAAACGCTGTGATACTTCTCGAACTTCGCATTACTCTTCCTTCCGTCACAATGTGCGCTGTAGCCAAGCTATTTTCTAAGGCTAGTGCCTATTTGCTCTATGGCAAGTTTGTTCTTAGCGGCTCGCTGTCTTGAATACATTCCCCGATTTAGCGGGATGCAAAAACATATCAAGACCACTTCAACGTAACAACTTGATACATTCGGAAAGGAGGCTCTTTTTACCTTTTGTCAGCTGTTATTCAGCAAACCAGCTTCATCGCCATTTAGGCATAAAAAAACCGCATAACGGCGTCAATGCGGTTCTTATTCAACATCACGGGGTTTAGCTGGCGGTTTTCATATAGTTTGATACCCCATCGAGGAACATTTGCACCGATATCATTACCAGTACCATCCCCATCAAGCGCTCTACGGCCGTTAGCCCTTTTTCACCCAACATACGGGTAAAGAGTTTATAGAACATTAAGATAATCGCACTCGCTCCCCAAGCTGACACTAGTGCTATCGTCCAGTCGCCCATGCGGGAGCTGTCGGTGTGCGCCAGTAAAATCAGCGCCGCAAGAATCGATGGTCCCGCCATTAAGGGAATCGCCATAGGCACGATAAAAGGCTCTTCTCCCGCCGCGAGACCAACCACGCCGCCCGGCTGAGGGAAAATCATTCGAATGGCTATCAGAAACAGAATAATCCCGCCGGCAATACTGACTGACTCAGAGCGCAGATTTAAGAAACTTAAGATGGCTTCGCCGGCATACAGGAAGGCCAACATGATCACTAATGCAAAAATCAGTTCGCGGATCAAAACCCTACGACGTTTTTTCGGATCGATATGCCTTAAAATCGACGCGAAAATCGGTAAATTACCGAGGGGATCCATGATCAAAAACAACATTACCGCAGCAGAAAATATATCCATTTAACTTTATCAACACCCAAGCCAACATGAGCCGATATTGTATAACTTTTTCGCGGTACAGATGTGAAAAATTATCTATAAAATTCCTAATGATGGCCTCAAGCAGCTAGGCTATTGTCAATTTCATCCCGCTGAATGCTTAGGGCGCAGCTAGATTAAACCTTTGACCGCAAGATTCATTTCCTCGAGCGAAATAACCCTGAAACATCAACACGCCCTAGGTAAATTCCCAGTAAGTCGCTGCTCATTTTAATTTCAACTGGTATACTATGGCGTTTTTTCAGCAAAATTCGTGGAATCCATGCTCTATCTTCTCGCTAGCTGTATCGCACTGTTAATCGGGCCTCTGTTTTATCGCTACTTTTCATCGGGCAGCGGCTTACAGAAGGGACTCGATGGCTTTATCTTCGTCTCTTTAGGCGGGCTAGTGCTGATCCATATTTTGCCTGAATTGCTCGAGCATGGCGGCCTATTGGCCATCGTCTTTGTCGTCCTCGGCCTCTGGGGACCGACAGCCAGCGAACGCTTATTCCATCGCTACTCAGAGATCACCCATAATCTCACCCTATCTCTCGGGATTGGCGGTCTTTTACTGCATACCATCACAGATGGCGGCGCTATGGTGCTGGCGCAGCACGATGGCAATTCCAGCCTATTGGCGCTTGGGGTGATAGTGCACCGACTACCTGTGGGTCTTGCTATTTGGTGGTTACTCAAACCTCAAGTCGGCACCCGTTGGGCGAGTTTAGTATTAGTCGCCATGATGCTGCTCACAGGCGTGGGTTATTTCGCGGGCGAGCAATTATTATCCCAGCTCAGTTTAGATAATACCGTTTATTTACAAGCCTTTGTAACAGGTTCAATCCTGCACGTCGTGCTGCATCAACCCCATGGTCAACACGATACCGATAAGCAAGGCCAGTATGAATATCAGGCCGGTATCGGCAGTTTACTGGGGATTGGATTGTTGATGGTGCTGTTACTGATGGATTCTGGCGGCCATGAACATGCCCACCACGATCACAGCACCGAACAGCTCACCACTTGGTTAATGACCATAACGCCGGTACTTTTACTCAGCTATGCCGCGGCCGCGCTGCGATTCCAGTTTGGTTTAACTCCGCAGGATAACAGCCTCGCTCGCCGTTGGTTCCAACGCTTGGCGGGTCCTGAGGCGCTTGTGCTCACCGCGT
>NZ_JBKEDJ010000103.1:0-38810 GCF_047975355.1 Shewanella sp. | reverse complement strand
TACCCCAAAATCCGCGCCATCATCCATAACGCCTCTGACTGGCTGCCAGATAACAGCCCAAGCCTTGCCGCCCATAAAGTCATGCAGCGTATGATGCTGGTGCATGTGAGCGTACCCTATCAAATAAACTTGGCCTTAGCATCACAGCTGCGAGAGGGGGCTGAGGGTGAGATTGGCGCCAGCGATATTATCCATTTCACCGATTATGTGGCCGAAAAGGGCAGTACCAAGCACATGGCTTACGCGGCTAGTAAGGCGGCACTGGATAACTTAACCTTATCCTTTGCGGCGCAATTGGCTCCTGAGGTTAAAGTGAACGCGATTGCTCCGGCGATGATCCTCTTTAATCCAAGCGATGATGAAGCCTATCGGCAAAAGACCTTGGCTAAGGCCATCTTGCCAAAAGAAGCAGGAAATCAAGAGATTATCGCCTTAGTGGACTATCTCTTGGCGAGCCGCTACGTCACTGGACGCAGCCACAATGTCGATGGTGGGCGGCATTTAAAGTAAAACCGCGTGATAGCAGTGAACTTAATCAAGTACTGGGTTTAAAAAAGTAACTGGATTTAAAAAAGTAGCGGGATTTAAACGAGTAGCTGGATTTAAACGAATGACTCGATTGATTCGATTAAACGGCCCAGTCGAACCGCCATTCTCTGCTTGGAGTGATGATAGCAGGTAAGGGCACATCCCAATGCTCGCAGGGCAGGGCTGTGACTTGCTGGCAATCATGGGCGTAACCCATGGGCAGAGGTTTACCCTTGGCGTGCCAATTGGCTAATGTTCTATCGTAATAGCCGCCGCCCATGCCCATGCGATTACCTTTGATATCAAAGGCAACCAGCGGGGTGATCACTACATCCAATCGCTCAATTGGCATAACGCTACGCACATCCAACTTAGGCTCTAAAATACCAAATTGATTCGGCTGCATTGGCGAGTCGGCGTGGTAATGCAAAAACAATAATTGTCCTGCATTAAAGGGATGGAGCCGTGGCAGATAGGTGTGAATGCCTTGTTGCCAAAGTGCTTCGATAAGCGGAGCGGTTGCCAGTTCACCATCGTGGGTGAGGTAAAGTGCGACATGTTGGGCATTCAGCGCGCTCAGTTTTTCGAGCATTCGCTGACCAGCGGCAAGGCTTGCCTCTACCTGCTGCTCTGTCGAAAGCGAGCGGCGAGCTAAGCGGATCTGTTTACGCAATTCGGCGCGGCTTAGCGTTGGGCTTAGGCTTAGCGTTGGACTTAGATTTGGGCTTAGCGACTGGGTATCAATTGCAGACTGATTGCCGTGTGGCCCCTTGACTGTTGGGGCCGAAGTGTTCGAGACAGGTGAAGTGATAGACATAAATAAGATGCTCCCCAGAATGCCGCTACCGGTGTAGCCCTTGAACCGTAGGTTCAAGGCGGGTAAATGATTACCTCCTAAGGCTTCTCGGTACGAGCCGAGCATGCTCAATGTCAGTAAAGCATTCACCCTGAGATCAAAATTATCGGCACAGGGACATTACCAGTTGGCCTGCACCCCAGGGAGCAAAAACGGTATTGAATCGCTAAAATCTTGGTTTAAAAAGTATAGGCCAGTTTAGCCATTCACTGTGCAACTCTTATCAGATTGATGGTGCTTCGCACCGAGTGGCACAGTCTAAATCTATTTGGTTGAACGCTCAACTAAGGCGTTTTCCAAGGTTGACTGCAACAGGCTGATGCGGTCATCCATTTGTTTCATATAGTGCTTATTCTTTTGCTTTTCTTGGTACAACTCGTGTCCAATATTCAGCGCCGCCATAATGGCAATTTCTTCGCGGCTTAAGCTATTCGTGCGATTTTTTAAGGTGGTTAGCTGTTGCTCAACCCCTTGAGCCACCACGCGTAAGGCATCTTCCTGACCTTTCGGACAGGCGATAGAGTAGGTGCGCCCTAGCAGGGTGATTTCAACTGCACTATTACTCATTCGAAGATGATCCTTTCGTTGGCATCGATAGGGCGGACTATATAGGGCTGATATTAAAAGTGCAAGGTAAGCCGCTGATGGATTGCGCATTCGCCGTTTTGTTTGCTGCTTGTGTGAGCAGTTGCCGGAATTTTTATCTTCGTCCTTAAGAATACTGGATCAGAGTTGGTTCAAGTCTTTATCTCTGCTAGCATTGCTGCTGGAAAATTCTGATTGGAATCTGATATGGCGACCCCTCCTTCGTTACGCATCGACAGCTTAAAAATCGCCCTCGATGCGGCTGAAATTGGTCAGCATCCCGTGGAAGTGCACGGTGCCCTTGTGGGTTTAATCTGCGGTGGCGTAGAGCAAACTGGCGATCTGTGGATTAAACCTTTATTTGACCTGATGAATGATGGTCAGCCTTTACCGTCGCCTCTGCATCAATTGGTCTGTGAGCTATTCCAAGACTCGGTTGCCCGTTTAGGCGACTTTGAGTTTGGCTTTATGCCACTGCTTCCCGAAGAGGAAGAGCCGTTAAGTCAACGGGTTGAGGCCTTATCCCTGTGGACGCAAAGCTTCTTAACTGGCATCGCGATTATCCAGCCAAAGCTGAATAAAGCCTCGGCCGAAGTGCGTGAAGTGATTAAAGATCTGGCCGAGATCGCTCAGGTTGAATTCGATGTGGCCGACGATGAAGAATCGGAAACGGCTTATATCGAGTTGCTGGAATTTGTGCGTATTGCCGCCATTTTGTGTTACTCCGAGTTTGGCCCCGAGCCGAGCAATGGAGAGGGCGACGATCCTGCGGTGATCCATTAATCACTAAAGATATAGGCGGAATCATTCCGCCTTTAATGAGTTTCAAATCTAACATCCTGATGGCGAAACGCTTTTAGCCATGCCATAGCTTGAATGAGAACCCCATGACGGTAGCAGAGCACATGGATAATTCAGTTCAAAATGTCGATATTGCCATTGTTGGTGGCGCCATGGCGGGGGCGACCCTCGCGCTGGCCTTAGCGCGCTTGTCTGGCACTGAAAAACCTTTATCTATTGCCTTAATCGAGGCGCACCTTCCCGATAACAGCCACCCCGGCTTTGACGCCCGCTCCATCGCCATTGCCCATGGTTCCATCTTCGAGTTATCCCGTTTAGGTTTATGGCCGAAACTGGCGCATTTAGGCACGGCGATTAAGGATATTCACGTATCCGACCGCGGCCATTTTGGCATGACGGAACTCAACGCCAGTCAGTTTCACTTAGATGCGTTGGGCCAAGTCGTCGAGCTGGAAAGAGTCGGCCAAGTGCTGTTTAGCGAGCTTCACAAAACTCAAGTTAAGCTCTACTGCCCAGCAAAACTGTCAGAGTTAATCCCCGATATCGACAGCCACATGTTGGTGCTCGATTCCGGCGAGCGGATTTGCGCCAAGCTGGTGGTTGCCGCCGATGGTTTGCAGTCTAAGGTGCGCAGCAGTTTTAATTTGCCCATCACCCAAGTGGCGTTTGAGCAAACTGCGATTATCGCTAATCTACAAACCGATAAGCCGCACCAGCACTGGGCCTACGAACGATTTACCGAGACTGGTCCATTAGCGCTACTGCCGATGGCAGATAGCCAAGGCCAGCCGCGTTTATCCCTCGTCTGGGCGCTGGATGATAGCCGCGCTCAAGCTATGCTCACAGCGCCCAAGGCCGAGTTTTTAGCGGCGCTGCAGCAAGCCTTTGGCTATCGCGCTGGCCAGTTTATCGACGTTAGCGAGCGCCATGCTTATCCGTTAAACCTGTCCTACATGCCAAGGCCTATTCACCATAGATGCGTGTTTATCGGCAATGCCTCCCAGACTCTGCACCCGATTGCGGGGCAAGGGTTTAACTTAGGGCTTAGGGATGTCGTCAGTCTGCTCGAGGTGCTGCAACGCGCGCTGGCACAGGGTGAGGATATCGGCGGTGTCGCCGTCACCCATGGCTATTTGCAGGCCCGTGAGGCGGATAGAAACAGCACTATTAGCAATATTGAATTTTTAGTCCGTGGCTTCTCTAACCAATATTGGCCCTTGGCCCTTGGGCGTAATCTGGGATTGCGTCTGTTATCTTGGTTCCCGCCACTGAAAACCCCCGTCGCTCAAAAAGCGATGGGCTGGAAATAATCATTACTGGTATCGCAACGCGAAAAGGATGTACCCATGTTAAGTTCACAAGCCTATGACATTGCCATTGTGGGTGGCGGCATGGTGGGACTCGCCACCGCGATAGGATTGGCGCAGGCCAACTTGAATGTCGTCGTGATCGATGCCCAAAGCACCCAAGCCGTGAGTGGTGAGCCAAGGCTTAGGGTTAGCGCCATCAATAAGGCGAGCCAACGTTTGCTCGAGCACCTCGGCGCTTGGCACTATTTAGATGCCAGCCGCGCGACGCCCTATCAAAAAATGGCGGTTTGGGATAAAGACGGCTTTGGCAAAATTGCCTTCGATGCTAGCAGCATCAGTGAACCTAGCCTTGGCGCGATTATCGAAAATGATGCCATCAGCTACGCCCTCGCCAAGCGTGCCAGTGAATTTGACAATATCACCCATATCGAAAATCAACGCATAGAGCGTATCGCCTTTGGTGAGCGTGAAGCTTGGTTGACCTTAGCCAATGGTGCCGATGCTGAAATCGAAAGTGTCAGCGCCGCACTCGTGATTGCCGCAGATGGTGCTAATTCTTGGGTGCGTGAACAATGTAAGATCCCGTTAACCTTCTGGGATTATGGCCACCATGCGATCGTGGCGACCATTCGCAGCGAGATGCCGCACCTTGCCACCGCCCGCCAAGTCTTTTTGCAGGACGGCCCGCTGGCCTTCTTGCCGTTATATGAAGACAACCTCTGTTCTATCGTCTGGTCAGTGCCGCCTGAACGCGCTAACGAGTTACTCGAGATGGCGCCAGAGCAGTTCGAGCGTAATCTCACCGCCGCCTTCGATGGCCGCCTCGGGATCTGTAAGCTTGAAAGTGAACGTCACGCCTTCCCGCTGCGGATGCGCTACGCCCGTCATTTTGCCCGCCACCGTTTGGTGCTCGCGGGGGATGCGGCCCACACCATCCATCCATTAGCTGGCCAAGGGGTAAACTTAGGCTTCCTCGATGCCGCCAGCATTATCGAAGTCATCGGCGAGTTGCACGATGCGGGTAAGGATATCGGCGATTATGCCCAGCTGCGCGCGTTAGAGCGTTGGCGCAAGGCCGATGCGATGGAGATGATTGCGGCAATGGAAGGCTTTAAGCGTCTGTTCGAGGGGAGCAATCCCCTTAAAAAAGCCATTCGCGATCTGGGACTCAACCTGGTTGATAATGTCGCTGGGCTGAAAACAGTGTTCATGCAACAGGCCATGGGCAATAAGTCCTCACTCCCCAAGTTATGTCGCTAGCCTCGGTTGCGCTAATGTAATCATAATTGCTGATAATATCAGCGATTTGGTTGCAGGCTGCGCAAATCTCGCTTTCGTATGTAAAAAAATTACATGTTGAAGATGAGAAAATCTAATGACACTAGCTTCGGATTAGAAAAATCTCCTGTATACAAATTTGTGACGCAAGGTATAATTTCGCCGCATTTTAGACCCTAGTACTTATACCAATCACGATAAATATCTGATCAATTCAGAGCGAATCAGGCGTTGCAGTGACAGACGCATTGAGACCGAAAGAACCCCTTTCAAATTGATGCATCGTGGAAGTGAAATGCCGATTAGCCAGATATTTAGCCGGATTTGTATCACCCTACGCTAGGCAGAGACCTGAAAAAGGCCGCAAAAAAGGGATAACAATGGCTAATAAAACTGTTCTGTTTAACAAGCACTTAGAATCAAACGCTAAGATGGTCGACTTCCACGGTTGGGATATGCCCCTCAACTATGGTTCACAAATCGAAGAACACCACGCCGTGCGTCAAGACGCAGGCATGTTCGACGTGTCCCACATGACTGTGGTTGATGTGACCGGAACCGACGCTTGTGCATTCCTCCGTAAGTTGCTGGCAAACGATGTGGCCAAACTTAAAGTTCCTGGTAAAGCCTTATACGGCGGCATGTTAGATGACAATGCCGGCATCATCGACGACCTGATCACTTACTACCTGACCGACACTTTCTACCGTGTTGTCGTCAACAGCGCGACCCGCGAAAAAGACTTAGCGTGGATCGCCAAACAATCCCAAGGTTTTGATGTCACTGTGACTGAGCGTCCTGAGCTGGCGATGATCGCCGTTCAAGGTCCTAACGCTAAGGCCAAAGCCGCCGCCGTATTCAGTGCCGATCAAAATGCCGCTATCGAAGGCATGAAACCTTTCTTCGGTAAGCAAGCTGGCTCTCTGTTTATTGCCACCACAGGTTACACTGGCGAAGTGGGTTACGAGATCATCGTGCCAGAAACAGAAGCCGAAGCCCTGTGGCAAGCTCTGTTAGATCAAGGCGTTAAACCTTGCGGTTTAGGCGCTCGCGATACATTACGTCTCGAAGCCGGTATGAACCTTTACGGCTTAGATATGGACGAAACCATCAACCCGCTGGCCGCCAACATGGGCTGGACTATCGCATGGGAGCCAACTGACCGTGACTTTATCGGTCGTCAGGCACTTGAAGCCCTGCGCGATGCGGGTACCGACAAATTAGTCGGTCTGGTGATGGAAGAAAAAGGCGTGTTACGCCATGATATGCCAGTATTTTTCACCGATGCAGCGGGTGTTGAGCAGCAAGGCGTGATCACTAGCGGTACTTTCTCGCCAACATTGGGCTATTCTATTGCGATGGCGCGTGTTCCTAACTCGATTGGGGATACGGCGGAAGTCGAAATGCGTAAAAAGCGCGTGGCTGTTAGAGTAGTAGCGCCAAACTTTGTGCGCAACGGTAAACAAGCATTTTAAAAAAACGGAACAAGGAACAAGAACAATGAGCAATATTCCGACAGAACTGAAATACGCCTCTTCACACGAATGGATCCGCAAGGAAGAAGACGGTAGCTACACTGTGGGTATCACTGAGCATGCTCAAGAGCTGTTAGGTGACATGGTTTTCGTTGAGCTGCCAGAAGTGGGCGACACTGTGACTGCAGGCGACGACTGTGCAGTGGCAGAATCAGTGAAAGCGGCTTCTGACATCTACGCGCCAATCTCTGGTGAAGTGATTGCCGTCAACGAAGCACTGGAAGATTCTCCAGAGCTCGTAAACAGCGACGCTTACGGCGAAGGCTGGTTCTTCCGCGTTATGCCTTCTGATGAATCAGAAGTTGACGCTCTGCTCGATGCAGAAGGTTACCAAGCTGTTATCGACGAGGAATAATCGTCGACGCTAACGAAGCCCCAAGGGGCTTCGTTTGTTTTAGCGCAAGTTTGACATAACAATAGCCCGTTTATCAGTACCCTACAGTCCTGAGCTACGGCAAATCTGGAACAAGGTTTATCATGACCAAGCAAACCCTCACTCAGTTAGAACAGCACGATTTATTCTTACGTCGCCATATCGGCCCGGATAGCAGCCAGCAACAAGAAATGTTGAACTACGTTGGTGCTGAGTCTCTGGACGATCTGACTGCGCAAATCGTGCCTGAGTCGATCCGTTTAAGCCAAGAGTTGAGCATTGGTGATTCCTGCGGCGAAGCCGAAGGCATTGCTTACATTCGTGGTTTAGCCAAACAAAACCAAGTCTTCAAAAGCTACATTGGTATGGGTTACTACGGTACCCAAGTGCCAAATGTGATTTTACGTAACGTCTTCGAAAATCCAGGTTGGTACACGGCGTACACGCCCTATCAGCCAGAGATCGCTCAAGGCCGTTTAGAAGCCATTCTAAACTTCCAACAAGTGTCGATGGATTTAACCGGTTTAGATTTAGCCTCCGCTTCACTGCTGGACGAGGCGACAGCCGCTGCCGAAGCGATGGCGCTGGCGAAGCGTGTGTCTAAAGCTAAAAAAGCCAACATCTTCTTCGTAGCCGATGACGTATTCCCACAAACCTTAGACGTAGTGAAGACTCGCGCTGAGTGTTTTGGTTTTGAAGTAGTGGTGGGTCCTGCCCATGAAGCAGTAAACCACGAACTGTTTGGTGCCCTGTTCCAGTATTCAAACCGTTTCGGTCAAATCACTGACTTCACTGATTTATTCGCCGAATTACGTGCGAAGAACGTGATTGTGACTGTCGCTGCCGACATCATGGCATTAGTGTTACTCAAGTCACCGGGTGCCATGGGCGCCGACGTCGTCTTCGGTAGCGCGCAGCGTTTCGGTGTGCCGATGGGCTTTGGTGGTCCACACGCGGCCTTCTTCGTGGCCCGTGACGAGCACAAACGCTCTATGCCAGGCCGTATCATCGGTGTGTCAAAGGACACCCGTGGTAATCGCGCACTGCGTATGGCGATGCAAACTCGTGAGCAACATATCCGCCGCGAAAAAGCCAACTCAAACATTTGTACCGCGCAAATTCTGTTAGCGAACATGGCGTCTTTCTACGCCGTATTCCACGGCCCACAAGGCCTGAAAACCATCGCATCACGTATCAACCGCTTCACCGATATCTTAGCCGCTGGCTTACAAGCTAAGGGCGTGAGCTTAGTGAACAACACTTGGTTCGATACTATCAGCATCAAAGGCTTAGACGTTGCAGCAGTGAATGCACGCGCGCTGGCCGCTGAGATGAACCTGCGTTTCGATGCTGACGGCATCGTCGGCGTGAGCTTAGATGAAACCACTATCCGCACCGATATCGAAGCCCTGTTCGATGTGATTTTAGGTGCAGATCACGGCTTAGACGTTGCCGCATTAGATGCGCAAATCGTGGCGCAAGGTAGCCAATCGATTCCAGCTTCTTTAGTGCGTGAAGATGCCATCCTGAGCCACCCAACCTTCAATCGCTACCAAAGCGAAACCGAGATGATGCGTTATATCAAGCGTCTCGAAAGCAAAGACTTAGCACTGAACTACTCAATGATTTCATTGGGTTCATGCACCATGAAGTTAAACGCTGCGGTTGAAATGATCCCAGTGAGCTGGCCAGAATTTGCCAACATGCACCCATTCTGCCCACTGGATCAAGCCAAGGGTTACACTCAACTGATTGAAGAACTGTCTTCATGGTTAGTAAATGTCACAGGTTACGATGCCGTGTGTATCCAACCTAACTCTGGCGCACAGGGTGAATACGCGGGTCTGCTGGCGATTCGTAAATACCACGAGTCTCGCGGCGAAGCCCACAGAAACATCTGTTTAATCCCACAATCTGCCCACGGTACTAACCCTGCATCGGCGCAATTAGCGGGTATGCAAGTGGTCGTGACTGCCTGTGACAAGCAAGGTAACGTGGATTTAGAAGATCTGAAGGCTAAAGCGGCTGAAGTGGCAGAAAACCTGTCATGTATCATGATCACTTACCCATCGACCCACGGTGTGTACGAAGAATCTATCCGCGAAATCTGCAACATTGTGCACCAGCACGGTGGTCAAGTGTACTTGGACGGCGCCAACATGAACGCCCAAGTTGGCTTAACCTCACCAGGCTTTATCGGTGCCGACGTATCGCACCTTAACCTGCACAAAACCTTCGCGATTCCACACGGCGGTGGCGGTCCAGGTATGGGCCCAATCGGCGTGAAAGCCCACTTAGCGCCGTTCGTCGCCGGTCACGTGGTTGTTAAACCAGGCCGCGAAAGCGATAACAACGGTGCGGTATCTGCAGCGCCATACGGCAGTGCTGGCATTCTGCCAATCAGTTGGATGTACATTAAGCTGCTCGGTTCAAACGGCCTGAAAAAGTCGACTCAAACCGCGCTGTTAAACGCTAACTACGTGATGAAGAAGCTGTCTGAACACTACCCAGTACTGTTCCGTGGCCGTAACGATCGCGTCGCACACGAATGTATTATCGACCTGCGCCCAATCAAAGAAGCCTCTGGCGTGACCGAAATGGATATCGCTAAGCGTCTGAACGACTACGGTTTCCACGCGCCAACCATGAGCTTCCCTGTAGCGGGCACGCTGATGATTGAGCCAACCGAATCTGAGTCTAAGGTTGAACTGGACCGCTTTATCGATGCTATGGTGTCAATCCGCGCCGAAATCGCGAAGGTGGAAGCAGGTGAGTGGCCAGCGGACAACAACCCGCTGCACAACGCGCCACACACTATGGCCGATATTATGGACCCAGCGTTCGATTCACGCCCATACAGCCGTGAAGTTGCCGTGTTCCCAAGTGCCGCAGTGCGTACTAACAAGTTCTGGCCAACCGTGAACCGTATTGATGATGTTTACGGCGACCGTAATTTGTTCTGTGCATGTGTGCCGTTATCAGACTATGAATAATAATTGCTGCTTAGGCTCGCTACTGCGGCGTTGAATCTCAGCTTTCGTGCTCATTGACAGAAGTCAACTCCGTGCGAAAGCTTTCAATCCGCCTTGCATTAGCTTCGCCAGCAACGCAATTATGGACATACAAAAGCGAACCCTTAGCGGTTCGCTTTTTTATTGGTTAGTTTTCATTCTGCCGAGATCGAGCTGCTAATTAACTTTATAAGTCGCTGATAATGAGGTGTTGCTAATTGCCTGCCGCAGGCTCTCGCACTGTTACACCAGTGACTCGCTGTACTGATGTTTAAACAAGAGTCTCCCTGTAGGCTCTACTAAAACATCCATGTTTTAGAAGGTCACTGGTGCAACAATGCTGTATTTGGTGTAACCATTGAGTGACGAGTTATGCCTGTCCTAACTTTTGGCTTTATCCCTTACAAAGAATTAACAGAGCAGTCAGTTAATCTTCTGATATCATGAAGTTATTCTGAAATGGAGTTCTTCTGTTTATGCAAGCCATCATTCAAAAATACCTACAATCTGCTTTATTTTATCTCTTGATTGCCACTCTGATTATGATGGGTGGCATCATCGTTGGTTATCTGTGGTCTGGTGATATTGGGCTTTGGATATACGACAGTGGAGCAAGTATATCAACCACATTCACAGTTATAGGGTCAGTGTTTACCGTGCTGACGTTTGGATTGGGTATCATTGCGTATAACCATTGGAAGCATCCGTTTGATATAAATAAGTTGCACATGACAATTAATTTAGGGCAGGACTTGCTAGAAATGCTTGAGTTAGCAAACAATTACTCTGAAAGCTTGACTATTCTTGTCGCTTCAAAAATTGGACATAATCAAGTGCAGAGGGGGATTTTTAGAGCGGCAGCGATTAAATATGAATCTAAAGTAATTGAAATAAACATTTACAACCATATATTGAGAAATTTATCTTTAAATATAAGCAAACCATTTTCACCAAGTGATCTGTCATTTGGCAGATTAACTGAGGAGATCGCCAAAGATGAAACAATAGATTATGTAAAGTCTACAGATGGTGAGTTAAAACGATTGCATGATATTATGTTGCTTAAAGTCGAATTATTACAGCATATTTCAGATACGGTATATCGAGAGATTGATAGGCTTGCAAATAAATTACCTTCTTGAGAGAGGTTGCTCCTAAATCTTTGTGAAAATTCGAAATTGTGGCACCCATCTTAAGTCGCTTTATGTTATTGTTTTATAGTGGGTAGCCATTTGCATGGTCATATTTACTATAGGTACCAATTATGAAATCTATAAAAGTTGAACTTGGGAGAGCATTATTAGAAGCATCCCAAGTTGCGGATAATGTCACTGGACAATCGATAAATGCATTACCAGAGTATTTTCTATCAGTAAAAATCGCTGAATATTTGCATGATAAATTTGAATCTTACACTTTTTCTATGGAGGACTCATTTAAAAGTATTGCCACTGAACTTGGAATCAATACTGAGAGGCATCCAGAGCACTTTAGGCTTTCTGGTAAAGTAGACTTGGTGCTTAGAAATCAAAAATCTAAAAAGGCCAGGCATATCATAGAGTTTAAGCGTGGAATTAAATCAACAGGTTTAAAGAAAGATGCCCTGAGGCTAGCTTGGCTTTGCGAAAACTCGCCCTCTGGTCATAAAACGGAAAAAAACTATCTAGTTGTAGTAACACATAAGTCAAAAAGCTTTTTCAAAAAAAGGCATGAAGAAATAATAGAGTGGGTAGCTGAAGAATTTGATTACGTAAGTGTAAACTTTCATCCCGTCCCTCTGCCAAATCTTTTCAGCACTAATAAATATGGTTTAGGGAAGGAGTTATTTGGTGGGATTTGGGAGTTTAAGTATGATAATTAAATACATCCACAATTAACAAAGTAGTCAAGAAATGACGCATACACGACAGAGTTGAGGCCTGAGACAGTATTAAATCGTGCCACCCAATTTAAACCGCAGTTTTATTATGGGTGGCCATTTGTTAGCTAATTAGCTGTATAAGTCGCTGATAATGCGGTGTTGCTCATTGCCTGCCGCAGGCTTTAGCACTGTTACACCAGTGACACGCTGTAAATACATCCCTGTAAGCTCTGCTAAAACATCCATGTTTTAGAAGGTCACTGGTGCAACAATGTCAGTTCTGGTGTAACCATTGAGTGGTGAGTTATGGCTGTCCTGACAGTGTTGCTGTTTATGCCATCATTTTATTGTAATGCTCCTCAAAATCAGTTTTGATGAATACTTCTTTAAACTTTATTATGAATCTATCTGGGTCGATTTCTCCTAAATCATTAATATTTACAGAGTCAGAGTGTGATTCTCTGTTAATAAATCTAAAAAAAGGAGAGAATTCAGCGTCTATTTCTTCAAGTTCATCCAGAGCCATTTTTAGTGCATCTGTTTTATGTACAAAAGAAAAATAATATTCGAGAATGTTTCTCATGATATTAGGTAAAACAATGTTGTTAGTATTGCCATTTTGAGCGTCTTTTATGATCTGCCAGTAAGACTGATAATCGTTTTTTATATCGTCTTTTTCCATGGGTAAAATATCGCTGTTAGTGTTTTTTAACACTCTAAATAAACTACACTTTTTTTCAAAATCTTGCGGTTTTTGAGGGAGGTATTTTATCATTTCATGTAGATAATATAGGCTGTGAGTGAGTAGTATTACTTGTGCATATTGGTAACCTTTAATAAGCTTTTTATTCGTAAGAGCTCCTATTTCATAAATATAATTATGAGATAGACTTGATATAGGATCGTCAACAACAATAATTTTCTTATTTTGGGGAGTTGTGGAGTCACTATTTATGCTTCCTTGGCATAGCTCCAAAAAGTAGAGATATGTAATAAGTGTTTTTTCACCTTCACTGAGCGATTTATATACGTCAATACCGCTTGCAGTAACACCACGACAAAGATAATAGTGATTATTTTCTCCTGGCTTTTGCTTAATCTCAAAACCTTCTAAACCTATAGACTTTATTTGGTTGTTTATACTGATTACTGACATTTCTATATTGGTTATTTTTTTACGGTTCTCAGCGACGATAACTTTTTGAGTATCAATTGCCGTAGTAAGCGTCTTTTCCTCATTTTCAACGCTAGTAATGTTAGTATCTATTGATTTAATTAAATTATCATGAGCTTTAATGTCAGCATCATATTTTATACGTACTAAAGACCAAAACTTATTTTTTATAGCGGCTAAAGATTCTTTTTTATTTCCTAGCTTAGCGTTGAATTTCGCTATAGAAATGTTTTTGGTACTGATAATATCATTAATAGATTGTACTAACTTCGCCGTAGGCTCTAGGTTTACTTTCACACTTGGATCTGCTGTTTTTTGATTAATCTTAATAAGATTGGCTTGTAAAATACCTGAAAGTTTTTCTTTAGCTAAATCAAAATTAGTATCGTTAATGGCAGTATAGTGAGCATCTAATAACGTCACGTTTAGTTTTTTGATAACTTCCTCATATCTGCTTTGCAAGGTGTTTAGTTCATTCTTTTTTTCTTCATAGGATACATCAAAAAGGTTATTAATATTTTCTATTAATGTTTTATCGATAGCCTGTTGGCAAAATGGACATTTCCCTTCAGTATCATTAATATAAACTCGACCTTTATCGATCCAAGTAGAGTTTTGTAATTTTTGTACTAATGCAGCTAAATAACTTTCGCTCGAGGCAACAATGACCTGACTTAGAATACTATTTGACTCGATTGACTCCAGGTTTAAAGTTATGTTTGGAATCATACTTTTTTGTGCAGTATTTTTATTATTAAGTTCTTTTGATTCCGCGGCTAGAATGTCAAAATTATAATCAGGAGTTTCTATAAGTTCTATTTTTAATAGTTCATTATAAAATGTAGTGGCTGAGTTTTTAAAACCTATTAAACAGTGATCTAAGTCATTTTTTTCATACTCTTGTTTAGTTTCAAAACACTTATCTTTAATAGCTTTTACTTGAGTAGCTTTCTTTTCATTGAGTTGAGTTTTATAGATCTGTTTTTGATTTCTTTGTTTCTCTAGTTCGATTATCTCTAGCTCTGCTTCACTAATAGCTTGCTCTGCTGATATATTAGTTTCACCTAAGGTGAAAACTCCATTAAAGCTATCTTGAGAGAAGTTTCTGTCAACAAAGTCGGTATTATAAACTAGAATTTGATAATCTTGAGAATTAGGTAACACATAGCTGCAGTTATTGTAGCTACTATGCGTTGTATCCTGCAGGTATCTTGCAACAGTAGATTTACCTGTACCGTTGTGACCGTAAAGAAAGACTATTTTCTTATTTGTATTTAGTGATACAGGGGTAGAATTTTGAAAACTAGCTACTCCTTGCATAGAAATTGATTCAATCATATATAATACTTCCGTGATTCGTAATGTGGTTATGAAAATATTGCGGATAAACGGGCTCAGCCTAATATTTTCGTTTTTATTATTTCTACACCTCGCTTTTACTTAGGCATCTTTGGGCGACTTGGTAGATGATGGTGTCGACCTGTTGCTGGGTAAGATCTTGGGTTTTCAGTTTCGGGATCGTGCCGACTAATTGTTTGTGGTTGAGGATCGGGAACGGGGGTTTCGATTGGCTTGTGACATACCAGCCGGGGAATACTAGGGCTGGGGTGGCGGCGACGGGAGAGCCTGTGGCCTTGGTTAACCATTGGCTGACCCACTTAGCCTGACGTTCGGCCTGTTCTATGGGCTTGGTTTCTGTCCACGAGGGGAAGTTTAAGCGCCCGTCTTTGTAAAATACTTCATAGCCTTTCTTACCAGAACTACGGCCAGAGCCTCCGCCACTGGTTTGGCGTAGGTCTTTATTGCGCTTATGGCGGCCTTTGGTTTCAATCGCGAATACGCCATTTTTGCCGATAACGAGGTGGTCGATATTAAAGCCGTCGGCTTGTACATCGTGAAACACTTGATAACCCAAGGCTTGTAGGCCGATTAGTTCATTAGCGGTGGCGATCTCTGCCGTATGCCCTAGGCGTAATTTGGTAAGTTTGGAAAAGTTTTTCCATGTTTTAAAGCTGCAATAGCTTAAGCCCATTAACGCTGAAATACTTAACATCCAAGGGAATTTGCCAGCTGCGATATGTGCTTGAATGCTGTTGAGTGCAAAGGGGAAGCTAAAGATTATGGCTCCCATCATCATGTAACCCATTAAATCTAATTGCAGATCTTGGATTTGCTTTTGTAAGCCATAGGCTGGAATGCGGGTTAGCTGCTCACGATCAACGGGCAGGGTTAGCGTTGCATCGCGGTATCGAAGAAACACATGCAACACTCCTGCACCGACAAACAGGCTGGATAGAATAATTACCACGGATAATAGGTTGCTGCCGAAATCTGTCATTTACATCCTTGAAGTAAAAAGGTTTTTCTTTATTCCATAACGCACATATAACGAATGTGCTTGATACCTTGGTGACAGAGGTGGCTTTAAGAGGGGGGAGGCGGATAACTGAGTTGCTGCTTCATCCCTAAATAGCGTGCTCGATATGGGTGTTCGAGTGTGGCTCTGCATTTCCCTTAGTGGTCACACTTTAACCCGCGCTATGCGGTTTAATCAATGCATTTTATCACAAAAGCTTATTTTAAATAATGACTTGTGAATATCTGGGGAGAGGTATTGGGAGGAGGCTTTGGTGTTACGTAGGGCAAATAAAAACGGCCAATCGAATTGGCCGTTGTTATTATCCATTAAGCCGTGGGTGCTTAACGGTAAAATGCTTCTACTGTGCCTTTGATGGTTAACAGCAGAGGTTGACCGCGACGGTCTAAGGATTTGCTTGGTACTTTAACCCAGCCTTCGCTGATGCAGTATTCTTCAACATCGAAACGTTCTTTACCGTTCACACGGATACCCACATCGTATTGGAAGACTTCAGCCACATGGTGGCGGCTGCGTGGGTTAACCGAAAGACGATCCGGTAATGCGGGTTGTGAAGTTGTGTCAGTCATGGTCGTTATCTGTAGTGAACAAAAAGTGCGTTATTGTAGGCAATCCCGTCGCCTTGCTCAAGGACTGTTGTTGTCAGTCTGTGACGCCTAAGCCGCTATCTTGGGCGAGGGGCGCTTAGCGTGAGTTGTTGCATAAGCTTGTATCGTCTTTTGTTCGCACGCGGCGCGGGGTACACTCTGGCGGCGTTGGCTATAGGTTTCGCGCTTAAGGCATCGCACATAAGGGGTTCTGCTTAAGGCTTTGCGCTTACGACTTAGCGCCGCGCTCCGTTATTCACCCATATTCAACTCAAGGCCCGATAGTTAACTTGCCATGCATGATGATATTAGTATTCCCTTGCCATCCCTTATCCATCGCATCGGCCGCGAGGCGGTCAAGCGGGCGCAGGCGATTGCCGTGCAAAAGAGCTGCGAGCTTAAGCGGGTGCGCCGCTCCCGTAATTGGAGCATCACAGGGCAGGCTATCGCGATTCAAAGCTGCTGCGCCGAGTTAAAAGTTGAGGGTGATGCTGCCGAATTTGCCTTTATGATCAAAAAGATCGACAGCGGCTTATTACAACACGCCGATAAGCTTGAACCACTCGGCGCAAAGTTGGTTCGCCTGATCAACCAAAACCCCGCTATTACCTTGGGCGAACTGATGCAGCAAACTCAATGCACGATGAGCGAGGCGCGCCTTGCCCGCTTCGAGGCCGAGCTTTGATGCCGAACTCTATTATGTTGGGTTATTCGCTGGCAGCCACCAAGAAAAAGGCCTCGATTGCTTGAGGCCTTAGGTGGTTAAAGATAACTATTTATACCGAATCGACTATCACTGAATCGACGTACGCCGAGGTGATTAACACCTAATCGACTAACAGCGACCGCCAATATCACGCCTTAGCGTTAAATCTTAAATTGGCCGACGAGTTTGCCTAGGTTAAGCCCTTCCTGTGACACGGTTTGACTGACTCTCGCCGCATCTTCGCTGGAGTGCAGCAGCTCATTAACAATCTCTTGAATGGCGAACACGTTGCGGTTGATTTCTTCGGTCACTGAGCTTTGCTCGGTCGCCGCCGTGGCAATTTGGGTACTCATATCATTGATGGCGGTTACTGCCGAGGTCACTGAGCCTAAGCTTTCGGAGATGGCGCGGGACGAATCCACCGAGCGCACACAACTCTGCTGACTCTCTTCCATGGTTTTGACCGCTAGGCTCACCAGCTTGTGCAGCTCAGATAGCATCTCGTTGATTTCTAATGTGCTTGATTGAGTGCGGCTGGCTAAGTTACGTACCTCATCGGCGACCACGGCAAAACCGCGACCCTGCTCACCGGCGCGGGCGGCTTCAATCGCGGCGTTTAAGGCCAATAGGTTGGTTTGCTCGGCAATGCCGCCGATGACCGAGAGTACGCTGTTGATTTTCTTGGATTGTTCACTCAAGGATTGAATATTGCTGGCGGCATTATTGATTTGCGCCATCAGCGCCGAAATCTCCTCTAACGAGGCATCGACACAGCGCTGGGCATTGGCCACATCGCCCGTGGCGGCGTGGGTCGCCTCGGCCACTTGGGTGGTATTTTGCGCCACTTCACTCGCGGTGGCTGACATCTCAGTAATGGCGGTAACCACTTGATCCGTCTCATTGTTATGGCTGATAAGCTGGCTCGACATCACCTTTGTTTGGTCGTGAATTGCATTGGCCGCGCTTTTGACTTTGGCGGTGGCATTGGCCACATCGCCGATAATGGTTTGTAGTTTATCGACAAACAGGTTGAAGGAGCGGCCTAATTGGGCGATTTCATCTTCACCTGTCACTGTGAGGCGCTTAGTTAAATCGCCTTCGCCTTTGGCGATATCGATTAAATTATCGGCCATATTCTTAATCGGCGTCACCATACGATGGGCGGCCACTAAGATCATTGCGGCGGTAATGGCCGCCAGTAGCAGTGCAATTAATAATACCCCAAGGGATTTACTTATCATTTGTTCATAGGCGGTAGCACGGTAATCCTCAACCACGGCATCGATATCATCAATATAGACCCCAGTGCCGAGCATCCAATCGGTGCCAGGGATCATCATGGAGTAGCCGATTTTTTCGATTTGCTCATTAGTATTCGGTTTTTGGAAGTAAAACGAGAAATTACCGTCACCGTTTTTCGCGGCGTTGAGTAAGCCGACAATGATTTTGGTGCCGCGGGGGTCGGTCATATCGATTTTATTTTGCCCTTCGAGGTTGGGCATCACCGCATGGAACAGGTTTTTACCTTGGGAATCGTAAATAAAGAAGTAGCCCGAACTGCCAAAGCGAATATCACGTAGGGCTTGGTTAACATTACCCAGTTCTTTTAACGATAGCTGGTATTGCACTATGCCCGCGGCGATTTGGGTGGCTTCTTTGATTTGGGTTTTACGCTCACCAATCAGCTTTTCTCTAAATGTGATGACCTCTTCGTCAAGCGCCGATTGTTCGACATGGTAGGAAACTGTCATCAGTATGATGAGGGTCAGAATCAACGGGAACAGTGCGAGTAGGAGCAATTTGTTACGTAAACTGAAATTAGACATGCTTAACAACTCCGAAATAAGCCTCTTTAATTGCAGGGCAGTATAACTAATCCCCATTATTCTTAAGTGCTTAAGTTAACAAATATCTAATGTAACCGACAAAATACCTGAATGGTATTTGACTTAAGGATGAGTACGGCTGGCAGCACTTAGTTGATCTTAATCAAAGCCTAAATAAGCGAATACGCTCACTATATTAGTTAATTTTGATGCATAGGCTGTACGGCGCTTGTTTGCTTGAGTGAGTAAGCGTTGCGACTCAAGCTTAACCAAGACGACTCAAGCTTAAAGAAGGCGATATCGTGGCGCACACTCAATGCGCGCACTAAAGGCAGGAATGTGACTAATCAAAGGTTGATAACGCTCTTAAAAATCTGCATTGGCCTTGGGTTGTGCCTGATTATGCTTGGGATTTATCTGCATAATTTTAATGAGACCGTCGAAGCCATGGGCGTTAAGGGAATTATTATCAGCGCCGTTTGCGTTGCCTTTGGCATGGCGTTATCCCTGCCGACAAAGATGTATCTCACCTTCTTACTGGTTAAACGCGAGGCGGATAAGCAAGGCAGTGCTGAGCATTAACCCTTGGCTAAAACACAGTGAATGCTGCAATAAATCCTACTCTGCTGCTTGCAGCCCATGGCGTAAAAATGCGCTGGTGTTTTTTTAACATAATTAACCCAAGACTAATGGGCGAAAAACACCGATAATTCCCCCCAGACGATAGCGCCCAAGGGCAATGCTGTGCGGTAACTGATAAGATTACTGCGTTTGAGCATATTGAGTGGAAAAATTCTAATGGAAATCAAAGTTAATTTTCTCGACAACCTGAGACTCGAAGCTAAGTTCGACGACTTTACGGTAACGGCCGATCAGCCCATTCGTTATAAGGGCGACGGCTCGGCGCCGAGCCCCTTCGACTACTTCTTAGCTTCTTCGGCGCTGTGTGCGGCCTACTTTGTGAAGGTATATTGTAAATCCCGCGATATTCCGACGGACAATATCCGCCTGTCGCAAAACAATATTGTCGACCCAGAAGATCGCTACAACCAGATTTTCCAGATCAATGTCGAATTGCCCGATGATATTTCGGATAAAGATCGCGAAGGTATTTTGCGCTCTATCGACCGCTGCACAGTAAAGAAAGTGGTGCAGACTGGCCCAGAGTTTAGAATCGAAACCGTTGAAAACCTCGATGCCGACGCCAATGCCATGTTAATGGGCCATCCCGGCGACGACAGCAGCACCTATATTTTGGGTAAAGACTTACCGCTGGAGCAGACCATTGCCAATATGACCGGCATTTTGGCTGAGCTGGGGATGAAGATTGAGATCTCCTCATGGCGCAATATCGTGCCCAATGTGTGGTCACTGCATATTCGAGATGCCGCATCGCCCATGTGTTTTACCAATGGTAAAGGTGCAACCAAAGAGAGCGCATTGTGCTCGGCACTCGGTGAGTTTATCGAGCGTTTAAACAATAACTTCTTCTATAACGACCAATTCTTTGGGGTTGAGATCGCCAATAGCGAGTTTGTGCATTATCCCAACGAAAAGTGGTTTGCCCTCGAGAAAGACGATGCCCTGCCAGCGGGCCTGTTAGACGACTACTGCCTCGAGATTTATAACCCCGATGAGGAACTGTGTGGCTCGCATCTTATCGACACTAACTCGGGCAATAGCGACCGTGGCATTTGTGCGATTCCTTACACCCGTAAATCCGATGGCGAGACTGTGTACTTCCCATCGAACCTGATTGAAAACCTGTTCTTAAGCAATGGCATGAGCGCGGGTAACAACATCAAAGAAGCCGAAGTCCAGTGTCTGTCTGAGATCTTCGAGCGCGCGGTGAAACGCCAAATTATCGAGCAAGAAATTGTACTGCCAGACGTGCCAATGTCTGTGTTAGAAAAATACCCAAGCATTCTTGCGGGCATTAAGGGCTTAGAAGAACAAGGCTTCCCAGTGGTTGTGAAAGACGCCTCCTTAGGTGGCCAGTTCCCTGTGATGTGCGTGACGCTGATGAACCCGAAAACTGGCGGGGTATTTGCCTCATTCGGTGCCCACCCAAGCTTTGAAGTGGCATTGGAGCGCAGCCTGACCGAATTACTTCAAGGTCGCAGCTTCGAAGGCTTAAACGATGTGCCAAAACCGACCTTTAACAGCATGGCGGTGAGCGAACCTGAAAACTTTGTTGAGCACTTTATAGACTCAACGGGTGTGATCTCATGGCGCTTCTTTAGCAGCAAGCATGACTATGAGTTCTGCGAGTGGGATTTTTCCGGCACTAACGAAGAGGAAGCGGACCGCTTATTCGGCATTTTAGAAGAGCTGGGTAAAGAGGTGTATGTCGCCGAATTTACCGAATTAGGCGCGTCGGCTTGTCGTATTTTAGTGCCCGATTACTCAGAGGTTTATCCAGTTGAAGATCTTATTTGGGATAACACCAACAAGGCGCTGGATTACCGCGAAGATATCCTCAACCTGCATTCCCTAAGCACTAAGCAGCTTGCAGGTCTAGTGACACGTTTAGAGGAAAGTCAGCTCGATAACTACACCGACATCCGCACCCTGATTGGCATCGTATTCGATGAAAACACTGTCTGGGGCAAGCTGACGATTATCGAACTTAAGATCCTGATTTATTTAGCACTCGGAGAGCATGAAGAGGCGCTGGAATTAGTCGGTGAATTCCTGCAATTTAACGACAATACCGTGAAGCGCAATCTGTTCTACCAAGCAATGAGCGCAGTGCTGGAAGTGACGCTGGATGAAGACCTTGAACTCGAAGACTTTAGCCATAACTTTACCCGCATGTTTGGCGAGGAAGTGATGGAGCAAGTGGTCGGCAGCGTTACCGGTAAAGTGCGTTTCAGCGGTTTAACTAAGACCAGCATGCGGCTTGAAGGGATTGAGCCACATTTACGCTTAATTGAAAGCTATAAGAAACTGCACGCCGCCCGCAAGGCCAAAGCGGTTAAGTAAGACTCAACAGAGGCTTGCATCAAACTAACCTAAACAGTGTTGATGCAAGCCCCTAAATCGTAGTTCCTAGTTTGATGTTATAGGTCATTTTACAGTACTGTGTTTAATAAACGCAGCTTGTATTAAATACAGTATACTTTTAGAAAATAATCACCATAAAAAATACTTCCATTGCCAATATTTTTATGTGGAATAATATTTTTTTTAAAATAATACGATTTATTATTAATATCTAGCAATATATCATTGCCAAAATTATAAGGTTTTCCTTCTAGATCTCTAATATGACTGTACCATATTCTAGATTGTATGCTATTAAAAATTACGGATGTATTAACTGGTATTTTGCTCTCAGAAACTATTTCCTGATTATTTTCTTCTGAATATACCATGGCGATAATTTCTTTTTTGCAAAGATTTTCAATATGCACATAAGTTCGGGGTGTTGTTTTAAATTGTACGGTACTAAAATTTTTAATCGATTCAGTACGATTCTTAATAATATTCTGAATGTCTTGTATCATTTCAGTAGAAAAAATAACCGCAGCACCTGATAGTCCATTATCAGATGAAGATGAAACTATCCCTAACACCCTATCTTTATCAGAATTCGGTGCCTTTATTAGTAATCCTGCACCACTAGAACCTGAGTAGATTTGGCAGTCAAACTTCCCTATTAATGACTTGTGTTCTGTTAAGTGACATTGCTGATACCATAATGTATTACCACTTTTATCTGCTGGATAACTTAGTAAACTTACATTAGGTTTTTTAGTGGTTAACGCTTCTTCTGCTGCAATAGGGGCTACATATCCGTACTGTTTACCTAAGCCATATCCTGTTTGGTTACTCATTACTTTTAGTATGGCTAAATCACTGGAGTATGGTTTGCGATTGAGTGAGACTAAACCATTTTTGAATTGTAAAATATCTTTATAATCAGTGGTTAAGTATTTTTTGTGAACCCAGCCTTTTTCAATAAATACTCTTGAACGAATTTGCTTACCATCGCCAAGGTATTGCGGAATAAATTCTGCATTGAGCACACCTTCACCAGTCATATGGTCGATAATGCAGTGAGCCGCTGTCATAAGATAGTCATCAGCAATTAGAATACCCGTACATAGTGATTGAGTATCTTTACTAAATCTATTTCTTGTAATGATTAGGGTACCGACGCTTTGAGCTGGTAATACTTGATTGATATCTTTTATCTGTATTCTGGAGTTCATCGTTGAGCTGTTAACGGAATATTCCGTAGAATCAGCATAGAAACTACAAAAGAGTAGAATAAATAATGCTATATTTAGTAATCTCATTTTCTTATTTTTATTTATTATGTTTTTAGGATAGCTTTCCAATATCAGCTTGATAAATTGCCCATTCTTCTACTTCGCTTAGCTTTGTTTTTGCTGCTATCATTGCTATTACAAAATTAATCGGTGCTAATAGATAAAAAATTATTCCACTTCCTAAAATATAACATCCTAAAATATGAGTTATTGCTCCGATTAACCCTGCTGGGATACGATGCTCTGGCCTAAAGGTTCTCCCAACAAAGCGTGAAAACATGCCAATAACAGCTGGAGGTAAAATACATAAAATCCAAATAGGTCCGTTAATATTCATAAAAACAAATGAAATATAAATTGCTAGCGCCGGAACGGTACCGACCAATGCTCCAAAAATGGCACCCATAGGTTTGCATTTTTTCATAACATTATTATATGCTGTTTTCATCTCTTCCTGAGAATATCTCATTATATTAGCCTTGTTTTAATTTTGAGTGTAAATATGTTTTCTGTTGACTTGATTATGTATAAGCAAACATGTTGTCTAAGGTAAAATATGGTTAATAATTGTAAATGAGTTTATTCACTCTATCAATTTATTAATCTTAAAATAACTGTTTTTTTGATATTTATCTTAAATATTCTTCTGCATTAGGCTTGTGTAAAATTTTTATTGTAATGTGTTACGATTATAAGGTCATAAGTTCTGGGTGTATATGTTGCAAGGTGAACTCATATAAAGCCCTATCCTATTGTCGGAACTTAAGCCGTATTGGCGATAACGCGATTCTTACCATCCCGCTTGG
Organism: Shewanella sp.; assembly: GCF_047975355.1. Taxonomy (GTDB): domain Bacteria; phylum Pseudomonadota; class Gammaproteobacteria; order Enterobacterales; family Shewanellaceae; genus Shewanella. The sequence continues at coordinate 14,919 of NZ_JBKEDJ010000103.1, read as the reverse complement.
CTTGATAGAGCGCGGCATCGGCGCGTTTTAGGGTGTCTTCATAGGATTTATCGCCCGCTTCTATGCTGGCGACACCAATGCTGACGGTGGCAAAGAGGCCCTTGACCGACAATTTCTGCAATGCTTTAAAACAGCAGTCACAGAGATATTCTGCAAACACTCTGGCTTGCTCATGCTCAACCCCGGGCAGGGCGATCACAAATTCATCGCCACCAAAACGGTAGGCACTGTCGGTCTTTCGAAATTGTTGTAGGCAGGTTTCGGCGACGGCGATGATCACCCGATCGCCCGCTTGGTGCCCCAGCTGATCGTTGATCAGTTTTAGGTGATCCAGATCTAAGACTAAGATCGAGGCGGGAATAAGGTGACGGCTAAAAGTGTCGAAAAGGAGTTGTAAATCACGGTCTAAGCGACGGCGGTTATAGAGGCCTGTCAGTTGGTCGGTATCGCTTAATTGCCGCAATTGTATTTCTAGCTTATGGCGTTTGGAAATATTACTGGCGACCCAAAGGACGACGGGTTCGTTATCGACGAGAAAATCCAGTGCCTGAATACGCCCCTCGAACCAGATAGGGTCTGAAGGACCTTGATCGGGTAACCCTTTGACATCCTTATTACTGAGTTCATATTCTTCGATTAGTAATCTGCGGCTATCTAAGGCTTGCTGAATAATATTGAGGTAGTAAGCGGTTTTTTCTTCGTTGAGTACATCGCTCAGGTAAAGACCTACTAATCCACTGCCGTCATGGTAATAACGCGCATCTTTACCGCCAAACACGGCAACATAGCGGCCGCTTTGGGAAAGGATAAACGCCGGATCGGGTAGCGCGTCCAGCACTAAAGCCATTTGCTCAACATTAACCATCAAATAAGTCCCCTACTAGTTAAAGGGTCTAATAGGTAGAAGCGCTTTTGCTTAACTCCTACAGCTATAACACCCCCTAGCGTAAATCATTTACCCACTTGGCTTTCTGTCTGAGCCGTTGTCTGAGCATTACAGAGTAATGCTTTAAGTGTATCTGATGTTAGTAATGAACAGCTTAGATTCGTGTTGATTTCGTTGGGTGAAACCTATTGCTCCCAATCAGAATACCGCACTCTTTAAGCGGTGAAAACAAAACTCTGATTGAAAACAATAGATTAAATTATGCTGATATTAACTTGCGCTACAGAGTAGTGCCTTTAGCTCTGCTGCATCGGTAAAACCCCGATAGCCTTTGATTAATTCTCCCTTGGTATTGAGCAACAGCAGGATTGGCGTGGCGGGAATGCCGCCCATCTCCTGTAGCAAGGCGGGCGGTGCGCGATAGGCCTCAAAGGGAAAATTTAGCCTAAATAGGGCGCGTTTTAAGGTTAAGTTATCCCCGTTGACGCCCAGCGCCACGGGTTGAATCGGTTGAGAACAGCTTTTATGCAGTTGTTTCAGCACGTTCGCCTGCTTGATACACCAAGGGCACTCAGGCTCAAAGAACATCAATGCCATCGCTTGCCCCTCAAGATGCGACAGATCTGTGAGTTGCTGGCCTCTCAGTGCTTGAAACTGATAGTCGCGGGTGAGCTGCGCCGCCTGTAACGGCAGGGCGCAGCACAACAGCATGAGGAGAAGAATGCGTTGCATTAGAAGCTAAACTTCATGCCAGCATAGATCTCTCGGCCACGCAGTGGGCCATAAATATAACCCACGTCGAAGGCGCCCTCGGCATCGTAAAACAGTGGTGTGTCTTCATCTCCAGCCTGAGTGTAGTCAAACAGGTTGCTCACCCCAGTGTAGAGCGACAGGGTGTCGTTAAGTTGATAACTCACCTTGAGATCTAAAGTGACATAAGCCGGCGCATCTGTGGTCTTTTTCGAGCTAGGGTCCACTTGGCCATTAGCGTCTAGGCGGTTATAGCCTTCGTAACCAAAGTCTGCCAGATCGCGACTGCCGATCCATACTAGATTCGCGAAAAACTCCCAGTCATTTAGATCCCAATCCATGCTGAGCGTGACCCTTTTCTCAACAGGTGCAATGGCATAGGAGGATTTAAATACAGAATCATAATCAAAATGCTCTGCGGTGAGGCTTAGGCTCATATCGTCGGTCAAACGATAACCCAGGGCGATATCGCTGGTGATGACGCGCGCTTTTTCATCTAGTTGGGTCAGCAATGGAATGCCATGGTCGTTGGTGGTTAATGCCGCCAAATGTTCGACTTCGGTCCAAGCAATCGAGGCGGTAGAGGTGAGGCGCTCGCCCTCGTAACTCAGGGCATAGTTGACTGAATTGGAGCGTTCTAGCTCGTCGATATCGATGTCGAAGCCGAGTGAGCCGTCTAAAATACCGTGGTCGGTTTCAAAGAAGGACAGGGGCGCGCGGTAGCCTCGGCCTGCGGATAGGCGCGAGGTCCATTCATCATTGTGGCGCAGACGAATGTCGACCCTAGGGGACAGAATCGACTCATCGAGTTCGGTGCCGGGTTTGCTGGGGTCGGTAAAATCGGCGCTGATGGTATCGTAACGCAGCGCCATGGCGACTTCTAAAGACTCAGTGGCTTGCCAAGTGTCCTGTAGATAAACGCCTTTTACATCATAGTCAAAGGAGTCGGAAACATAGTCAGGGTTAGCACTGCCTGAGCGTGAATGGGAGCGCATTTCCTCTGTGCGTAAGTCGGCGCCGAAGGTGAGTAGTTGGCTATCGGTCAAAAGATAGTTAAAGCGCGCGTCGAAGAACCACATCTTGTCATCGGCGCTGTAGTCGAAGCCTTCATAAAAGGAGTCCTGCTTATGGTCGGCGTAACTGGCAGTAAGGTGCATGTTCCAGTTGTCGTTAAATTCCCTCAGCCAAGCGAGTGAGGCTTCGTTGCGCTCGGTTTTAATCCATTCTGTGGTTTCCCAAGCCTTGCCAGTGTAACGCTTACGTACATCACCATCTTCAAAGAGCTGTTGTGACTCGCTCGACTGGCCATCGTAGCCGGATAGCACGTTACCCGTGCTAGAGGCGACGCCATCGGCAAAGGTGCTACCTATCATGGGGCCGCCGAAAATTTCCGATTGGATATTGGCAACGCGCATCACTAGGTTATCGGTATCGGTCACATCGTGGGACACGCGGGCGGTCAGGCTGCGGTTTTCCTGCATCGGTGCTTCGTTGACTTTGTTATTGTCTGCATCGGCTTGATCTCTATCATCATATTGCGCAACGAGCGTCGCACGGGTGCGGCCATCTTCAGTCACGCCTTTACCGAGAAAACCGAGTTTACGGTAGCCATTTTCACCGGCGGATATATCCAGTTCGGCGCCGTTTTCTGTGGGTTCGTAGCTGACAATATTGATGGTGCCGCCAATAGCTTCGGGGGCGATTAAGGAGGCGCCCGCACCACGGGCAACTTCAATGCGCTCGACGCCTGTGGTTGGAATGGCATCGACCGCATAATAGCCTGAGATCATGGTATGCACGGGCAAACCATCGACCAGAATCGTGGTCTGCTCGCCTTTCATGCCGTTGAGCATAATCCGTTTAACACCACACATGGAGCATTCGTTGGAGACTTTGACGCCGGGGGAATTATCTATCGCTTCCGAGAGGTTGACGGCATTTTTGTTCTCGATAATGCTGGCGTCGATGACTTCGGTTTTCATGATAGTGTTTGCTAGGGTGCCGGCTTGCTCTAATCGTTGTCTTACGCCAACAACACTCACGCGCTCAATTTTTTCCAGCTCAGGTTTGTTTACTTCGTCTGCGCTGGCCAATGAGGGATGTAGTAGGGCAGCTAACAGGATGGCAAGGTAAGTGGGCTTCACTCTCATTTCTCCGTAAAATTATAAGTGGCAGGATTATATGCAAATGAGAATAATTATTATTTGATTTCGGTCATGGTTCTAACATCTTCTTAAAAAAGGTATTGGCTAAGATACAGATGCGAAAAAATGAATGGAGTAGTAAAGATGCAGAATGCAGATGATTTTATTCAGTATTTAGAACTTGAACAGCATGTAGAAGGCGGATATTACCGTTCTTCCTATCGCTCAGAATCGGCCTTCGATCCGAGTCGTCAGCTGTGGAGCAGTATTTATTTCTTACTGCGAACTGGTGAAGTGTCGCATTTTCATCGACTCACGGCCGATGAAATGTGGTATTTCCATGCGGGGCAATCATTGACGATTTATATGATTTCCCCCGAAGGTGAGCTGACCTCGGCGCAGTTAGGACTCGATTTAGCCGCAGGTGAAAGACCGCAGTTTTTAGTGCCTAAGGGCTGTATTTTTGGCTCGGCCATGAATCAGTCTGGGTTTTCACTGGTGGGCTGTATGGTATCACCCGGTTTTACCTTTGATGACTTTGAGTTATTTAGCCAAGAAGCCTTACTGGCCATGTATCCGCAGCATAAAGATGTGATCTACAAGCTGAGTCGACCAGAGGCGAAATAGCGCAGTTAGATCATTGCGTTATCATGCAATAGGTTATTCGTTGAATGGATTCAATAGCCGCATCCCTTTTATCTCGACATGCGGCTTAGCGAGGGTTAAGCGCGAATAATATGGGTCACTTGCACCATGGCATCTCGCGCCGATTGGCTGACACCAGCGAGTTGGAAGAAGCCGTGGATCACCCCTAAATAACGGCGGCAATGGGCATTTACGCCCGCATCTAACAGGTTACGGAATAGCTGTTCGCCCTCATCTAACAGGGGATCGAACTCGGCGGTAATAATATGGGTTTCGGGTAAACCGGCTAAATCTTGGCTGCGCAGTGGGCTGGCTTCAACATCGGTTCTGGGGTGCCAGTCGAGGTACATATCAAAGCCCGTGAGCAGCGTGTCGCGGGTGATAATGTACTTGTCGCCATTGTCGATATAGCTCTGGCTTTTGGCGGTCGCATCCAACATAGGATAGATAAGCACTTGTTTTTTAGGTAACCATTGCCCTTGTGCTTTTAACCGCAGGCAAGTGACTAAGGCTAAATGGCCGCCAGCACTGTCGCCCATCAGAGTGATATTGGTGTTGTCCCCGCCCCATTGCTGGCAATGTTGCTGCACGATATTGGCGGCACTGAAGGCATCATCATGGGCGGCGGGGTATACATGCTCAGGGGCGAGACGATAGCTGACCGCCACCACTAATGCGCCGGAATCATTGGCAATTTTACGCAGTTGCTGATTATGGGTGGCGATGCCGCCACTGACAAAACAGCCGCCGTGATAGTAAATGACCACGGGTAAGTTGTTGTCCGCCGAGGGTTTAAATAGCGTTAATTCGATGCCCTCAAGGGATAGGGTTTTAACTTCAAACACAGCCTCCGGCTCACCTGCCAATACTGTGCTAGCGATATACCCTTGGCGGCGCTCCTCAAGGCTTTGTTCGCGCACCGAAGGGCAACCTGCGGCGATAAACTCGCTCACTAATTGTTTAATTCCGTCTTCTAAATAGAGTTGGCTCATGTGCAGTTTCCCTGAATATATTCGGTGAGCGCTTATCGCCCCTTGTGGTCGGCAAAGTGTATCGGCTCGATATCAAAAAGGGTAGTGTGTATTGGGTGATATGGTATTAATCCCTGCTATTTCAGTCGATTAAAGAGTGTTAATTGAGACGTTACTGATATTTTTCGACTTCAATGAATTGAGCTCCACCCAATGAATACGGTTGCAGGGGCAGGCTTTAGTGGTGACGAAGGATTGAGCACAATCTAAAAATGTAAGAAAATTACCGCTCGCCAGCCTTGGCGTGTTATTGCTATTTCACTTGTCTTCCAGCGGTAAGGATTGGACGTGGCCAAATCAGCTAAAACCCTGCAACAACGCATGGGCATTGTCGCCCTCACTTGGCCGATTTTTATCGAAACCTTGCTGCAATCCTTACTCGGGATCAGCGATATTTTTATGCTGAGCCATTATTCCGATAATGCCGTCGCCGCGGTGGGACTCACCACCCAATTGATGTTTTTTATGATGGTGATGTCCATGATGGTCAGCACGGGCGCCAGCATTCTGATCAGCCAAAATAATGGTGCAGGGCAGACGCAGCAAGCGACCGATATTGGCGTGGCCAGTGTGGCCTTAAGCTTAGGCTTAGCCGTGATTATGGGCACATCGATGTTTTTCGGTGCCCACGGCATTATCAGTTTATTTGCGCTAGAGCCAGAAGTCGCAGGCTATGGTAATGACTATCTGCTGATCTGCGGTAGTTTAAGCATAGGGCTGGTGATGAACATCGCCTTTGCGGCCATCTTACGTAGCTACGGTTTTACTCGCTCGGCCATGTTAGTTACCTCCAGCACGGGATTGATGAATGTACTCGGTAACTATATTGCCCTCTATTCTCCCTTTGGTTTGCCAGTTTATGGGGTGACAGGGGTGGCGATTTCGACTGTCACCAGCCAGATTATCGGTGCCTTGATTATGCTGGCGGTGATCCGCCATAAAGGTATCCCGCTGCCGATGCTGCGACTTAAGTTATTGCCGCGCAGCACCTATTGGAGCGTGATGCGCATAGGTTTGCTTAATGCGGGCGAAATGCTGTCCTACAACGTGGCGCAGATGACCATCATCTATTTTATTAGTCAGATGGGCACGCTCTCGCTGACCGCCTATACCTATGGCTTGAATATCAGCCGCTTTATTTACTGTTTTGCGGTGGCGCTCGGTCAGGCGGCGCAAATTCAAACTGGTTACTACGTCGGTAAACAATGGTTCGATGAGATAACGTTACGGGTGCAAAAGTATTGCTTGGTGGGCTTTATTGCCTCCCTCGCGATAGTGTTAGCCTTTTACTGGCAGCGTTTTACCATAGTGGGCTGGCTGAGTGAAAACCCAGAGGTCATTCAACTTACCGCACTCTTGTTATTGGGCTCTATCGCGCTGGAAACCGGCCGAGTCTTTAATCTGGTGATTATTTCGGCATTAAAAGGTGCGGGGGATGTGGCGTTTCCGGTGCGCGTTGGCCTGTTTAGCATGTGGGGAATTGGCGTGTTATTGGCTTGGTTCTTTGGGCTGCATTTAGGTTATGGCGTCCTTGCCGCTTGGCTTGCGGTTGCGGCCGATGAATGGGTGCGAGGCTTGATTATGGTGCACCGTTGGCGCTCGGGGCGCTGGCAGCGTTTTACCCGTATTCCGCCAGCAACGCCTGTTTAATCACGTTAATAGCTTGGCTTTAAGCGTTCTATTTAAAGACAGCTTAGGGCTTATTACTGGCCCCATTTACCCGATTTCAGCTGCTCATTTTTAAATTGTAGATACCTTGGATGCCCTGCATCGGTTTCAATTTCCATTGTGCTGTAGGGGGCAAAAATGGCCCCAGGAATTTGGCATCCATTCGTGAGGACATCCTCTAATGAGGGCATAAAACATTCTTTAAACGGATCAAAATGGATTCTATAACTGGCATAGTCGCGCGCAACAAAGCGTTCGGTGATGGTGTTGAATAGCTGTCCAAAAGGCGTGTCGAGCCTCTGTGGTGTGGAGTAATAAAAGCCTTGTCCGTACCAGTAAAGCAATAAAGCGGTACCCGCATCGCAGAGCGGATGTTCGATAATCGCCCTCACCATATCGGGATCATGGTCATCCCAATTCAAGTTTCCCGCGACAAAATGCAATTCCTCCATACTTTGTAAGTCACTGATACAGAAGATTTGTGTCGCCGCTTTGCCAAAGTAGGCGCTGTATTCATGTAAAGCGTCATAATCGGGATCGGCGAGCAATTGGGCGAGGCGGTCATGGTTGGTGATACAGCCTAATTCGGCGCATTCATAGGCGCGGATAAATTGTTCTTGGGTTAATAACTTGGCCACGGGCGTCCTTGGAGTTTTTAAATAATGACTCTCGCCAGCCCTGATAACCGAGGGCCAGCGAGAAAGAGTGAGGATGTTAGGCGTTAAGCTTGCTGTTGCAGCAGGGTACGACAGAGCTTAATAAAGTCGGAAGAGGTGACAATCCCTAATACTTTCTTATCGTTATCTACTACGGGTAAGCAGCCGAGTTTGTTGTCGATAAAGTATTCCACCACCACGCTTAAGGGCTCATCGGCGGTTAAGTGCTGGCAGTCTTTGTCCATCACAGTCGCTATGGGAGTGTAGCGTTCCTTGCGATCCAATGCGCCTTGGCCGTATTTGTTCAACATAGACAATACGCTGGCGATCATCTTCTTATGGGTGAGTACACCGACTAAGGTGCCATCGGTTTCAGATATCACAGGTAAATGGCGCACGCCGCGGGTTTGCATTAAATGGTGGGCATCTTTCAGGCTAGCACCATCGCTGATGCAGATGACCTCAGTGCTCATAATATCGCTGACTTTCATCCTATAAATTCCTTTTTTAACAAGGCTCAGGTTTGATGCTCGACGAGCCAAAATCTGAGCGATTTGCCACTGATCCGATGTTAGCAGCTTACTCATGGCTTGTGCCAGTGCTGTACAAATAAAGTACGTCATCCAGTATAAGCTTATGAATTAAAAGAAATCATAAAAGGCTGACAAAGATGTCACAAATGTGTAACAGTGATGTCTCACAATCGGGGCCTCATTAGACCTCATACCAGTGAAACCTCATCTATAAGGGAATAATAATAATGAAACGAACCGTGACTCGTCGTGATTTTTTAGCCATGTCGGCCAAAGGCATTGGTGCAGCAGTGATCTCCTACGGCCTAATGGGGTGTAGTGACAGTGATGATGATAAATCTGTTCCTGCGCAGTTTTTACATGGGGTAGCCAGTGGTGACCCTGCGCAAGACGCGGTGATCCTCTGGACCCGTGTGACGCCAGATTCTGCTGGGGATGTCAAAGTCAGCTGGCAAGTGGCCAGTGATGCGGCATTTTCACAATTAGTGACCACAGGGGAGATGGTCACCAATGCTAATCGTGATTACACGGTCAAAATCGATGCCCGTGGTTTACGTGCGGGACAAACCTATTTCTACCGCTTTATGACGGGCGGAAAAACCTCTGAGGTGGGCAAGACCCGCACTCTACCCGAGGGGGATGTGAGTTCGGTAAAACTTGCCGTCATGTCCTGCGCTAACTTTCCAGCCGGCTATTTTAACGTGTATGAATTGGCTGCGGCGCAGGATGACCTCGATGCCGTGGTGCATCTGGGTGACTATATCTACGAATATGCTCGCGGCGGCTATGCCAGCGAACATGCGGCAGAGCTTGGCCGTGAAGTGTTACCCGCCAACGAACTGTTGACCCTCAGCGATTACCGTACCCGTTACGGCCAATATCATACCGATGCCAGCCTGCAAAAATTGCACGCGAAAGTGCCTTTTATTACGGTATGGGACGACCACGAAGTGGCAAACGATACTTGGCGTGATGGCGCCGAGAATCACAACGAAGGCGAAGGGGATTTTGCCGTTCGTAAAGAAGCCGCGCTGCAGGCTTACTTCGAGTGGCTGCCAATCCGCCCATGGCGCGAGGGTAACCATGAGGAGATTTATCGCAGCTTCAGTTACGGCAACTTAGTCGACTTACATATGCTGGATACGCGCGTCTTGGCCCGCGATAAGCAGCTCGATTATGCCGATTATATGGATGCCAGTACGGGCGCCTTCGATGGGGAGCGTTTCCGCGCAGATGTGACATCGACCTCGCGCACTATGTTAGGGCTGACCCAGTTACTTTGGTTACAGGGCACCTTATTGCAAGCCACGGGCACTTGGCAGGTATTAGGACAACAGATCCTCATGGGCAAGATGTCTCTACCTGCGGCGATTGCAACCCAGCAAATGAGCATCCCACAATATGCCATGCTTGGGGCGTTGGCGAAGTTAGCCGCCCGCGCTGCGGCAAATGATCCAACCCTAACGGCGGCGGAATTACAGTACTTGCAGGCCAATCAAGCCCTGTTAACGCCAGAAGTGATTGCCCTGCTGCAACTGCCATCAATTCCCTATAACTTGGATGCATGGGATGGTTATGCCTATGAAAGGGAAGTGATTTTAGGCACGGCTAAATCGAAAAATCACAACCTAGTCGTGATTGCCGGTGACACCCATAATGCCTGGGCGAATGAGCTTAAAGACGTCAACGGCGATACCGTTGGGGTCGAGTTTGCCACAAGCTCAGTATCATCACCTGGTTTGGAATATTACTTAAATCTGCCTGCGGAACAGATCCCTGCAACCGAGGCGGCGATCGTCGAGTTGGTGCCAGATCTTAAATACACCAACCTTAAAGACCGCGGCTTTATGACCTTAACCTTCACTAAAGAAGCGGTGCGTAGCGACTGGCATTATGTCAGCACGATTCTGGCGAAGGAGTTTGAAGAGTCGAGTAGCCGCAGCTACAGCGCCATGACTAAGGTCGGTGAACATATTATCAACCCTGTGAGCTAACTTAAGCGTCAAACTTAAGCTTCACACTTTGCTTTGAGCCTGTGCTCGTTCCTTGTTGGCCACCTTTTGGTGGCCTTTTTTGTACGCTTTTTGTTAGTTCCGTCCTAAAAATGCAAAATAAACGGCCGTTCACCTGCAACTTATGACTATAACTGCAGCAAGGCGGTTTTTTTTGGTATAAAATTCGCTCCCAAAATTCGGCGGCTGCCTACACTTGCTAGGACTCTTATGAAGAGATTGCTGTTCTCGTGTTTTGGACGCCGAACAGACCTTACAGGGTAAAAGCTCGCGCTTTAACACCTAAAATCAATAATTAAGATGGGGATCGGTGTCATGTCAGAAAAATATTTCGTTACCGCACAACAACTGCTCGAAGATTCATTTCTATTAGCTTCACAGGTTTATGAGAGTGGATTCCGTCCGCAGTTTATCGTGGGTATTTGGCGTGGCGGTGCTCCAATCGGGATCGCGGTACAAGAGTTTTTCGACTTTAAGAAGGTTGAAACCGACCATATCGCCGTGCGTACCTCGTCTTACTACGGTATTGGTACCGACAAGCAAAGCAAAGAAATCAAAGTACATGGCCTGCATTACATTGTTGAAAATGCGAATGCTAGCGACAGTTTACTGATTGTGGACGATGTGTTTGACTCTGGCCGCAGTATCCACGCGCTGAAGGAAAAGTTAAGCCAACTGATGCGCTTAAACATGCCGCAGGATATTCGTATCGCTTGTCCTTATTACAAGCCAAAGAATACCGCTGTGCCTTTAAAGCCTGATTACTATATCCATGCCTCTGACGACTGGTTAGTGTTCCCACACGAAGTGACAGGTTTAACGCCGGAAGAAATTGCCGAAGGTAAGGGCGATTTAAAAAATATTCAGCATCTTTTTAAGTAAAAAGAATCTGTTAATAAAAAGCGTTAGCAGTTTTTGCTAACGCTTTTTTGTTTCTCGGTATTTGAAATACAGCCTATTTGTTTGGCCTATAAATCCATGCAGTTGGCATAGTAAGTGACAGTCGCCGGCCAGTCCGAAAACACGCCAATCACGCCGACATCTTTGGCGAGCACATCGAGTAGTTCGTAGGTATCGCCTTCATTATCAATGGCATCTGTGATGCTTTGATAATACCAACCGCCGCCATCTTTCAATAATCCTGAGCGCTCTAAGCTCCAAGTGATGATCTTAAGCCCCGCTGCTTTCGCGGCTTTGGCATATTCCGATGGAATGATTTTTTTATCCGCATCTAAAGTCACCAGCACCCAGAGTGGCGGCGCGACAATCTCTACGCCTTGGGCTTTAAGTTCCGCCATTGAGGGCGACCAGCTGGAGGAGTCCTGTGGGTCAAAGCCCGTGTGAATATCATATCTATCATCAAGATATACCGCTTGTTTGCCAAACTCGGGGGCGTTAGCAATCCAGTATTTTACATCTTCTAAATTAAAGGATTGGGGGAATACCTGCGAGGCATCGACACCCGCTGCGGTATATTCATCTAGCATCTTCTGGGCGTACTCCTGCTGAGTAAAACCATCGAAGGGCATAGCCACGCTGGCGGCTTTTAGCTCGGGCGTCATTTTAACGCCGGCCTTTTTAAACATCTCAATACTCTCGGCGTGGGTCATTAGGGTACCGTTGCCCGCATAGAGATCGGTGCGCCACTTAGGCGTGGCATTGATAAATTCCTCGACATTGGTCGCCTTTGGATTTTCGCCCTCCATCTTGCCCTTTAACATTTTAAATTCGGCGAGGGTGATATCGCTGGTGCAGCAAGTTGCAGTGGCGGCGACGCCATTGGCCGCATCGGCGGGGGTAAAGGGGACTGAGCATTTATTGGCAAGTTCGGGAATAGTCAAAATATTGGTTGTACTGGCTAGATCGCACTGGGAGTGGCGACAGACTAAGGCTTTATCGGCGGTAAAAGTCACATCACACTCGACGATACCCGCGCCAGAGTTGATGGCGGCTTGATAGGATTCTTTAGTGTGTTCAGGGAATTGCATTGCCGCGCCGCGGTGACCAATGGAAAAATCACTACGGTAGAAATGATCGGTTTCGCACTGGGCTAAACGGGTCTTTAAGCTGCTGTCCTGCATTTGGCGCACTAAAAACAGTGGTCGCTCACCGACTTGGGCGGGCACCATTTTCGCTGGTGGCGGTGTAGTCTCGCTATCTTTGTTATCGCTGTTACAGCCTGCTAGCAGGACCGTGCTTGCCAACAGCATGCAGAGTGTTACTGAGGAGGTATTCATCATCTTTCCTAAATTATGAATGACTTATTAATAGGGTCCCTCACACTCTAAAATTGCTATATGACTAAATTTACTTATTTTTATGACCAAAACAAGAAAAGATACCGTCCGCCAGCCGCTTTTGCGCTAGCTTGATACTGAGCTTAGGACTAAGATTAGGGCGAAAAATCATCTGGCAGGCGGGGTTATATTGGGATGCCTCGACTCATTGAGCCAGCTGAGCATGAAAATTTTCTCGTAAGCGATCTTTCTTTGCCGAAATCAAGTAAACTGCGCTCCTTTTGTTTTATGATGGCGTTTGTATCGCTTGATAAGACAAACGTGGCAAGCATCATTTAGGAAATAGAGCAGAATGAGCAAGGGTAAAAAATACGATTTTCGCGTCACTCAAACTGAAAATGGTTGGAAGACGGAAATCACCCGTCGTATGACGTCGACTAAGACGGTAGTGTCGAAAAGCCATGACGGTTTTGCGACCGAGGCCGAGGCACAAGCTTGGGGTCAAGCCGAGCTGCAAGTGTTTTTAGGCACGCTGGCTGAGCGCAACAAGCGTCGCTCAGAGAAACAAGCTAAGGCCAAATTAGCGGCGGCTTTAGCGGCTGAAGCGGCAACCGATGCCGATGATTTTGATGATGAAGACGAGTTCGGCGAAGAATAACTCGCCCGAAGAGTGCATCTCCGAAGACATCTCGAAACAAAATCCTCGAAGGCAAACTGGCTCGTGAGCCAATCAGCATTCAACAAAAAAGCGGACCCGAGGTCCGCTTTTTTGTTGTCTCACTTAAGGGAATACCTAAAGTGAGCATAGGCAATGGAATTAGCCTTGGATCTTAAAGCTACCTTGCATAATCGCCCAGTGGCCTGGGAAGCTGCAGAAGAACTGGTAAGCTTCAGTCGCGCTCATGCCCGCAGTGCTAAATTTTACAGAAGTTGATTCACCGCCACCCACTAATGCAGTGTGAGCGATAACACGGCTATCACCGGCTTTAACGTAAGCTGCATCGGCGCCAGCGCTCATACCATCGGTCGCAACGGCAGACATATCAGCGGCTTTTGTTAACACCCAGTTGTGGCCCATCGCCGCTTTTGGCAGTGTGCCAGTGTGCGTTAGCGTCAGGGTCACTTCTTTACAAGTAGCGGGAACAGACAGCTCTTTAGTGTCAAATTGCATAGCGTCAGTCGCAGCAATTTTGAGTTCACATTCGTTAGCACTCGCTTGGCTGGCGACTAATAATCCTAGGCCAAGTAAGCTAGCGCTAGTCATATTACGGAAAGTGGTGCTTTTCGCTTTCATCTGGTACTTCCTTATTCTGAACAAGGTGGATCGAGCCGATGTGACTCGAGTATTCGCTTGCCAGCATAGGCTTAATTCATTAAATGGGACTGAATTCGATATGTAAATTATGTATATACAACTTTATGGTGAAATAGGCTGAGTGCGACAATTTGCCGCACTCATGGGGAGTTAACGCGGCAGTTCGTGGCGGTAGGGAATGGCACGTTGAGCGCCAGCGCGGGTCACTGTGATTGCGGATGCGGCGTTGGCAAAGCCGACGGCAGCGGCTATCGACATGCCCTCACTTAAGCCCACGACTAGGGCGCCATTGAAGGTATCGCCAGCGGCAACCGTATCTATGGCTTGTACTTCAAGTGCCGGAATTAACCCGGTAAAGCCTGCGCTACTGATAAACGCACCTTTACTGCCTAAGGTAATTACCACAGTCGTCACCCCTTGTTGATGCAGCAGTTGGGCGGCTAAGTTGGCATCTTCTTCGCTATTGACCTCAATGCCCGTTAACGCTTCGGCCTCGGTTTCATTCGGGGTAATAATGTCGACCCACTTGAGGTAATCCTGCTGTGAACTCACGGCGGGCGCGGGATTCAGCACTGTGGTAATGCCTAGGCGTCTGGCGGTTTGCAATGCATGGCTCACTGTATCCATCGGGGTTTCCTGTTGGATAAGCATAAACTGGGCATTGGCAAACAGGGCATAATGTTTGTCTATCTCAAGAGGGGTTAGATGGGCATTGGCGCCAGCGGCAATGCCGATGGAATTTTCGCCATTGTCGGCGACAAAAATCATCGCCGTGCCGCTATTCATATTGGCGACTTGCGTGATGCCATCGGCTTTTATCCCATCCTTGAGCCAATTGGCTCGCATCTCGTTTCCAGCGCTGTCTTGACCTAAGTGACAAATAAAATCCACTCGCGAATCGGCCTGACATAAGCGGGCGCAGGCCACCGCCTGATTCGCTCCTTTGCCACCATGCTCTAGTCGGTAGCTTTGACTCACTAAGGTCTGCCCCGGTGCGGGCAAATACTCAAAATTCATAACATGGTCGGCGTTGGCACTGCCT
>NZ_JBKEDJ010000082.1:0-26448 GCF_047975355.1 Shewanella sp. | reverse complement strand
CGCAGGCTCAAGCGACCTACCCGGTTCCAACGCGAGCCACGCCATACGGAACCCTATTTGGTCTTGCTTCGGGTGGAGTTTACCTTGCTACGGACTATTGCTAGCCGCACGGTGCGCTCTTACCGCACCCTTTCACCCTTACCACCTTAGCCGAGGCTATGATGGCGGTCTCCTCTCTGTTGCACTTGTCGTCGGTTCGCACCGCCCAGGCGTTACCTGGCACCCCGCTCTTTGAAGCCCGGACTTTCCTCTCCGCTCTTGCGAGCGCAGCGACTGTCTGGCCAACTCGGCGCGGATTATAGCCTAAGCTACCTGCGCGCACCACTGTTAATCCCGCCTATCTGCGCCTATCTCTAAGATTGGCTTATAAATCCGACTCTAAACCGAACTTATACAGGGCATTCTTTTTAAGACCATGAATTTGCGCGGCAATGGCGGCTGCTTTTTTGAGTGGTAATTCTTCACAGAGTAATTTCAAGGTGTTGATGGCAACTGTGGGGATCGCTTCATCATCCTCCGCCGCGCGATGACCATGCACCATCAACACTATCTCACCCTTTTGCTGGTTAGGATCGCTGCTGACCGTGGCCAACACCTCGGCCACTGGGCCTGAGAGGAAGGTCTCGAAGGTTTTAGTGACTTCACGCGCCATCACCACATGACGATCATTCCCTAAAACCTCGACCATGGTCGTCAGACTGTGCTCGATACGGTGTGGTGATTCATAAAAAATCAACGTGCGCGGATCTTCCTTAAGCTCCAGTAACTTATCGGCACGCGCCTTCTCTTTAGAAGGTAAAAAACCTTCGAAGGAGAAACGGTCCGACGGTAAACCAGAAGCACTTAATGCCGTAATCGCCGCACAAGGGCCAGGTAATGGGATTACTCTAAAACCCGACTGCCGCACATGGGAGACTAAGTGATAGCCAGGATCCGAAATCAGCGGCGTGCCCGCATCGGAAATCAGCGCAATTGATTGTCCTGCGGCCAGTTGATCCACAATCCATTGGGCGCGGGCGCGCTCATTATGGTCATGCAACGCGATAGTTTTAGTGGAAATACCAAAATGACTCAATAACTTGCCGCTGTGGCGCGTATCTTCACAGGCAATCAATGCGACCTGAGTGAGCACTTCGATAGCACGTGGGCTCATGTCCCCCAAGTTACCAATGGGAGTGGGAACAATATAGAGTGCGACGCTTTGGTCCATATATACCTCGGTAATGACAGCGCCAAGACTTTCGTCAAGCGCAAGAGAAGGTTAAACTAGAGGCAGCATCTTACCAGAGTGAAGCCCAGTGTTAAAAAGCCTGAATACAACTAAGTTCGTTTCCGTGGCCATTTTATCCGCAGTGTTGGCGGGTTGCGGCAGCCAAGCGCCCAGCTCAACCGGTACTGCCCCCACAGTGGCCACCTCTTTAGCCTCTGCACCATTGGCGCCCAATGTGTATTTAGCACAGGCCGCGAATAGCAAAGATCCGCAGCAGCGCGATACTAACCTGCTGCTGGCGGCGCATGCCTATATCAACGCCAATGACTATGCAGCGGCGCAGAAACTGCTGAAGTCGATGCTGCCAAGCCTGACTCAGAGTCCGACTCTGGTAGCTGAGCATAAATACTTAACGGCACGGGTCTTAGAGCATACATCGACTTATGTTGAGGCGCTCAAGACTCTGAGCTATCCAAGCACTTGGGTTTTACCCGGCTGGCAAATGGCCGCGTATCATCAATTTAGAGCGCATTTGTTCCAGTTGAATAAGCAACCTATCGAGCAAGTGCGCGAACTGAGTTTATTGACCACCTATTTACCGCCCGCCGAGGCGAGCGAAGTCAATAACCAGATCTGGCAAGTATTGCAGCCTATGCATGAGCAAACCCTGCAATCCTTTATCCGCGACGCCAATAACCCAGTATTTGCCGGTTGGTTGCAGCTCGCCTATATCGCCAAACACTATGCGGTCGACCCCAATCAACTGGTCCGTTACCTAGGCGACTGGCAAAAGCAGAATCCTTATCATCCCGCGGCGGCCAAATTGCCAACCGATCTCGATCGGGCGCTCAATGCCAAGCCTTTTATGCCAAAAAATATCGCCGTCCTGTTACCACTCACAGGTCAGCGCGCCGGTGCTGCTAACGCGATTCGCCAAGGTATTTTGGCTAGCTATTTAGCCAAACCCAATGAACAGGTTTCGGTTAACTTTTACGATACCGCCAATGATGCCGTTGCAGCCTATCAGCAAGCGGTGAATGCGGGCGCCGAGTTTATTATTGGCCCCTTATTGCCAAATGAAATCGATCAATTACTGGCGCTTAACAGCAGCACAAGCCCAGCAATCAGCACGCCAACGGGCACAGCTCCCGCAGTACCTACGGCCCCGACAGCGCCCATTCCGCAGCTGTTTTTAAATCAAACCGATAAGTTTGTGCCCGATATCAATAAGTTCTACTTTGCGCTATCGCCAGCCCAAGAAGCCGCCGATGCCGCAACACGCATGTATCAAGATGGCGTGACTATGCCACTGCTACTCGCCAGCAACGATGCCATCGGTAAACGCATGGCCGAAAGCTTTATCCAGGCATGGAAAAAGAAAAGCGATACGCCTATCGAAGTTTATTACTACGACGGTGGCGACAAGATGAAAACCACAGTGCAAGATGCGCTTGGGGTCCGTGATAGCCAAGCACGTATCGCACGCATTAAAGAGCTACTAGGCAGCTCAGTACAAGCTGATTTTCGCTCACGCCAAGATATAGATGCGATTTATATGATCTCGGCGCCGCAGGAGTTAACACTGTTAAAAGCCTTTATCGACGTCAACTTTAGCGTATTCACCCAACCCGTGCCCTTGTATACCTCTAGCCGTAGCCGCATCGACAACGAATCGAGCCAAACGGCGCAGGATTTAAATAACTTGACCATGAGCGATGCTCCTTGGCTGATGCAAAATGGTGAAGAAAATCTGATGGTAAGCACCTTATGGGCGGGTTGGAACAATGGCCAAAAACGCTTGTTTGTGATGGGTTACGACGCCATGGATTTGATCAGTAAACTCGCGCAAATGCGCTCATTCACGGGTTACCAGTTCAATGGTCGTAGCGGCATGTTATCCGTCAATCCTGACGGGGTGATAAACCGCCAATTAAGCTGGGGACGCTATCAAAGGGGCAGTTTCCGTCAATTATGACACTCGGACAGCAGGCAGAGTCGATCGCTCAAGGTTACCTCGAACAGCAAGGTTTAACCTTTGTCGAGCGCAATGTCCGCTATCCCTTTGGTGAAATAGACCTCGTCATGCGCCATAAACAACACAGGGTATTTGTTGAAGTAAAATATCGCTCAGCAAATCAATTTGGCGGCGCAATACAAGCACTTAGCAAAGCACAAATCGGCAGGATCCGCATGGCGGCCAGCCACTATTTACAGACGCATAAACTGGATGTGCCGTGCCGATTCGACGTTGTCGCCATCGAGGACGCGCAAATCCACTGGCTAGTCGATGCCTTTTAAACGAGGTCCTCGACTCAGCTAATCGAATAATTTTTAACGCTTATGCCTCAACTCCACCGTGGAAATATGGCATCATAGCCACACTTTATCCTGAAAGGATGTATCCATGTTAGAACGCATTAAAGACAGCTTTACTGAATCTATCCAGACCAAAATCGATGCAGCCGAAGCACTGCCAGAATCCATCGCTAAAGCGGCCGAGATGATGGTGCAATGTCTTTTGGGCGGCAATAAAATTCTTGCCTGCGGTAACGGCGGCAGTGCCGGTGATGCTCAGCACTTCTCGGCCGAGCTATTAAACCGCTACGAAATTGAACGTCCACCATTGCCAGCGATTGCTCTGTCAACCGACACCTCGACCATCACTGCGATTGCCAACGATTACAGCTATGATGAGATTTTCTCAAAACAAATCTTAGCCTTAGGTCAACCTGGTGACATTCTGCTGGCGATTTCCACCAGCGGTAACTCAGGCAACGTGATTAAAGCCATGGAAGCCGCCCTTAGCCGCGATATGACTATCGTTGCCTTAACCGGTAAAGACGGTGGCGCGATGGCGGGATTACTGAGCGTAGGCGACGTGGAAATCCGTGTACCTTCTAACGTGACGGCACGTATTCAAGAAGTACACTTACTGGTTATCCACTGCCTCTGTGACAATATCGACCGCACGCTCTTCCCGCAGGACGAACAGCAATGAGATATGCTGCGCCACTGTTAATGGTTTGCATGCTGCTGCAAGGCTGCGCCGGTGCCGTTATGGTGGGTGCAGTCAGTGGCGCCATGATGGCCAACGATGAGCGTTCGGTGAAGACTCAGCTCGACGATACCAATACCGATTTTAAGATCACCAGCGCTCTGCTTGAGCATGAAGATCTGAAGAAACAAACAAATATCACGGGTGTTTCGGTTAACGGTAATGTGCTGATGATTGGCCAAGCGCCCAACTCTATGTTGAGGGATAAGGCGATTAAGGTCGTACAAGATCTTAAGCTTGGCGGAAAGATCCACAATCAGATCCGCATCGGTAACCCAACCTCTTTCACCACCCGTAGCAATGATACTTGGGTGACAACGAAAGTGAAGGGTCGCATGCTCAACGAGAAAGAGCTGGATGTCACCCGCATTAAGGTCATCACTGAAAACGGTGAAGTCTTCCTACTCGGACTCATTCACCGCTCTCAGGCCGATATGGCCGTCGATATCGCGCGCAACACCGCGGGTGTGCGTAAAGTCGTTAAAGTATTCGAATACATTGAATAACCGATTGAGCCTAAACGCTTAGGGTTTAGGCTCGCCTTCTACCGCTTCAAGTCCTAACGCTTTTACTGGCATGTTATCCATAACCTTGGGTGACTTGGCCATCCACATGCCAATCCAAGGTAAAAATAGTGATGGCAATACAATCAGCGCGGCACCGAGCCAACTTAGGCTATCTAACCATTCATCGAATAACAGCCAGCCTAAGAAGACAATAAATAACAGGCCAGTATATTCGGCAATCGCAATATCGCTCGCCTGCGCCCGACGATAGGCTAGCACGCAGAACCAGTGATAAATCAGTAGGAAGGCATTACTGAGCAGCGCTACGGCTAACAATCCCCAGCTCAGTCCTTCAAGCCCCTGAAAGGCCGCGATAATTAAAGTTGCGGGAATACCCAGCAGGTTATACAGCAATAAGGTTAATACCGGATGCTCAGTGTTAGGGACCTTTTTCAGGGTCAACTGGTTGACGGAAAAGGTAAATGCCGAAAATAGCACCGCCAATCCAAACCAGTTCATTTCACTCGGCCTGAGGATAATTAAGATCCCGACAAACCCTAAGAATGTGCATACCACTTGTCCTGTGGTGATCCTCTCCTTTAAAAACCAATAGCCCATCAAAATAATCATCAGAGGCGCCGAGTAAAATAAGGAACTTACCGTCGCGAGTGGCAAAGCCATAAGGCCAATAATTAAAAAAAGCGCGCCAACTGAGCCTATGTTGGCACGCCAAAGGTGGACCGAAATATGTTCAGTTTTGGGTCGCTGCGAGTACAACCAAATGGGGATTAACATCAATACTGAGGTGATTTGTCTCACGAGTAGAAAAATGGCCGCATTCGCATCTTCTGGCAGCCATTTGATCGATACATCGTAAAAAGCACTAAATAGATTACCAACTATCAATAAAATCAAACCGATAACTACAGGACGCTGCATTTTTTACCATCCGCAAATCTCAATGCTGGCATGATAATCCCCACAAAACTTAAGCTGAAATGATGCTTTCTCATGCTAGATGAATTAAATTCATACTAAATCTTTTAGGCATTGAAAATCATGAGAAAGCTGCCTCCATTACGCGCACTACAAGTCTTCGAGACCGCCGCAAGGCAACAGCATTTTTCCAAGGCTGCCGCCGAACTTTGCATTACCCAAAGCGCGGTTTCACACCAAGTGCGTGTATTAGAGGAATATTTTGGCGAGCAGCTTTTCGACCGTCAGGGACGAAAATTGCAGCTCACGCCAAAAGGTCAAAGCTTATTTGTTGAGTTAGAAAGGATTTTCAATGAGTTAAGCGACCTTAATCTCAAGATCCGCGACACCCCAAACCAACAACTTTGTTTGGCGGTTTACAGCTCATTTGCGGTCAAATGGTTGATCCCCAGATTAGCGGATTTTAGGCGCCAGTATCCCAGCGTTAAAATTCGCCTCGAGATGATCACCCAAGACCCCGATCTCAGCACCAGCACGGCCGATATCTTTATCGCAGGTAAACTCAATCAACGGGGCTATTGGCAGCAGCTTTTGCATAAGGAACGATTAATCCCAGTATGTAGTCCGAGTTTTTACCCCAAGTGGCGCGATATTAACTTAAGCAATTTTCAACAGCAGGCCTTATTGATTGTGGACGAGGGGCCGCTCGGACTCGATTGGCATAAATGGTCATCGGCCCATCAAATTCCGCTGAATAACGAACAGCAACATATTTTTAGCCATATAGTGATGGCGATTGAAGCGGCGATTGCGGGTCAAGGTCTCGCCCTCGCCCCGGATTTTATGGTGGCGGGAGATATCAGCACCGGTAGGCTGGTCGCAGTAAACCTGCCCGATGTCCATACAGGTTTTGAGTTTAGTTTTATCTGTAAGCAGCGCCGTCTCACAGAGCCTGCCATCGCTGCTTTTTCCTCCTGGCTAAAATCCCAAGCCTAAACGCTTAGTTCTGTATCAAACAGCTCAATGAATCACAGACATAAAAAAGCCGACCCAAGAGTGGGTCGGCTTAATAACGTGCTGTGTAATGACTTTTTAGGTCAAATTACACTAACAAACCAATCTTCTCGTACACCTTTTTCAGGGTCACTTCGGCGCGAGCTTGAGCATTTTCAGCGCCTGCTCTCATCACTTGGTCGAGGTAAGCACGGTCGGCACGCAGCGCACGGTAACGCTCTTGCAGCGGCTCTAACATACCCACTACCGCTTCACCCGCGGCACCTTTTAAGTGGCCATACATCTTGCCTTCAAACTCGGCTTCGAGGCTGGCAATGCTTTGTCCTGTGATACCCGACATTAAGCTCAGCAGGTTAGACACGCCAGGCTTGTTCTCTATATCAAAACGCACGACTGGCGGCTCGTCACTGTCAGTCATGGCTTTTTTCAGCTTTTTCATGACCGCTTTTGGATCTTCAAGCAGACCAATCACGTTGTTACGGTTGTCGTCCGACTTAGACATCTTCTTGAGCGGATCCTGCAGCGACATTACCTTTGCGCCATGCTCAGGGATAAAAGGCTCAGGAATGGTAAATGTCTCGCCGTAAGCGTTGTTAAAGCGAGTGGCGATATCACGTGTTAACTCAAGATGTTGTTTCTGATCTTGGCCAACGGGGATTTCATTCGCTTGATACAGCAGAATATCCGCTGCCATCAGTACAGGATAACCAAACAGACCGACGTTAATATTGTTGGCGTGCTTTTGTGACTTATCCTTAAACTGAGTCATACGGCTCAATTCACCCATTTGGGTGTAGCAATTTAACGCCCAACCCAGTTGGGTATGTTGTGGCACTTGGGATTGGATAAACACTGTGCTCTTCTTTGGATCGACGCCACAGGCTAAATACAGTGCAAGCGTATCTAAACAGGCTTCACGTAATGCTTGAGGGTCTTGGCGCACGGTAATGGCATGCAAGTCCACCACGCAATATAGGCAGTCGTGGCTATCTTGCATAGCAACCCATTGACGCAATGCACCCATGTAGTTACCTATGGTTAATTCGCCGGACGGCTGTGCACCGCTGAGTACTATGGGTTTGATCATTACGTCATTGCTCCAAATAAGATAAAAAGAATCGATTAAACTGGCTGGGCGAGATTTAGCCAGCGCAGGATCTCGGCAAACTGCTCGCATACAGCGTCAGGGCCAGTGAGCCCAATATCTTCACCGTAGTTGTAGCCATAGGTCAAGCCGATTGATGCAACACCCGCCGCTTTCGCCGCTAAAATGTCATTTTTAGAATCACCCACCATCAACAACTCACTTTTATCGAGTTGCCATTCGGCTAATAGATGCTCGAGCGGTAATGGGTCTGGCTTCATCTTCGCCAGCGAATCGCCGCCAAGCACTAAGCTAAAAAAGTCATTAATCTTAAAGGCTTCAAGCAAAGGCAAGGTAAAGCGATAAGGCTTATTGGTCACCACCGCCAGCTTAAATCCCGCATCAAACAGGATTTGCAGCACTTGGTGCACATCGGCATAGAGTGCACTGTGTTTCTCAAGGTTTTCTTGATAGTGATGCATAAAGATGGGCATAGCCGCATCTAATGCCGTTTGCTCAACATCTGTGCCTAAAGCGTGGCTCATGGCGCGGCGCATAAGCATCTCAGCCCCATTGCCCACCCAAGTTCTCACTTGTGCTTCGGTACAAGTCGCTAAACCTAATTCAGCGAGTGATGCCTGTGTCGCGACCGCAAGATCGGGCACACTGTCAATCAGTGTGCCGTCGAGATCAAAGGCAATCGCTTTAATCTGTTCTTGCATTATTTGGCCTCAACTTTTGCTAACTCGGCGCGCATTTCATCCACTACGGCTTTATAGTCTGGCTTACCGAAAATAGCAGAACCTGCAACAAACATATCGGCGCCTGCGGCAGCGATTTCGGCAATGTTATCCACTTTTACGCCGCCATCGACTTCTAAGCGAATATCAAATCCGCTGGCGTCGATACGCTCACGCACTTGGCGTAATTTATCTAAAGTCGAAGGAATAAAAGATTGGCCGCCAAAACCTGGGTTGACTGACATCAACAGAATAGCATCTAGCTTATCCATTACATGATCAAGATAATGCAGCGGCGTTGCTGGGTTAAACACTAAACCCGCTTTACAGCCCGATTCTTTAATCAGTTGCAGAGTACGGTCGATATGCTCAGACGCTTCGGGATGGAAGGTAATAATCGAGGCGCCCGCCTTGGCAAAATCAGGCACGATGCGGTCAACAGGCTTAACCATTAAATGCACATCGATATCGGCCGTAATGCCATAATCGCGTAACGCCTTGCACACCATAGGGCCAATAGTTAAGTTCGGCACATAATGGTTGTCCATCACATCAAAATGAACTACGTCAGCCCCTGCATCTAACACGGCTTTAACGTCATCCCCTAAACGGGCGAAATCGGCGGATAAAATCGATGGAGCAATTAAAAATGGGCGCATAAGACACTCGCTGCTATTGAACAAAAAGTGCCTTATTTTACCCTTAGCTAGGCCATGCCTCTATAGCAAATGCCACATTTATCGCGATTGAAACTCAATAGAAACGCAATTGGCGCACTCATAACGTACTGCAAACGTAAGGAGATGCTGAAGCGTTAGAAAGATTTTAGTGAAGATTGATAAATTATTGTTCATAAACTAAGCGAGTTTGTTATACTCGGGTCGCTAACGTGGATCATTTAGTGGTTTCAAAGGAAGTATCATGAAGGGGCGGTTAACACAGTTTTCACACATTTTAGGCTCGGTGACATTTAAGTCATCAATGATGTTGGCATTTACCGCAGTGGTAGTCGCCTCCTTAGCCTTTGGCGTAGAAAAACTAGCCGCAAGTAACGATACCTCTGCCTGCGCTTGCAGTAGCGATACTCGCTACAACAACAGTTTACCTAGCAGCCATCCAAATAACCGTTGTGCCGAACAGACGCAAACCTTAAGTTGGAAGACCTGGCTCACCGGCAAAAATCGCTCTAGCCAGTTCCATTTTGTCGACTTGCTTGAATTACTCCATGGTCATCAAGATAAGCCTATCGATGACTTAAAGCCTGCTAATTCACAACAGTCCTATTGATGCTAAGCCGGATCTGGCAAGTCTTCCACAGTACGATAGCCGCCTTCTTTGGGGTGCAGTCAGATAAAAATCGTCAAAAAGACTTCCAGACCAACTCGCCGTTACCGTACATTTTAATGGGAATAGTGTTAGCGATTGCCTTAGTCGCCAGCCTGATTCTGCTTGTTAGCCAAGTTGTTGGCTAAGTCGCTCGATATCAGTAATCAACTAAACCGCAGTAATCAGTCATCCTGCGGATCGTAATTTTCATCGTACAAAGCAATCAGCTCGTCGACTTTATTGCGACCACTGCCATTTTGGCTAATGTTGCGCTGCACTTGGATCTTGGCAAGGTGAGCACCGCGATATAACTCACGAGTCAGTGGAATATCATGGTTACTAATCACCACAGGAATGCGTTGCTCTAAGGCCATATGTCGCGAATAGCGCGCTAGAAGCGCCTGATCATCCAAGCTAAACCCCGCACCGACATAGGTCGTAAAACTCGCTGTGGTCGATAGTGGTGCATAGGGCGGATCGCAGTAAATCACATCACCCGCACGGATTTGTTCGAAGGCTTTTTCATAGCCAATGCACTTAAATTCGGCGCGTTGGGCCTTCTTTGAAAAGGCCAAGATTTCCTTTTCGGGGAAATACGGTTTCTTGTAGGAGCCAAAGGGCACATTAAAGCCTCCCTTGCGGTTATAACGGCACAGGCCATTAAATCCATGGCGATTGAGGTACAAGAAATAAACCGAACGTAAGAAAGGATCGCGGGATTTATTAAAGTCAGTACGAACGCGGTAGTAGGCATCCTTCTGATTCATCTCATCGACGAATAGCTTCTTGGCAGCCGTAATGTATTCGACAGGCCTTTCTTTGACTATATTGTAGAGATTGATCAGGTCTTGATTGATATCGCAGAGTAAATAGCTGGGATAGTCAGTATTTAAAAATACCGAACCGGCGCCAACAAAGGGCTCAACTAAACGCTCACCTGTAGGTAAGTAGTTCGAGAGTTCATCCACCAATTTAAATTTTCCGCCGGCCCATTTCAGGAAGGCTCTATGTTTTTTTATCATTTAACTTGATGAATGCCGACAAAAATAAAGGCCATGATTGTACTCTGTTTATTCTGAAATTTCACCGCTTGAGGGCGTTTCTTGTAGTTGATAAGCACCGAGTTCTGACCACTTTTTTATCAAGGGTTGGCTAAGATGATACTCTTTGACCAATTCTGCGGCAGCCTGCTGCGCCGATTGGGTGTCGTTAAACTGCCCCACCAGCACCACCCAAAACTGCTTGTATTTAGCGACTCGTACCTCAGGCACATTATGCAGCTTATTCAAAAGTGACTGCAGAGTTTCACGCTGCGAGACAGTGGCGATTTGGATGGCATAACCTGTTTTGGGCTGCGCCAATGCAGTCGATATTGGCTCAGTGGTTGCGGGAGGAACACGAGCTACAGTGTCATCTTTTACTTTCTCGACCGGCTCTTCTGCAGGTGCAGCATCAGTAGCGACACTGTCGCCCTTACTTGTCGCCTCATCGACAGGTGCCGCGATGCCAGCCTCACCTTCTGCTTGAGGCTCCTCACCATGAAACTTAGCCAATGGATCCGCTTGCTCCACTGTTTCCGCTAACAATGCCAGTGTTAATGACTCGACCCGCTGCTTAAAATACGGCGCTAATATTAGTTCACCATGGGCGAGAAACTCAGCGGAATCCAACGCCGGATAAGTCACGGCTTCAGGTATCGGATCATCGGCAAAGGGTTTAGCAAGTCCAAGAAAAATCACAAGAGTAATCAACACACTAGCAAACCCAATCAACACAATTCTATATTGGGCCCAGAATGATTTTTTCTCGCTCTGACCGTGCAGAGCAAGCTCTAGTAAAGCGACGACCTCCTTAGGTGTACCAGCCTGCTTCTCAAGCTGAGCACGCACTATATCTCGAGGTGTAAACGGATTTTTGTCACTATATCGCAACAAGGTCTGATAAAGCGCTTCCCGTTCGGGCAAGCTTAAGGGCTCTACACTGACAGGCAAGATCTGCCGTCTTAAGGGCTCTGGCAACTGGGGTAATAACTCTGCTAAAAACGCAGGCGGAACCGCTAATGTAACAGCAATACGCTGACCCGCGCATCGCACTTGATTGAGTATGATGCACTCGGCCCATAATTCTTTGGAGAGTAAATGGGCATCATCAATGATGATGTGTAACGGTTTACTTTGTTTCGGCGCGACACGTAGTATGGTTTCGGCGAGGGAAATTTCGTCATCAAAAATCGGCGATGACACCAATTGCACTAAAATTTTGCGACGGATTTCAGCATTGTCGGCGTGCATAGGACAGATGACTAGCGCGGCATTTGACTCATCAAAATCTGTGGCTAACGCCGTGAGCAGTGTCGTCTTGCCCGAACCATGCGCACCCACAAGCACCAGTAATTGATCGCTATAACTGGCCACATGATGCAATCTTTCTACGAGGGCTTCCTGTGAAGGAAGCAAGACTTGCCCCTGAAACGTCACTCACCCACCACACAAGGTTTATGCGCAGCAGATAACCTGTTCTAGGGTCGATTCCGTGACTTGGCTAAAGACATCTGCTCGACCAATGGCCGTCGGGAGTACCAGCCGGATCTGACCACCTAACACTTTCTTATCGCGACGCATATGTTTAATAAAACTGTCGAAATCCATCGATTCCGGCGCTTTTACAGGCAGATCGAAAGCATGGAACAATTGCACAATACGACGAACAATTGACTCATCAATCAATCCCATAGACTTAGCCGTTTGTGCAGCAAGGACTGTGCCAGCCGCAACAGCTTCACCATGCAGCCAATGACCATAGCCCATCTCTGCTTCAATCGCATGGCCAAAGGTATGTCCAAGATTCAATAACGCACGAACGCCCTGCTCTGTCTCATCTTGACTTACTACATCGGCCTTAATCTCACAACAGCGAGAAATCGCATAGACCAAGGCTTGGGTATCTAAACTTTTCAGCGCTTGAACATTGTTCTCAAGCCATTGAAAAAACTCAGCATCCCACATGATGCCATACTTAATCACTTCCGCCATCCCCGCAGCAAATTCACGCGCGGGCAGCGTCTGTAAACATTCAGTATCGATAATAACGATCTGCGGCTGATAAAAAGCCCCGATCATATTTTTGCCAAGCGGATGATTGACTGCGGTTTTTCCACCGACCGAAGAATCCACTTGGGATAACAACGTCGTAGGTATTTGAATAAAATCGACGCCACGTTGGTAACAGGCGGCTGCAAACCCCGTCATGTCACCAATTACCCCGCCACCGAGGGCCACCAGCACTGAATCACGGCCATAATTGCGTTGCAGCAAAGCCGTAAAAATGGAATCTAAATGCGTTAAATCTTTGAATTGTTCGCCATCGGGAAGGATGACGCTAGATACCTCACCAAACGAAGCCATCGTGTCTTGTATCTGTTTGAGATACAAGGGCGCGACAGTTTCATTGGTGACGATAAGGATACGTTTTTTCAGCAGGTAGCGAGACAAAGTCTCGCTATCACTCATCAAACTCTGGCCAATGTAAATGGGGTAACTACGTTCACCTAAATCAACCTGAATTTGTTGTGTCATTCTGCCTAGAAACCTAATTTCTCTATGATTTGATTCGCAACAACCTTTGCACTTTGATCGTCAGTTTTAACGATCACATCAGCAATTTCTTCGTACAGAGGATTACGGATTTCAGCGAGACTCTCTAATACTTCTCGCGGATCATCTACTTGCAGTAATGGGCGACGCTTGTCTCTTTGAGTACGCGCAACCTGTTTGTCGATAGTGGTTTCGAGATACACCACAATACCGCGAGCAGATAAATGATTACGGATGTCTTTGCTCTGAACTGAACCACCACCAGTGGCAAGGACAATACCCTGTTTTTCAGACAGGTCAGCAATAACCTGAGCTTCACGACGGCGGAACCCCTCCTCGCCTTCGACGTCAAACACCCAAGCAATATCTGCGCCTGTGCGTTGCTCAATCTCTTGATCTGAATCGTGGAATTCTAAATGCAGCATTTGCGCCAGATGGCGACCAATTGTGCTTTTACCTGCGCCCATTGGGCCTACCAGAAAAATATTACGTTTTTCAGCCATTTCTTGTACGTCTGAATCTTAATGAAAAGTATGCCTATATCGACTCACGATCAAGCCGACCTACTGTATGTTACCTTGCTCTTATGAGACTTGACCGAGGATTATCTCAGTTTCATGTCTAGTATGGCAAGTGATGCACGCTATTTATAATAAGAATTGTATTTCAGACAGAATAAAGCCAGCAAGGTGTGCTGGCTTTATTCTACCCATAACAAACGATTAGAGTTTTTCGTTCACAATTTTTGGCGTCACGAAAATTAACAGCTCTTGGCGCTCATTCTTATCGGTCGTGTTACGGAATAAGAAACCGACTAAAGGAATGTCGCCCAGGATAGGTACCTTGCTCACGCGGCTGATCAAGTTCTGCTGGTAAATACCGCCGAGTACAATGGTCTCGCCATTATCCACCAATACTTGAGTACCTATCCGCTGGGTATCGATAGCCACCGCAGGCCCTGTCGGTGTATCCACGGTTTTACCCTGAGAGTCTTGCGTGATTTCAAGATCCAAAATCACACGGTTATCGGGTGTAATTTGTGGTGTTACACGCAATGATAATACTGCTTTTTTAAACTCAACAGATGTCGCACCACTGGAAGTGGATTGCACATAGGGGATTTCCACACCCTGCTCGATATACGCCGCCTTTTGGTTAGAGGTGGTAATACGCGGGCTGGCGATAATTTCACCTTTGTTTTCTTGCTCAAGCGCACTCAGCTCTAAATCTAAGATAGTGCCATCGGCGAGCTTCGCCACATGGAACGCAATACTTGTAGGGTTGGTCACCGCCGCAGGTAAATTCACATTCAAACGGTTATCCAAAGATGGAACAGTACCATTGGCAATACTTCCAGCCCCCTCAAGCGTTCCTGAGGTACCTTTATTACCCTGTTGATCTGTTACTCCCCAACGGATACCTAAGTCTTCAGACACATCGTCTTTTACCGTCACCATACGCGATTCAATTAGCACCTGGCGGATAGGAATATCGAGGACCTCAACCAAACGGTGAATATTCTCGATGATTTCAGCGGTATCTTTTACGAGTACAGTATTGGTGCGCTCATCGACCGCCACTGAACCGCGAGGAGACAATAAACTCGAATCAGCACCTTTTAATAGTTCTGCGATGTCGGTCGCCTTGGCATAGTTAATCTGAAGATATTCAGAATAGAGTGGTGCTAGCTCTTTAACTTCTTGTTTATTCTTTAGGTTTTGACTTTCGCGAATCGCAAGCTCTTCACTCGGTGCCACCATCAGAATATTACCTTCGATACGCTTATCGAGTCCTTTGGTTTGCAGAATCAAATCTAATGCTTGGTCCCAAGGCACATCGTCGAGTCTTAAGGTGATATCACCTTCAACCGTATCACTGGTCACTAAATTGAAATTGTTGTAGTCAGCAATAATCTGCAATACGGTACGTACTGAAATATTCTGGAAATTTAACGAAAGGGTTTTACCATTATATTTTTTAACCTCTTGAGTCGCTGCAGTACGCTCAACCTTGTTGATAGAGAGCCTAAAGAGATTATCTTCCTGTTTATAATTGAACTCATAGTTACCCGAAACATCGACTAAAATTCGAGTCGTTAAATCGTCTTTAAAGGTTTCGAAATGCTTTACTGGCGTGGAGAAATCCTGCACATCCATCACATATAACAGGTCGTTATTAATATCAGTGTTGTACAGTTGAACCTCAAGCTTGGCACCAATCTGTTCAACGTTTGCCGCAACCGAGCGATTATTTAAATAGACTAATAAATCACCACCGCCATTGGCATTGCGACGAAAATCGATATTTTTAACACTATTCACGAAAGGATTATTACCGGCTTGGGTGCCTGCAACTTCATCGTTAATGGTTAGACGGTAAGAGTTACCAACTACGCTGCCTTGATAAGGCTTAACCTTAGCTAATCCCAAGGTCACCATTAAATGGGCGTCTTGCTGCGTCGTCACTATATCCTTCACACCGACTTGGTTAATCGGGAGACGATCTTTAGAAAGCCCAGAAATACTATCATCGAAGGTTAATACCAACTGAGCAGGAGACGCATTGGAGTCAATTTTTGGCGCGCTAATCGCATCTTCAAACACTAACTCGACTTCTAATTGATGATCGACCAATGCATGGTATTTGACATCCATCAACCTATTTGCCGCAAAACTCGATGGCAAAAATCCAAATACTAATGCGATCCCAATAACAGACTTAGCTAAGCCTGAAGATAAAAACGATAACGGGATTTTTATCGCGGCAGAAGATTTCATTATTCCCTCATCCTTCGCTTGTTATTTTCCAGAAAGTTCAATGTTGTTTGTGCGCTCAGCCCAACAACCAGAACCATCGGGAATTAATTCTACAACTTCCACATTTTGAGAAGTCACTTTAGCTATATGTCCATTAAACAATCCAAGATACTCACCTACGCCCATCCGATATACACTGCCATCATTGGTTTCAATAAGCGCCCAAATTGAATTACCCTCACTTAAGGTGCCGCGCATTTTAAGATTGTCTAAAGCATAAGTTTCTAAACGGCCCTTACGACGTTTCAAATCCGGCTGTAAGCAGTTTTTGCTGGTATCAACCACTTCTTCAGTGAGCTCCCTTGAAGGAGGGACAAAGGGACTACGCATTAATTCGGCTTGATACGCAAAATGCTCAAACTTAGGCGGTTCTTTTAAGGGTGGAATATGTGCCACATGTTGCGCCTTAGTAGTAGTAACAAATAGCTCTAAATCACTACGATCGCCAACACAACCCATTAAAAAAAGACTTAATGCTAACAGAGGTAAGAGTTTCATTATTTCTTCCCCTTGTTATTGGCAGGATTCTCTGGAGGTAATTCTGCCCCCTCTTTAAAGCGATAGGTTTTAGCAAGAATATCCATGGCTAAATTACCGCTCTCGTCACGCTTAATAGTGAAATCATGCAAGCTCACGATACGAGGCAACTTAGCTACACCACTCACCATATTGCCTATCTGATGATAGTCACCCGTGACGGACATTTTGATCGGAAACTCAATGTAGAAATCCCGTTGAATTTCAGGTTCCCAATTTAAACTCTTAATCCGTAATCCGGCGTCGGTTGCCACAAAGGTTAAGTCATCAAGCAGCCCTGGCATTTCATTTTCAGAGGGTAGCATTTTGAGTAACTCGGCAAATTGCTCCTCCATCACAGCTAACTGTTCACGGTATAATTTAAGGTTCGCGGCAAGCTGGTATTTGGTTTTAAAATCTTCTCTTAGTTGCTCTTCCTTTGTTTGCTCTGCGTTATAAACATCAATGGCGTCAGAAACCACCAGGAAATAACCCGCGGCAAACACGCAAAGTGCTAATAGAATGGCGAAGAAAACTTTGACTTGATTTGGCCAACCGCCGATATTCTCAAAATCGATATCATTAAACTGACTTAGATCGAGTTTCATTTACTCGCTCCTTTTGCCGTTTTAATAGGCTCATCAGCCATTGCACCTTTAATGCTCACCCTTAAGCTAAAGCGTTGCAGTTGTCTTAGCTCATCATCCTGAGTCACGATAGATTGCATATTTGGATCGGTTAACCACTCGGATGCCTTCACCTTACGCATCATATTCGCCACGTTGTTATTCGATTCACTTCGGCCCTCAATCAGCAATAAACTGCCCTTTTTCTCTAGGCTCGATAGATATATTCCGGGTGGAACAATACGCACCAGCTCGTCTAATACGTGTGTCGGCAAATTACGGGATTGCTGTAGGTTCAAAATAATCTCGGTCCGCCGCTCAATATCTTTCTTGCGTTCGGTGATCTTTTTAATCTCGGCGATTTGTGCATCGAGTAATTGAATTTCGGACTGCAAATATGCATTACGTCCGCGCTGTTCATCGGTCATCATTTCGAGTAAAGACAGCGCCACATAGACTAAAATTGCTGAGCCTAAAAATACCGCCGCTAATATTCCAATATAATCGCGCTTCTGCTTTTCTCTTGCTTCTTCACGCCAAGGAAGCAGGTTTATGTTCGCCATTGACCGTAGCTCCTCAGCGCTAAGCCACATGCAACCATATATTTGCTAATACTAGGTTGCAGTATATTTTTAACGGATTCATCCGCGTGCAGACATCCTTGGAAAGGATCGGCAATGATAGTGTGGACACCTAACTCATTGGTCAATAAGTTAGCCATGCCTTCCAGTTTAGATGTTCCACCGCATAATACGAGATAATCGACTTTATCTTTGCCACTCGAAGTACAATAAATTTGCAGCGTCCGTTTAATTTGTTGCAGCAATTGGGTTTGGAAGGGAGATAACACTTCGAACATATAATTACGCGGCAAATCTCCTTCTATTTTGGCTTTTTCTGCTTGTTCGTAAGACATGCCATAAAAAGAGAGAATCGACTGAGTAAATAACTCACCGCCAAAGGCTTGCTCACGAATAAAGGTCGTTTCGCCCGACTCCACCACACAGAAGGTCGTCATATTGGCACCAATATCGACCATGGCCACCGCCTTTTGCCGAGCGCCTTCGGGCAACTGACCCAACACTAACTCGACCGCACGCCCCAAGGCGTAGCCTTCAACATCAACGACTTTGGTTTCTAGCTCAACTTCATCGAGCGCATCGACTCTGGCATCAATATTGTCAGTGCGGCACGCACTCAGTAACACATCGACCTTAGAAGGGTCGGTGCTATTAACATTTAAGGTTTCAAAATCAATGCTTACTTCATCGAGGGAGTATGGGATAAGGTTATCGGCTTCAATCTCAATTTGCGCTTCCATTTCCTCCTCGCTCAGCGAGGCATCCATGTAGATGACCTTAGTCATCACCGCAGAACCAGAGACCGCAACAGCGGCATATTTAACCGACTTAGGTAAAATCCGCTTAACCTGTTTGAGACATTCAACAACGGCATCGGCATCACGAATATCATGATCGTTAATAGCCCCCTTTTTTACGGGAACCGCTGCATGACTTAGTATTTTATATCCATCAGCAGTCTTACTCAGCAAAATAGCCTTTACTTCATGGGAACCAATATCAATTCCGACCATTTGCGGAGCCTGACGCTTCCATAAATTTGAAAGCATAGTCCGTTGTCACTTTATTATTTGTATTCAGTAGTAAAAGAGATTAGCACAAAATCAACCCGTTATACGTATTTGTATAGAATGTTTCAAGATTTTACAAACGCTATTTTAGGGCCGTCACGTTTTTGCTTCACCCAAACGTGCGCGCCTTATATACTGTCGCACTTAACTGAACATTAGGATCAATTTAGGTGAAGTGGTTAAAACGTATTGTTATAGCTCTATTCAGTCTAGCCCTTTTGGGCGTGGGCGCCATTGTTGCAGCATACTTTTATGTTTTGCCGGATCTGCCGGATGTTTCGACATTAAAAAATGTGCAATTACAAACACCTTTGCGCATTTACAGTAGCGACGGCAAGCTAATCTCTCAGTTTGGTGAGAAGCGTCGCATTCCGCTCAAGCTAGAAGAAGTGCCTAAACCGCTGCTGCAAGCTTTCCTCGCCACCGAAGATGCGCGCTTTTATGAGCATGGTGGTATAGATCCTGTTGGTGTCATGCGTGCCGCAATCGTCATGCTAACCACGGGTGAGAAGAAGCAAGGTGCAAGTACCATCACCATGCAGGTGGCACGTAACTTCTTCCTGACACGCGACAAAACCATTATTCGTAAAGTGAAGGAAATTTTTATTTCCTACCACATCGAGCAATTGTTAACTAAAGATGAGATTTTAGAGCTTTACGTTAACCGTATTTATTTAGGCCAGAGAGCCTATGGTGTTGGCGCTGCCGCTCAAGTGTATTTTGGTAAAAACGTCCAAGATCTGACTCTGTCCGAAATGAGTATGATCGCGGGCCTACCTAAAGCGCCGTCGACTCTTAACCCTATTACTTCACCTTCACGAGCACTCGCTCGCCGCAACGTAGTGTTGATGCGGATGAACGAAGTGGGCTATATCAGCAAGGCTGAATACCAAGCTGCTATGGAAGAACCGCTCGTCGCCAAATATCATGGCGCCGAGATTGACCTCTACGCCCCATATATCTCTGAGATGGCTCGGGATTACATGGTGCAAAAATACGGTGAAGAAGAAGCCTACACCAATGGCTATAACGTCTACACCACGATTTCATCGGAACAACAACTGTTAGCACAGCAAGCATTACGCAATAACGTCTACGCCTATGATGAGCGCCATGGTTACCGTGGCCCAGCGGCTGTTTTATGGACTGACACTAAGCCAGACGATGCACAAATCAAAGCCGAACTGGCGAAAATCGTTCCTGTACAAGAGTTACAACCTGCTGCGGTATTAAGCATTGATGGACAACAAGCCAGTGTGTTAACCGCTAAGGGCGAAACCAAAGTCATTAAATGGGATGGCCTAAAATGGGCTCGTAAATTTATCACCGATAAACGCCAAGGCTCGGTGCCAAAATCTGCCTCGGATATGCTAAAAGTCGGTGAACGTATTTGGATCCGCGACAATGGCCAATATCTACAATTATCGCAAGTGCCCGAGGTTGCCAGCGCCACAGTCGCTATCGATCCCGAGAATGGCGCTATCCGTACCTTAGTGGGTGGTTACAGCTTTAGCCAAAGCCAATACAACCGCGTGACGCAAGCAAAACGTCAATTAGGTTCAAATATTAAACCTTTCATCTATGCCGCTGCATTAGAAAAAGGTTTTACGCTGGCGACTCTCATTAACAACGCGCCAATCAACAAACCCGATATTAGCCAAGGTACTGCATGGCGGCCGAAAAACTCGCCCGATATCTATGGCGGCCCAACACGCCTCCGTGTGGGCTTAGCGCAATCGATCAACGTAATGTCAGTTCGTGCCATGCGCCATATTGGTTTAGATGCGGCTATCGCCGAGTTGACTAAGTTTGGTTTCGATCCTAACGACTTACCTCGTAACGAGTCCTTAGCGCTGGGTTCTCCCTCAGTAACACCGCTGCAAGTGGCAACCGCTTTCAACGTGTTCGCAAATGGTGGCTTCTTAGTTGAACCTTTCTATATCGAACGAGTAGAAGACTCCTTCGGTAATGTGATTGAGAAAGCCAATCCAACCCTAGCCTGTAAGCCAAGTGGCGATGTAGTCCAAACCAGCAGCGATCCAATGGGCTTTGGTGAGCCAACGACTCAAACCGATGAGCCTGTCGCCCATTGTTTTGAGCAAACAGGTCGTTATGCACCGCAAATTATCTCTGAACAAACGGCATTCCTGATCACCGAAGCGCTGAAGAGCGTGATCTGGGGTGGTGGCGATTGGAGTAAAGGCACTGGCTGGCAAGGTACGGCTTGGCGTGCGGCGCAGTTAATCAAACGCCATGATATTGCAGGTAAAACCGGTACAACCAACGAGTCCCGCGATACCTGGTTCAGTGGTTTTGGCCCGACACTTACCAGCACCTTCTGGGTAGGCTTTGACGATCATGGTCGCCAGTTAGGCAGAACCGCATGGAACCCAAATGGTGAGAAGGATCAGATCACGGGCACAGAGGCTGGCGCTAAGACCGCAGGCCCTGGCTGGAACGAGTTTATGAATAACGTGCTGAAAGGCGTTCCAGAAACCACGGCAGTCCCACCTGAAGGGATTGTCTCAGTGCGGATCGATCTAGCGACAGGTAAACTGACTCGCAAAACCGATTACACCAGCGCATTTGAATACTTTATCTCGGGCACTGAACCTAAGGAATACATCAGTGAAAGCCAAGATGAAAACAACTTATTCATCGATGCGCCGACAGACGATTTATTCCAATAGGCATCTTTAACGGAAACAAAAAACGCGACCCTTGAGTCGCGTTTTTTATTGCTCGCCTAAGATTAACCTACTTTGCCATTAACCCGCTTTTTTAGCCGCAATCGCTTGCTTAACCTGAGTCAACGCCGTACCGCCGAGGACATCACGTTTTGCCAAACAGGCTTCGATAGTGAGGTTGGGATACACATCCGCCTCGATGATATCGGCAAAGGTTTTAAACTCGGCCAGCGTAAAACCTTCTAACGGGATCTTCTTGGCAATCGCCGCAACCACTGCCACGCCGACAACATGGTGCGCTTCGCGAAATGGCATGCCTTTAGACACTAGATAATCCGCCAATTCAGTCGCGTTGGCATAACCTTGCTGCGCGGCTAACAGCGCATTCGGACGATTCACGACTAAGCCAGATAACACTAACGCCGCCATATCCAAGCAGATTGCCCAGCTGTCGACCACATCGAACAGGCCTTCTTTGTCTTCCTGCATATCTTTATTGTAGGCGAGAGGTAGCGCTTTCATGGTGGTGAGAATGCCCACTAAACTGCCGTACACACGGCCCGTTTTACCGCGGATCAGCTCCAGCGCATCGGGGTTTTTCTTTTGTGGCATCAAAGATGACCCCGAAGTCACTTCATCACTTAATGAGATAAAGCCCGCTTCACCCGAGTTGAAGAAAATCAAATCTTCTGCCATGCGGCTTAAGTGCATCATGCTGATTGAAGCCGTAGAACATAGCTCAACTACATGGTCGCGGTCCGACACGCTGTCCAAACTGTTTAAGGTTGGCGAAGCAAAGTTCAGTGCCGCTGCCAGCGCATGTCTATCCATTTGATAGGCTGTGCCTGCCAAAGCGCCCGAACCGAGCGGGCAGGTATTGGCGCGCTTTAAAGCATCGGTTAAGCGGCTAAGATCACGCTCAATCATCTCCACATAGGCTAAGCACCAGTGGCCGAAGGTCACTGGTTGAGCACGTTGCAAGTGAGTATAGCCTGGCATTACAGCGTCGAACTCACGCTCAGCAAGCGCAATAAGTTCGCCGCGTAAGGTTTGCAGGCGAGCCACTAATGCCGCACCTTCGGATTGGCACCAGAGTTTTAAGTCGGTAGCGACTTGGTCGTTACGACTACGGCCAGTGTGGAGTTTTTTACCGAGATCGCCCACTTTAGCAATAAGGGCCGATTCAACAAAGCTATGAATATCTTCCGCGCCCGATGCAAGAATAATCGCAGGATCGCCCTTCACTTCCACCAGCAGCTCGTTCAGTGCTTTTTTCAAATCGCTGCATTCAGTGGCTGTGATAATGCCGACGCTAGCAATCGCATCGGCCCAAGCGATAGAGCCGACCACATCCTGTTCAAACAAACGGTAATCCACAGGCAGTGAATCGTTAAATAATTTAAATAGCGCGCTGGTTTCGCCCTGAAATCTTCCACCCCATAAAGCCATGCTCAATCCCCTCGGTCACTGCTTTGAATACGTTAAAGCCATTAAAACTTAAGATATAAAAAAGGGCGCTAGGCGCCCTTTGAGTCTGCCTATTACTTAGCGTTGAGCGCGCGGATACGGCTCGCTAACGAGTACAGACGGATAAAGCCTTCAGCGTGTTTTTGGTCGTACACTTGGTCTTCACCGAAGGTGGCAAAGGCTTCAGAGTACAAGCTGTTTGGCGAACGCTTCTTAACGGCAATCGCGTGACCTTTGTAGAGTTTAACCACAACTTCACCGTTAACAGACTCGGCTAATGACTCAGATGCCGCCAGCAGAGACTTACACAGAGGTGTAAACCAACGACCGTCGTACACTAAGTGTGCCATTTGGGCACCCACTTGCTCGCGCCAAGTACGGCTGGTTTTATCCAGTACTAGCTCTTCAATCGCGCGCAGCGCGGCAAACATCACAGTGCCGCCTGGGGTTTCGTAGCAACCACGAGACTTCATGCCTACTAAACGGTTTTCGGTGATATCGATACGACCCACGCCATGTGGTGCAGCGATGGCGTTCAGCTTCATCAGTGCAGCGTAAGGCGTTAATGCTTCACCGTTTACTTTAGTCACACGGCCATGTTCAACTTCGAGCGACACATATTCTGCTTGGTTTGGCGCATCTTCTGGATCGGCAGTCAGCGTCCACACACCTTTGCTTGGCTCGTTCCATGGATCTTCCAACTCGCCACCTTCGTGGGAAATGTGGAACGCGTTGGCATCGCGGCTGTAGATCTTAGTCGCAGAAGCCGACGTCTTGATATTACGCTCAGCTAAGTAAGCGAGTAGATCTTCACGACTCTGCATGGTCCATTCACGCCATGGTGCAATCACTTTTAAATCAGGCGCTAATGCCGCAAAACAACCTTCGAAACGCACTTGGTCGTTACCTTTACCAGTACAACCGTGACACAGGGCATCGGCACCCACTTTACGTGCTACTTCAACCTGCGCCTTAGCGATAATGGGACGTGCCATTGAAGTACCTAATAAATAAGTACCTTCGTAGATCGCACCCGTTGCCATGGTTGGGTAGATATAGTCTTTAACGAATTCTTCTTTCAGATCGACGATATGACATTCAGACGCGCCAGAAGCTAATGCCTTTTCAGTCAGACCCACTAACTCTTCTTCACCCTGACCAACGTCAGCGCAAAAGGCGATGATTTCACAGTTGTCGTAGGTTTCTTTTAACCAAGGAATAATGGCCGAAGTATCTAGACCACCCGAATAGGCTAAAACGACTTTTTTCACGCCAGTGTTTTTGTTCTCGATAGACATCTTAAATTCCTATAACTCGTTTCTCACCTTGGAGAAAGTAGGCTGCTAAACAGGGTTAAATTAACTAAATAGGGTTACCAGTACTGCGTTTTGGGCGTGCATCCGATTCTCTGCTTGTTGCAGGATCAAGGAGCCTTCGCCATCCATCACTTCATCAGTCACTTCAACACCGCGGTGAGCGGGTAAGCAGTGCATAAAGAAGTGAGCACCCGCTTTCGCCATCAAGCCCTTATTGACCTGATAAGGTGCAAACTTATCCTTAATTTCCGCTAACGGTGTTGGATCACCCATGGAAATCCAGGTATCAGTATAGATAGCATCGTGACCTTCGATAGCACCAATATCTGAAGTCAGTACAACCTTGCCGCCATATCGGCTGGCAAGTTCTTGTACTTCGGCCACAACGTAGCCATCAGGAAAGTGACCCGCAGGGCAGATCACTGTCATGGTGGCACCGAGAATGGCCGCGCAATACATCAATGAATTCGTCACGTTATTACCGTCACCTACGTACGCTAACTTAACATCACTGATATTTTCAAAATGCTCGGCCAAAGTTAAGAAATCGGCCAGCGCTTGGCAGGGATGATATAAATCCGAAAGCGCATTTATCACAGGCACAGTGCCAAACTCGGCCAATTGCTCGATGGTCTTGTGGGAGAAAGTTCTCGCCACAATGGCATCGGCCCAACAGGACAGGTTAGAAGCAAAGTCAGCGACCGATTCCCGCTTACCTAAGGCACCATTTTGTTGGTCTAGGTATAAACAGTGGCCGCCGAGCTTGTTAATACCGATATCGAAGCTAACACGAGTACGCAGGGATGGCTTTTCAAATAACATCACCACACTCTTACCGTCCAGCGCATGGCGATACTCAGCGGGATTCGCTTTAATCGTCTTGGCTAAGGCAATCAGATCCTGCAACTGTTGCTGGGTTAACTCTTTTATCGATAGTAAATGCTTCATAACCTACTCCGCTTATGGTTGGATTTGTGTGCCCACGGCCTCACCTTTTGCTAATGCGACTAATTGGCTTGCATCACGCCATGAGGCAACTTGAACCGCCTGCCCCATCCACTGCGCCACTTCGAGCGCAGCTTCTACTTTTACCTTCATTCCCTTTTCGATCACGCCTTGCTTCACCAAATCCGCAATCTGCTTACCATTTAGTGAAGGGATTAATTGGCCTTTACCATCGAGCACGCCAGACACATCCGATAGCAACACCAACTTGCCACCGACCAACTTAGCTAATACCGTCGCCGCTTGGTCGGCGTTCACGTTCAGCATTTGGCCATCGTCCATCATGGCAATCGAGCTACAAATCGGCATCCAACCTTGGGACAGAATAAACTTGAGGTAGGTGGCGTCTTTAGGAGAAACCTCGCCCACTAACCCTAAACGCTCATCTTTGATCTTGGCCGATACTGTGTTGCCATCGGCTAAGCTCATGCCAACGCTCACAATCCCGGCTTTAGTCGCTGCGCCTTGGAGGATCTTGTTTGATGTTCCAGCCAGTGCACCGGCAATAATCGGCATTTGCTCCGGCGGAGTAACCCGCAGGCCTTCTAGCTTGACGGTTTCCATGCCGTTTGCGGCTAATTGCTCGTCGACCAAACAGCCGCCGCCATGCACCATCAGCACTTGCTGACCATTGGCGATCATTGCTGCGGCGGTATCCATTAAACGCGCCATCCCCATTTCACACTGCAGCAGGGCGCCGCCGACTTTAAGAACTAATACTGAGTTGTTGGTAGACATCTTGACGACTCTCTTAAATAAGGATGAACGGTTAAAGGTTAAAGTGAATCTTTATGCATTGCAGGGCTTGGCTCGCCGCGCCTTTCATCAAATTGTCGATGGCACTGGCAACCACTAAGTAGCCACTGTTCTCATCAAACTTCCAACCTAAGTGGCAATTCG
>NZ_JBKEDJ010000081.1:0-80443 GCF_047975355.1 Shewanella sp. | reverse complement strand
ATGATCCACCAGGCCCAGTAGTCATTGTGCTCCTGCCAGGCTTTGCCCTATTGTCCCCACTGCGCCTCTTGTATGAGCCCCAGGGCGCTGCGCTGCACATCGGTGAGCCAGAGTTTGTTCATGCTCGCGGGGTTGGGGACCCAAAACAAGTGCTCGTTGAGGGTGTTTTTCAAGGTCAGGTGTTGCTGGCTAAGTTGCTGATAATTGACTTTGAGTTTGCCAAGCTCACTCAAATATTGGTCATAACTCTGCATCAGCTGCGTTAGCAGCGCTTGTTGTGAGCGCAGTAGCTTAATTTGTCCCTCGTTGTAGAGGTTGGTTTGCTCTAACTCTTGTTCGTTAAGTGCTTGTTGTTGCTCGAGGTGGTACCTATCGAGGCGAGCATCGGCGATCAGAGTTTGTAGCTTCTCATGGTTTGGCGGCTTAGGCAGAGATTGCAACATCTGCAAAAAACGCTCGCCAAAGGCGGAGTTCATTTTGACCCAAGTGATTTGCTCTTGGATATTCGCCAGCTGTTTGGCCTGGGATTGATATTGCAGCTCGGCCTGCTCTTGCTGCTCAACCACGTTGTTGATTTGCAAGGTTAAGGTTTGCAGTTTTTGGCCGTAAATCTGGTTAGTGTCGGCAATATTGCGGGTCACTGGATCCACGACCTTGGCGGTATCGACTAAATTCTTCGCCAAGGTTGCATCGGTTTGTTGCTGACGCTGTTTATTCATCGCCTTATTGATGGTTTCAATAAAGGCTTCCTGTTGGCTCAGTTGCTGACGGACCAACTGTAACTGTAGCTGGGTGAGTTCAATGCGTTTTTGGCTGCTGGCAAGCTCGGCCTCATTGGTGGCGAGGCTTTGCTCGAAGAAAACCCGTTGGGTTTGCTGTAACTCGCCGGCAGGCGTGTCCAGTGGGGCTAATTCGGTTTTCTTATTTTGCAGCACATTCTGCCTAGCGTTGGCGATGACGGAGGGCAGCAGATTGTGGCGTTGTAACAGTTCGCTGACTTGATTACCTAAAGCGGTTTCGCTCTCTTTTAATTCCGACAGTCGTAAATAAGCCATCGAGGCTTGCTGGTTGAGATCCGTGGCTTTATCCAGCTTTAAGGGCTTAGCGGCCTCTTTTAAGCCGTGGTCGATGACCTTTTTGTTTTCTTCAAAATCGAGCTGCGCCTGCTGAAAACTGTTCGCATTCGCTGCCAGTCTGTCGATGTTGTTTTTAAGTTCAACAATTTGATCGTCAATGTTAATATTTTGTTGCTGATTTTGGTTGTTTAGGCCAAGGCGCTTGTCCAATTGCAGTGGCGAATTGGCATGGAGAGAAAAAGACAAAAAAGCAATAACGAACAATAAAATACGTGGCATATAAGCAAAAGCAATTAGGGGCGAAAGACGCACTCATCTTAGCCAACTTAGGCCAAGATTGGTATGTTTCAAGCGTTCTTTTTTCGCCGTTGTGACTGGTGCGATTGATGGGTTTCGAAGATGGCGGTGGCGACTATGATGGTTCCGCCTATCAGAGTATTGAGATTCAACGCTTCGCCTAAGATCACTAATGCTAACATGGCTCCGTAGAAGGGTTGTAGGCAGGAGACTAACCCCACGGTTTTAGCGCTTAATTGGCGTAATGCCGAGGTGAATAAGGCATGGGGCGCGGCGGTAAACACCACTCCGAGCAGTACTATCAAGCCCCAAGTCTCGAGGGAGATAGTCCGTAACTCGGTTTGATGCCAAGGCATAAGAAACACTGCCGCCACTAAGGTCTGATAAAACATGGCGTGGGGGCCGCTATATTGGGAAAAATAGCGTTTTTGCAGCAGGTTGCGGGCGGTAAATAACATCGCCGAGACAATTCCGACCGCAATCCCTAGGGTTGTATCGTTGCCAAGATTGGCTTCGGGGATCAATAGCACCACGCCTATCAGCACTAAAACACCGCTGATAATATCCATCAGCTTGATTTTATTGCCTGTTAATAACGGCTCGGCAATGACAGTCATCACCGGATAGGTGAAGAAGGCAATCATGCCGATGGCGACCGATGAGAGTTGCATCGCGGCAAAGTAGGTGACCCAGTGTAAGCTGACTATCACACCTAAGCCGATAGCAACCAGATAATCCTGTTTGCTAGCAAGGCTTATGTATCTACCACGGAATTTGATGAGTAATGCCAACACCAAGGCTGCAACCACACATCGTAAGAAGGTGATATCGAGTGCGCTTAAGGGGATTAACTTTGAAAACAAAGCTGTGCCGCCAAACATCAGCACAGCTAAGTGTAATTCGATTAATCCCGAAGGTTTAGCAGTCTGGCTCAATTGGGTCGCCGTAATTAGTCGGCTGACGCCTGATTTTTCAGATTTGCAAAGGCTTGACCCATACGCGTTATGGCTTCGGGTTCAACGCCTTCGGCGAAGGTAT
Source organism: Shewanella sp. (assembly GCF_047975355.1). GTDB lineage: Bacteria > Pseudomonadota > Gammaproteobacteria > Enterobacterales > Shewanellaceae > Shewanella. The sequence goes on along the minus strand of NZ_JBKEDJ010000081.1, from coordinate 78,032 downwards.
CGATAGCATCTTTGGCAAACAGCATGACGACGGTACTGCCAAGCTTGAAGCGGCCCATTTCTTCGCCTTTATCTAAGGTAATGGCGTCTGGACCTACGGTTGGGTATTCCCATGTGAAGACTTGCTTACCCGTTGGCGGCGTAATAGTGCCCGCCCACACGGTTTCGATGCTGGCCACAATGGTTGCACCCACTAATACCATAGCTAGCGGGCCAAGCTCGGTTTCAAAAATCGCTACGACACGTTCGTTGCGAGCAAACAGGCCTGGTACATGGCGCGCCGTTAAGGGGTTAACGGAAAACAACTCACCCGGTACATAGGTCATCTTCGACAGTGTGCCCTTTATCGGCATATGGATGCGGTGATAATCCTTGGGAGCCAGATAAATGGTCGCAAAATCCCCACCTTCGAAGCGTTTGGCATCTTCGGCTTGGTCGCCCAGCAGGGTGAGTGAAGAATAGTGATGGCCTTTAGCTTGGAAAATACGCCCATCCTTGATGGGGCCGAGCTGGCTGACGGCGCCATCCACTGGGTGTACCATGATGTTGGCCGCAGTATTAATTGGGCGAATACCAGGCTTAAGTGCACGGGTAAAAAAGTCGTTGAAGCTTTTATAAGCTTCGGGTTCGCTCTGAGCCGCTTCGCTCATATCGATTTTATATTGTTTGATAAACCATTTAATCGCGGCAGTCGTTAATGCGCCAGCTTCGGAAGCGGCAAGTTTACCGACTAAGCGAGATAACAGGTGCTTTGGCAGCATGTACTGCAGCGCAATTTTAACTTTATCCAATTTATGTTCCTTTCCTTTATGTTGCTCAACTTAGGTTGAGACTTGTTTTACGTTAATTTTATGCGAAACGATGGCGTTAGTTATTCATCGCTTTGGGCACGAAAATGCCGTGCATGGCGCTGCTCATCTAGGCTTGCGATAATACGATGGTAGTTATTAAAGCGATCTTCGCTAATTTTACCCGCATCGACAGCGGCTTTTAAGGCACAGCCCGGATCATCGCCATGCTTACAATCGCGGAATTTGCAGCCACCTAAAAAGTCTCTAAATTCGATAAAACACCAACCGACACGTTGGGCGGGTAAGTGCCAGAGGGCAAATTCGCGCACGCCGGGGGAATCGATTAAATCACCACCGCTGGGTAAATGCAGCAACTTAGCCGTGGTGGTCGTGTGTTGACCCAGCCCCGAGTTGTCGGAGACATCGCCCACCAGTAACTCGGCTTCGGGCAGTAAGGCGTTGACCAGTGAAGATTTACCTACACCGGATTGGCCGGCAAATACGCTCACTTTATCTTTCAGCAGGGCTTTAATGGTATCTAAGCCTTCTCCTAATTTACTGCTGACCTTATACACGGGATAACCGATGGCTTCGTAGCGCTTTAAGGCGGCTTCGATGGCGGGGGCTTCTTCTGGCGTTAACAGATCAATTTTATTCAAAATGATGATCGGTGGAATATCCGTGTCTTCGGCCGCCACTAAGTAGCGGTCGATAATCTGGGTGGTAAAGCTAGGCAATACCGAAGACACAATCAAAATTTGGTCGATATTCGAGGCGATAATTTTCACGCCATCGTATAAGTCGGGACGCGAGAGGGAAGAGCGTCTTGGGTGTACCGCTTCAACAATGCCGGCAATACCACTGTTGGCTTGGGTTTCAATGGCGAGGCGTACAATCACTTTATCGCCAGTAACTAAGCTCTTAATGGTGCGGCGAATATTGCAGCGCACGATTTGGCCATCTTCGGTTTCAATATCGGCATGTTGGCCAAAGCGGGAGATCACGGTTCCGCTCTGTTCTGGGCCGAGTGAGCTATCCTGTAACTCAGGCGCATTTTTATCACCATTGTCACGATTGAGGCGTTTCTCGTGATTGGCGCGCATACGGCGTAATTGGCCTTGGCTTAGGGGTTTCTTTTTACTCACTGATTTGTCTTCGTCAATTAGATGATTTTTTGTGTCTGAAAAAAGCAGTATGATACACGCTCTTGAATAAAAAAGCCTGAATTTAGGCTAACTGACATGATAAGGCTGAATTATGGCGGCGGACGCGAATAATCTCATTTGGATCGATCTCGAAATGACAGGGTTAGAACCCGATGTCGATAGAGTCATTGAAATTGCTACCTTAGTAACAGACCAAGAACTCAATATTATCGGTCAGGGGCCTGTGATTGCTATTCATCAATCGGATGATGTGCTGGCGGCCATGGATGATTGGAACCAAAAACACCACGGTGAATCGGGTCTGATAGATAGAGTGCGTGCTAGCCAAGTGAATGAAGCACAAGCGGTTGCACAAACCATCACATTTTTAGAGCAATATGTGCCTAAGGGCGCTTCACCTATGTGCGGTAACAGCGTGGGTCAGGACCGTCGCTTCTTAAATCGTTATATGCGTGAACTGGAGGACTACTTCCATTACCGCAATCTCGACGTGAGCACGGTAAAAGAGTTAGTGAAGCGTTGGAGCCCAGAAACCATGGCGGGTTTCAAAAAGCAAAATACTCACCAAGCGCTGCAAGATATCCAAGAGTCGATCGCGGAATTACAGTATTACCGCAGCAAAGTATTTAAAATTTGACCGATCAGCAGATAAATCTGCAAGAAGGGGTTGCAGCCGCATAAATTTTTCATATAATGCGGCCTCAACTTTTTGATGCGGACACGAAGTGCTGCTCATATAAGTGATTTAGTGATTGCGACATTAGCTCAGTTGATAAAGGTTAGGAGACGATACCTTTGTGAATGTTGAAGGCAAATGTGACTGCGATACAAAAGGCGACATTAGCTCAGTTGGTAGAGCGATACCTTGCCAAGGTATAGGTCATCGGTTCGAACCCGATATGTCGCTCCAATTTCAGACGGCTACAGTCTTAAAATGTAAATGCGACATTAGCTCAGTTGGTAGAGCGATACCTTGCCAAGGTATAGGTCATCGGTTCGAACCCGATATGTCGCTCCAATTCCTCTTAAACGCCCTATAAAATTTTCTCTATTTCCAACTGAAATATCGTTATTTTGCATTTCTGCGTGTTTAGCATGTCTGTTCCATCCTTGGTTATTCCAAGCTCTTTATGAGTTCACTTTAATTACCTCAGCTTATGAGTTTTTGTTTTTACAGTCTTTTCGCGCTAATGCGGCTGAGTGTGGGTAGAGTTTGCCTGCTTAGTGGGTGTTTTCTATTTTGTAAAAAATAAAACAGCAAGGTTAATGCGTGATCTGCGCCTTGTTTCTTCAAGATTTCCTAAATTAGATGGCGTTGCGAAAGTTAAATTATGACCTTGTTCAAATATTCGCAACGCTTTTACTTACATAATGAATCCAGACAAAGTTAATAGCGCCAAGTAGTTGGCTTAACACTGGAGTGCATTATATGCGTATTCAACAATTGCGTGATTTACTTGAGTATGTGGCGAACTGCCGCTTAGATATGGCGCAACTCTATGGCCGACTGAACAATCAGGCCGATTCTGCCCGCGTGAAGATGATGCTGGAATATTTTGAGTCTCATCAAAAACATGTGGCTGAAAAATTGCGTGATTATATGGATGAGGCGCCGGTTAGAGTATTAGATACTTGGTATAAAGACTTTGTATTTGAAGACTTTACTAAGCGCTGCCAAGACACTATGTTGCCCGCCAACATGACCGAAGACGATGTGCTGAATCTGCACCTCGATTTAGAAAATCGACTGATTGGCTTATTAGAGAAAACAGTTAACTCAACCACAGCCGAAGATGCCCGCACCGCACTAGAGGGCCTGATTCGGGTAGAGAAAACTCAGCAGCAACGCCTAGTGCATAGCACAATTCGGATGGACGATATCTAATTCGATTCTGAATGACCTTTCAAAGCCAGCGCAATGCTGGCTTTGTTGTCTTTGCCGGATGAGTATTATTCACTTTGGACGCTTTTTGCATGGCAACTGATTTACGTCATAATTTTTCGGGGCGATTTTTGCTATTTTCTTGATCTCATTGGTTGATTTGACCGTGTAATGCTTGGTTCTCACCAATAACAGGGTGTGTTAGGTGAGCAGTCCTTTTGGTTGTTTGTCGCGCAGGAGATCCTCTATGGCACAAGATTTATCGAGTTTACCCACGGCGCTTTATACGCAGCATCAGGTGAAAGCAGCCGAATTGCTCGCTGTTTCAGAGGGCGAAACTACATTATATTAATTAGTTGAACGTGCTGGTCGTGCGGCGTTTGACTGTTTTACTCAGCAAATAGGGCAGCACCCTCAGCTTGAGGGAATGCCCTTACTTGTGCTGGCGGGGAGTGGCAATAATGGCGCCGATGCCTTAGTTTGCGCGCGTCTGGCCTTGGAAGCGGGATATCAGGTCAAGGTTTACTTGCTCAAGACTCAAGGCACAGCAGAATTCGAGCAAGCACTTTCAGCCTATCTTAACCAAGGCGGCGCAATTGATTCCCCTAATATCGAAGCGATACAGCAGGCGTCGATCATTATCGATGGTTTACTGGGCACGGGAGTTAAGGGCGCCGTGCGTGAGGATATTGCTGCACTGATCCATGCGGTCAATCAGAGTGACGCTTGGGTGCTGAGTTTAGATCTTCCCTCGGGGATCGTTGCCGATACTGGCGTTGTCGCTCAAGCCGCAGTAATGGCGGATGTGACTCTATGTTTTAGCGGGCTAAAACAGGGTCTTGTAACCAGTAAGGCAAGGCATCACTGCGGATATTTAGCCTTTGTCGATCTGGGATTAACGCCTTTTTTCGATGCAGAGAGTGCAACCCGCGTCGGCGGTGAAATTTTAAAAAGCTATTTTGCCGCAAGAGCACGGGACAGCCACAAAGGGCAATCGGGTAAAGTCACGCTGATTGGTGGTGACTTTGGCATGGCAGGGGCCATTCGCCTCGCCAGTGAAGCCTGTTTACGTGCGGGCGCTGGATTGGTGACTGTGATCAGCAGGCCTGAGCATCAACTCACGGTCAACGTATCGCGCCCAGAATTGATGTTTTGGGGCTGTGAACTGGTCGATATGGAAGTCTACCTGCGCCTGGGTTGGGCGCAGGTGGTGGTACTCGGCCCGGGTTTAGGTAAACACGATTGGGGTTATAACCTGTTTAAAGCTGCGGGGTTAAGTGACAGGCCATGTGTGCTCGATGCCGATGCTCTGAATCTGCTCAGTCAAGAACCGCGTAGGCAAACCAACTGGGTACTCACGCCTCATCCCGGGGAAGCTGCGCGGCTGTTAGGATGCAGTGTGGCCGATATTGAGCAAGATAGATTCGCTGCCGTGCGTGCCCTGCAGCAAAAATATGGTGGTGTGGTGCTACTAAAAGGCGCGGGCACTATCATTTTTGATGGAAAACAGATGGTGGTGGCGCCCGTGGGGAATCCTGGGCTTGCGAGTGGTGGGTGCGGCGATGTGTTATCTGGTATTATAGGCGCACTTATGGCTCAAGGAATGGATAACATGCAGGCAACCGTTGTTGGGGTTGTCGTTCATGGCTGCGCGGCGGATCTGGCTGCAGTGCAGGGTGAACGAGGCATGTTAGCCAGCGATTTGATGCCTTTTATTCGCCAATTAGTAAATAGTGATTTACTCTAGGCGCTGTAAAACTTAAGCGCAGGGGATCCCGCGCTTAAGTTGCCTCCTCCATCAATAACAGCAGTGATATAAGCGGAAATGACAGAGTTAACCTTTCAATTAAATAACGAAGACGAGACTATTGCGGTTGGGCAAAAATTGGCCCGCCATATTCAAGCGCCTTTGACTCTGTATTTGACGGGGGATTTAGGGGCGGGTAAAACCACTCTGAGTCGCGGGTTAATCCAAGGATTGGGGCATAAGGGAGCGGTAAAGAGTCCGACCTACACTTTAGTTGAACCTTATGAGCTAGACGGTGTCGAAGTTTATCATTTTGATTTGTATCGTTTAAACGATCCTGAAGAACTCGAGTTCATGGGGATCCGTGATTACTTTACCGATAGCAGTCTGTGCATTGTGGAATGGCCCGATAAAGGTCATGGACTCTTGCCCGATGCCGATATTCACCTGCATTTAAATTATGTTAACCAAGGACGTGAAATCCAAATTCGAGCCTTAACAGAATCAGGTAAAAAGCTATTAGCCGCAATAAAATAAAAACAAAGATGACTAAAAATAAGCATTACTTTCAAACTATTACTATTTTTTTGTGCGCTTTTTTTGCTGTAGCAGCCCACGCGGCTAACCAGCTTGAGGGCGTGCGTATTTGGGCTGCCCCCGAGTCCACCCGTGTGGTGTTCGATTTGAGCGAAGCGCCTAATTACACTTATTTTTCCCTCGATGGACCCAATCGTTTAGTGGTCGACCTTAAAAAGGCGTCGACAAAACTGAGCCTGAAAAATATCGATAACAACAGCAAATTGGTTAAGGGGGTTCGCGTCAGCAAATCACCAACTAAAGGTGATTTTCGTTTGGTGATCGATCTGGTTAAGCCATTAAATGCTAACCTATTTTCCCTACCTGTGACGGCGCTCTATGGCAATCGTCTGGTGGTGGATCTCGAGGATAAAACCTTAACCACGGCGACAGCAGTGGTGAGTTCAACTCCCGTTAAAACGGTTACTCAATCGGCGCAATCCTCCCGTGATATTGTGGTCGCGATTGATGCGGGCCACGGTGGTGATGACCCTGGTTCTATTGGCCCTTCAGGTGTTTACGAGAAAAAAGTCGCGCTAGAGATTGCAAAACGGGTTGCCAGTAAAATCAACGACACACCTGGTATGCGTGCCGTGATGATCCGTACTGGCGATTACTTTGTGAATTTGAACAAGCGCTCCGAGCTAGCCCGTAACAGTAAGGCCGATTTACTGATTTCTATCCACGCGGATGCCTTTACCTCACCCCATCCAAAGGGCGCGTCTGTGTGGGTATTGTCGATGCGCCGCGCTAACAGTGAAATTGGTCGTTGGTTAGAGCAAAAAGAGAAACACTCAGAGCTCTTGGGTGGTGCAGGGGAAATTATCCAAAATACCGATAATGAACAATACCTTGCAATGACTTTGCTCGATATGTCCATGAACAGTTCCATGGCCATTGGTCACTCTGTTGCTGGGGATATTCTCAAGGATCTCGGATCAGTGACTGAGCTGCATAAGAGCCGACCTGAGTCTGCTAGCCTTGCGGTATTAAAATCCCCCGATATTCCATCGATTTTAGTGGAGACAGGGTTTATCTCGAATCCGAAGGAAGAACGGTTACTTAATAGCAGTCGCCATCAGGAAAGTATCGCAACCGCTATCTATAAGGGCGTTAGCCGTTATTTCCACAATAACCCGCCGGCGGATACACTATTAGCGAAGCGTAATAGCGGTGGCTCAGTGGCTAGAGCGAGTACTAAATCCTCCTCGGGAAATATTAAGCACAAGGTGAGCCGCGGAGAGTCGCTTTCGGCGATTGCTCAGCGTTATCAAGTCCCTATGGCCAGCATTAAACGGGCCAATGGCATGAAGACGGATGTGGTGCAACTCGGCCAAACACTTGTTATTCCTGAGAGTTAATAGGATGAAGTCTATGGGGATCCAGATCCTTCCACCGCAATTAGCGAACCAAATCGCCGCCGGTGAAGTGGTCGAACGGCCCGCTTCTGTGGTGAAGGAACTCGTCGAGAACAGCCTAGATGCTGGGGCGACGCGTATCGATATCGAAATCGATAAGGGTGGCAGTAAGCTGATTAAGATCCGCGACAATGGTTCGGGGATCCCAAAGGATGAGCTGGCCCTAGCCTTGTCGCGCCATGCCACCTCGAAATTGCACTCCCTTGACGACCTTGAAGCCATCCTCAGCTTTGGTTTTCGTGGTGAGGCGCTGGCGAGTATCAGCTCTGTGTCCCGCTTAACTTTGACCTCGCGCACGGGCGAGCAGACTGAAGCTTGGCAGGCTTACGCCGAAGGCGTCGATATGGCGGTCAAGGTGATGCCAGCTGCGCATCCTGTTGGCTCGACCATTGAAGTTGTCGACCTATTTTTTAATACGCCCGCCCGTAGGCGCTTTCTAAAAAGCGATAAAACCGAATTTACCCATATCGATGAATGGTTAAAACGCATTGCATTAGTGCGCGGGGATATTCACTTTACACTGACTCACAATGGCAAAACCGTACGCAACTATCGTCCGGCGATGAATGAGCCGCAATATTTGCAGCGACTGACTCAGGTTGCTGGACGCCAATTTGCCGATGAGGCGTTGCGAGTCGAATGCCAACACGATGACCTACGTCTAAGTGGCTATTTACAGTCGCCTTGGTCAACTGTGTTAACCGACACCCATTACTTTTATGTCAATGGCCGCTTAGTGCGCGATCGTTTAGTTAATCATGCGGTGCGCCAAGCATTTGCCCAGAAAGCCGAGGTGGAACAGCCTGGTTATGTGTTGATGCTGGATATCGATCCCCATCAGGTGGATGTGAACGTGCATCCGGCGAAACACGAAGTGCGTTTTCATCAGAGCCGTTATGTGCATGATTATATTCTACAGGCATTGCAATCGGCGCTCGAAGAGGCAGGTGAACTAGGTTTTGAGCATTCTTCTGAGCCGAGTTCGCCCCAGGTAGATGATGTTTCTGTTACAGAACCAAAATCTGAACATACAGCCTTCGAGCTGCAATCTCCTAGAACGAGAGCTAACTTAGCTTGTACAGATACTTCTCAACTTGATACTTATAGAGAGAGTCGAGTCGATACGCCTGTTGGCGAGCCGCGTTATCATGACATAGCCACCGCGCGTGCCGGCACTAGGATGCAGAGCAATGCCTACGGCAGTATGGCGGTACCTAGGGAGTCGCGCAGTGGTTCGGCAGGGGGAAGTCGAGCACGAGCCGAGCTTCCTTCTAAGACGGCTATTGAAAGTTACGGCGCATTATTGCAGACGCCATCCTACAATGTGCAGGACAATGCGTATCACGCTGTTATAGCTATGCCCTCCATACTCAATGGTCAATATTGGGTGTTAGCGGAAGGGCAAGATTTACGCCTCTTAGCGATTAAATCTGTGGCATTAGCGACGCGCAGTCATGAGATAGAAACAAAGCTGGCAACAGGGTTGGTTGGTCAGCCATTATTGATGCCGGTGTCGGTTGCTGCCGATACGGATTGGCCTGCTTTACTCGAGGAACATGAGACACTTATCCGGCAATTAGGATTAGAACTAACAATTCGCTATCAACAGTTGATAATTAAAAAAGTGCCCCCATATCTCAGAGACAGCCAGTTAGCGAAGGTGATCCCCGAGTGGTTACAATCGTTACGCTTCGAAGCGCCTGCACCCAATGCATTGGCCGTGTGGCTGGCAGAGCAGAGTTTAACTGGATTTACTTCGGCTGCGGATATTTGGACGGCCTATTGTCAGTTAACTGAAGAGAAAAGACAGCAAATTGCCAATAAAGCAGTATCCTTACCTTGGCAATCGTGGCTAGAAGAGCAAGCAATTGAATAAAGAATTACAGCCAAAAGTGGTTTTTTTGATGGGACCAACGGCGTCCGGAAAAACCGCTTTAGCACTCGAATTAGCCGAAAAGCATAATTGCGAGATTATCTCGGTTGATTCAGCATTGATCTATCGTGGCATGGACATTGGCAGTGCTAAGCCCTCTGCCGAGGAGTTGGCGCGGGGTCCACATCGACTGATCGACATCCGCGATCCAGCAGAGAGCTACTCAGCCGCCGATTTTAGAGCCGATGCGCTGCGCGAGATTGAACAGATTATTAGCATGGGAAAGACCCCCGTATTAGTGGGCGGCACCATGATGTACTTTAAGGCGCTTTTAGAAGGATTATCGCCGCTACCGAGTGCCGATGAGGCGATTCGGGCCGATATTCAAGCGGAAGCGGACGCAAACGGATGGGAAGCACTGCACGAGCAATTAAGGGAGATAGATCCCGTATCGGCAGAAAGAATTCATCCTAATGATCCACAAAGGCTTTCAAGAGCGATAGAAGTATATAGAATAAGCGGTAAGAGTCTGACCGAGTTAACTCAAACCAAGTCGGCTCCTTTACCCTACGATGTGGTGCAATTTGCCATTGCTCCCCGTGAGCGCAAAGTGCTGCATGAGTTAATCGGGCAGCGTTTTCGGATAATGTTAGAGCAAGGTTTTATTGATGAAGTCGCCCAGCTGAAAGCGAGAGGTGACCTACATTTAGATTTACCCTCAATGCGTTGCGTGGGATATCGACAATGTTGGCAGTATCTCGATGGTGAATTTGACTATGATACTATGGTCGAAAAAGCCGTTGCCGCTACTAGGCAATTAGCTAAGCGTCAATTAACATGGTTGCGTAGTTGGCCAGAGTTGAATTGGCTTGAAAGTGGTGCTGAGGGGAATTTAGTTACACTTATGCGTCAATGCCGCTAGCTTATTAGCCCTTGCTGTATAATACTAAAACTAAACAAAAAACTTCACTGATAACGATTTATTTTTATATAAATTAAAAAGGAAATAATAAAATGGCTAAGGGGCAATCTTTACAAGACCCATTTTTGAACGCACTACGCCGCGAGCGCGTTCCTGTATCAATTTACTTGGTAAACGGCATTAAACTCCAAGGACAGGTAGAGTCGTTTGATCAGTTTGTCATTCTGTTGAAAAACACAGTGAGCCAAATGGTTTACAAACACGCTATTTCTACCGTTGTTCCTGCTCGCCCATTTAACGTTGCTGGCCATCAAAATGCCCAGGGCGGTTATGGCGCGCAAGATGATATGCCTAGTGGCGAATAAGTTTTACTTGAGGAGTTTGCTTCTTGTTTGATCGTTATGAGGCGGGAGAAACAGCGGTTCTTGTCCATATCGACTTTTCCGATGAGGAACGCCGGGAAGACTTAGTCGAGTTACAGCTATTAGTTGAGTCAGCTGGAGCACGCTCTGTCGGGGTCATTACTGGAAGTCGACGCTCACCAGACCGTAAGTTTTTTATTGGTTCTGGTAAAGCCGAGGAGTTAGCTGCATTAGTGGCTGCGACCGAGGCCAATGTGGTTATTTTCAATCACGCCTTGAGTCCTGCTCAAGAGCGGAACCTTGAACAGGTGTGTCAGTGCCGAGTATTGGATCGAACCACGCTGATCTTGGATATTTTCGCTCAACGTGCTCGGACCCATGAAGGTAAGTTACAGGTGGAGCTAGCGCAATTGCGCCACATGTCGACGCGTCTTGTGCGTGGTTGGACTCACCTTGAGCGCCAAAAAGGCGGTATCGGTTTACGTGGCCCGGGAGAAACCCAGCTCGAAACCGATAGACGTTTGCTCAGGGGCCGCATTAAAAATATCAATAAACGCCTAGAGCGTGTTGATAAACAACGTGAGCAGAGTCGTCGCGCCCGTAAGCGTAGCGACATGCCAACAGTCTCATTAGTGGGTTATACCAACGCGGGCAAGTCAACGCTGTTTAATGCCTTAACCTCATCTGATGTTTATGCAGCCGACCAGCTATTTGCCACACTCGATCCCACATTGAGAAAGTTAGATCTACCCGATGGTGCAGTGATCTTAGCGGACACTGTAGGTTTTATTCGCCATTTACCACACGATCTGGTTGCCGCTTTTAAGGCAACATTGCAAGAAACGCGACAAGCGGATTTATTGCTGCATATTGTTGATTGTGCCGATGAAAACATGGCGGATAACTTCGAACAGGTACAAAACGTGCTCGAAGATATCGATGCTGCCGAGGTGATGCAGTTGGTTGTTTGTAATAAAATCGACCTGCTTGAGGATGTCACGCCGCGGATCGAATATGATGAACACAGTATGCCCGTACGTGTCTGGGTTTCGGCACAAAAGCGTTTGGGATTTGATCTACTCTTGAAGGCGATCACCGAATTAATCGGTGAAGTGATTCATGAGCTTACACTTAAGATTCCGGCAACTGCTGGACATTATCTTGGCCAGTTTTATCGACTGGATGCGATACAGCAGAAAGAGTACGACGATCTGGGGAACTGTATTTTGTCTGTTCGTTTATCGGACGCCGATTGGCGCCGATTAGCTAAACAGAGTCAGGGTGAGTTAGAAACCTTTATCTTCGATGCGTCGATAGAAAAGGCTGTTTGTTTATAATCTAATTTATTTCATCCACTTATGGAGTGCTAAATGGCTTGGAACGAGCCCGGTAACAAGGGTAATGATCCTTGGGGAAATAAAGGTGGTAACGACAAAGGACCACCGGACCTTGATGAGGTTTTTCGTAATCTTTCAAAACGCTTTGGCGGCAAAGGCAATGGCTCATCAGGCCAGAACTTTAGTTCGTTCAGCTTAATCATCATTCTTGCCATCGCTTTTGTTGTTTGGGGACTCTCGGGTTTTTACACCATTAAAGAAGCGGAGCGTGGTGTAGCCCTGCGTTTTGGTCAGCATATTGGTGAAGTGGGCCCAGGTCTGCATTGGAAAGCCACCTTTATCGACCAGGTTTACCCCGTTGATGTGCAATCTGTCCGCTCCATTCCTGCCTCTGGCAGCATGTTGACTTCAGATGAAAACGTTGTGAAGGTCGAGTTGGATGTGCAGTACCGCATTTTAGATGCGTACTCTTATTTGTTCAGTGCTGTTGATGCCAATGCCAGCTTACGTGAGGCCACAGACAGTGCGCTGCGTTATGTCATCGGTCACAACAAGATGGACGATATTCTGACCACGGGTCGTGATGCCATTCGTCGCGATACTTGGAAAGAGTTAGAGCGCATTATTGAGCCGTACAAATTAGGCTTAGCGATTGTTGACGTTAACTTTTTGCCAGCACGTCCGCCTGAAGAAGTGAAAGATGCTTTCGATGATGCGATTGCTGCTCAAGAAGACGAACAACGCTTTATTCGTGAAGCGGAAGCTTATGCCCGTGAAGTTGAACCTAAAGCGCGCGGTGAAGTCGAGCGTATGGCACAACAAGCGAATGCCTATAAAGAACGCGAAGTTCTTGAGGCTCGCGGTAAAGTGGCTCGTTTCGAGTTGTTGTTACCTGAGTACCAAGCGGCCCCTGAAGTGACCCGTAAGCGTTTGTATCTTGATGCAATGCAGCAGGTGATGACAGATACCAATAAAGTACTGATCGACACAAAGAACAATAACAACTTAATGTATCTTCCCTTAGACAAGTTAATGAAAGAGAAGCCTGTGACTATGCCAGAGGCTGAGAATAAGTCTCAGCAGAATGTCAATTCTTCATCTATGCCAACGACTCGCATTGGCGAGCCTTTGAGTGGACGTCCGTCTCGCGAGGACCGTGCTCGCCAAGGGAGGGAGTAATTCATGGGGAGATTAAGTATTGTTCTGATTGCCATAGTATTAGGCATAGTTCTGTCATCTGTGATGGTGGTTAACGAAGGTGAGCGCGCGATTGTGGCGCGTTTCGGTGAAATCGTTAAAGACAACGTCGATGGCAAACAAGTGACCCGCGTTTTCGGTCCTGGCTTGCACTTTAAAGTGCCAGTGATCGATAAGGTGAAGTTACTCGATGCACGTATTCAAACCTTAGACGGCGCAGCAGATCGTTTCGTGACCTCTGAGAAAAAAGATTTGATGGTCGACTCCTATGTAAAGTGGCGTATTTTCGATTTCGAAAAATACTACCTCTCTACTAATGGCGGGATTAAATCAAATGCTGAAACCTTACTACAACGTAAGATTAACAACGATTTACGTACCGAATTTGGTCGTCGCACTATCAAGGAAATAGTTTCCGGTAAACGTGATGAGCTGCAAAATGATGCGCTAGAAAACGCCTCTGAAAGCGCTAAAGACTTAGGTATTGAAGTCGTTGACGTGCGTGTTAAGCAAATCAACCTACCTGCAAACGTGAGTAACAGTATTTACCAACGTATGCGTGCCGAACGTCAAGCGGTTGCTAAAGAGCATAGGGCACAGGGTAAAGAGCAATCGGAAATCATTCGTGCAACGATTGATGCCAATGTGACCGTGAAGATTGCCGAAGCTGAACGTAAAGCCTTAACCATTCGCGGTGAAGGTGATGCATTAGCTGCGAAGATTTATTCTGATGCTTACAGTAAAGATCCTGAGTTCTTCAGCTTTTTACGTAGCTTAGATGCTTACCGTGCGAGCTTCTCTGGCAAGTCTGATGTGATGGTGCTAGAGCCTGATAGCGAGTTCTTCAAGTATATGAAGAGCACTTCACCTAAGAAGTAAACAGCAAGTATTGCATTGAAATGGGCCCTGATAACAGGGCCCATTTTTTTACCTACGTGAAAATACCAAGTGGCAAAATGAGAGCTGAATTTATATTAGCAATGCATGGATTATGCCGACCTCACAGTCGGTTTGCTCAAAAACAGATCAAAACGATTAAAATCGCTTAATAGTTGTACTTTTTTTGTCCGTTTTTTAAAAAACACGCAATCTCCCTAACTTAGTTGAGTGTTTTCACTATGATCTGCTTCTAATTTTTAGCTATAATGAGCCCCGCTTCAAACTTCGATTTTTGCCCATGGTGATAACTAGGGGGCAAAAAGTCTTTGAAAAACAAAAATTCCAACACCCTCTGGGAGATAAGTGGATGAGCAATGCGCCAGTCGATACCGGACGTCGCAGATTCCTGACAGCCGCAACCGCCGTAGTAGGTGGTGCTGGTGCCGTCGCTGTAGCGGTTCCTTTCATCAAGTCATGGAATCCGAGTGCCAAGGCGAAAGCTGCAGGTGCACCGGTCGAAGTAAATATCAGTAAAATTGAGCCAGGTCAGCTGATCCGTGTTGAATGGCGTGGAAAACCTGTATGGGTTGTCCGTCGCACAGAAGCGGTTATCAATGAACTGCCAACACACGACGATAAGTTAAGAGATCCAGCTTCTGCTGAAATGCAGCAACCTGAATATGCAACAAATCCTCTGCGTTCTATTAAGCCAGAGTATTTTATTGCCGTCGGTATTTGTACCCATTTAGGATGTTCACCTACTTATTTGCCAGATTCATTTGCTGAGCAAGTTCAAGGTGTGACTTCTGGTTTCTTCTGTCCATGTCATGGTTCTAAGTTCGATATGGCGGGCCGCGTATTCCAAGGCGTTCCAGCTCCATTGAACCTAGTTATTCCTCCACATCAATACGTTGATGATGGCACCGTTATCATCGGTGTAGATAAAGGAGTGGCGTAATGGTTAAGAATTTAATTAATTGGATCGATGCGCGTATCCCAATGACGGCGACTTATAACCGTCACGTGGGTCAGTATGCGACGCCAACTAACTTTAACTTTTGGTACTTCTTCGGTTCATTAGCCATGTTGGTATTGGTTAACCAATTACTGACGGGTATCTGGTTGACCATGAACTATGTACCAACAGCAGAAGGTGCTTTCGCCTCTGTTGAATACATCATGCGTGATGTAGAGTACGGCTGGTTATTGCGTTATATGCACTCAACCGGTGCGTCTGCATTCTTCGTGGTGATCTACTTACATATGTTCCGTGGTCTGATTTACGGTTCATATCAAAAGCCTAGAGAACTGCTGTGGCTATTCGGTATGTTGATTTTCCTCGTGCTGATGGCTGAAGCCTTTATGGGTTACTTGCTACCATGGGGACAAATGTCTTACTGGGGCGCGCAAGTAATTATTTCTCTGTTCGGTGCTATCCCTGTTATTGGTGATGACTTAACCCTGTGGATCCGTGGTGACTACGTGATCTCTGGCGCGACCCTGAACCGTTTCTTCGCTCTGCACGTTATCGCACTGCCATTAGTGTTAGTGGTTTTAGTGTTCCTACACTTAATCGCGCTGCACGAAGTGGGTTCAAACAACCCAGACGGTATCGAAATCAAGAAGAACAAAGACGAGAATGGCTGGCCAGTTGATGGTATTCCATTCCACCCATACTACACAGTTAAAGATATTATGGGCGTTGCGGGCTTCCTGATCGTGTTCTGTTACGTTCTGTTCTTCATCCCTGAAGGCGGCGGTTACTTCCTTGAGAAGCCAAACTTTGAAGCGGCTAACCCAATGAAGACACCAGAGCACATTGCACCTGTATGGTACTTCACTCCTTTCTACGCCATCTTACGTGCCGTTCCCGATAAATTGGGCGGTGTGGTAATGATGGGTCTGTCGATTGCAGTACTGTTCGTATTGCCTTGGTTAGACCGTTGTAAAGTGAAGTCAATTCGCTACCGCAGCACGCTGCACAAGTTGAACATTGCTCAGTTCGCAGTATCTTTCATCGTCTTAGGTTACTTAGGCGCTGTACCTGCAACACCAGAGCTGACTATTGTTGCACGTATCTTCACTGTGACGTATTTCGGCTACTTCTTATTACTGTGGTTATACAGCAAAAATGAGAAAACTAAGCCTGTTCCAGCGAGGTTGACACACTAATGAAAAAATTACTGATTGCATTAGTTACATTGATCCCGACGCTGGCGATGGCCGCGAGTGGACATAATGTACATTTAGAAAAAGCCAATGTTGATCTGCATGATAAGGCTTCTTTAGAGCGTGGTCTGGACATGTTCCAACACTATTGCTCTGGTTGTCACAGCACTCAGTATCAACGCTATGAGCGTGTGGCGAACGATATCGG
This sequence comes from Shewanella sp., assembly GCF_047975355.1. GTDB lineage: Bacteria > Pseudomonadota > Gammaproteobacteria > Enterobacterales > Shewanellaceae > Shewanella. The sequence continues at coordinate 61,506 of NZ_JBKEDJ010000081.1, read as the reverse complement.
TATTTCAGCCGATGATATGCGTAGCAAGTACATATTTACCGATGCCAAAATCGGTGAGCTGATGCAGAACGCGATTCCACACAAAGATGCAGCTAAATGGTTTGGTGCAACACCACCTGACTTAACCTTAGTAGCGCGTGTTCGTGGCGAAGACTGGGTGTATTCATACCTCAAAGGCTTCTACAAAGACCCAAGCCGTCCATTCGGCGTAAACAACACTGTCTTCCCATCTGTGGGTATGCCACACGTTCTTGAAGAACTGCAAGGTACACCTGTTAAGCAAGAAGATGGCACTATTGTGGTCTCTGGTGGTAAGTTAAACGCAGAAGAGTATGACCAAGCGGTACGTGATATCACTGGCTTCTTAGTCTATTCGGCTGAACCTGTTAAGTTAGAGCGTCAGGCTCTAGGTTGGTGGGTGCTCGGATTCCTGTTTATCTTCTTTATTGTGGCCTACCTCTTGAAGAAAGAGTACTGGAAAGATGTACACTAGGCACCAATAACGGGTAAAATATAGTATCCGCATAGTGTAAACGGGGGGCTTTGCCCCTCGTTTACTTTTGTTTTATTTCGACTCTGGAGGGTATCAATGGCTGTTGCTGCCAACAAACGCTCTGTCATGACACTGTTTTCAGGTGCTGATGATCTGTATAGCCATCAAGTGCGTATCGTGTTAGCTGAGAAAGGGGTTACTGTTGATGTTTTACAGGTCGACCCAAACGAAATGCCTGAAGATTTACTTGAAGTAAATCCTTATAACTCAGTGCCAACCTTGTTAGATCGTGAACTCGTTCTGTATGAATCACGTATCATCATGGAATACTTGGATGAGCGTTTCCCTCATCCGCCGTTGATGCCTGTTTACCCAGTATCTCGCGGCCAAAGCCGTTTGATGATGCACCGCATCGATACTGACTGGTACTCACTCGTTGACCGTATTCGCAAAGGCGACCGCGCCGAAGCGGCCCGTAAAGAACTGACTGAAAGTTTACTTTCAATCGCACCAGTATTTGGTGAAATGCCTTACTTTATGAGCGAAGAATTCGGTTTAGCGGATTGCTACCTCGGCCCATTATTATGGCGTTTACCTGTATTAGGTATCGAGTTAGACAGCCGTGTAGCGAAAGACATCAAAGCTTACATGACACGTATTTTCGAGCGTGAATCATTTAAAGCTTCGTTGACTGAAGCTGAACGCGAAATGCGCATGGGAATGTAATGAAAGCGTTGACTCCAAATCGTCCTTATTTACTCAGGGCTTACTACGATTGGTTGATGGACAACCAATTAACGCCTCACGTTGTCGTGGATGCCTTTGTGAAAGGCACCCAAGTACCACAGCAGTACGTGAAGGATGGCCAGATCGTATTAAATATCGCGGCCAGCGCGGTGGGCAATTTGCAAATTGGTAATGAATTTGTGGAGTTCAATGCGCGTTTCGGTGGTGTACCTCAACAGGTATTATTGCCAATGGCCTCGATTGTGGCCATTTACGCCCGTGAAAATGGTGCAGGGACTGTCTTCGATATTGAAGATGCGTACTTAGTCGAAGAGGAAGCCGAATCGACTTTGTCCGTTATCGAGACAAACGAGAAGCCAACCGAACCAACGGATGAGCCTCCTAAGCGTCGCAGTCATTTAACCTTAGTAAAATAGGTTACTTGCACCCTGTTCTATACTCTTGAAAGCCAGTCTATTGACTGGCTTTTTTATTGGATAAAGGTTTAATCCGCGCAAAGGCCTGTGGTAGCATTTGCGCCGCATTTCAGCCGTGGAATGCATCGACTTACCATTTGAGCCAATGGATTTTGTATGTTGCTAATGATCGACAATTACGACTCTTTCACCTTTAACTTAGTGCAGTATTTTCAGCAGTTAGGGCAAGAGATCGTGGTTAAACGCAATGATGAAATCAGCTTAGCGGAAATCGAGGCGCTGGCACCGAGCCATTTAGTTATCTCTCCTGGCCCTTGTTCCCCCAATGAAGCGGGGATTTCCCTTGCTGCGATTGAGCATTTTGCAACCCGCTTACCGATCCTTGGTGTGTGTTTAGGGCATCAGGCTATGGCGCAGGTGTTTGGTGCCAAGGTTGTACGAGCGCAGCGGGTGATGCATGGTAAAGTCAGTGCGATTACTCATACTGGCGAGTGCCTGTTTAAAGGGTTAAATCAGCCATTAACTGTAACCCGATACCATTCACTGTTGGTCGATGCTGTCCCAGAGGGATTTGTGTTGGACGCTTGGTTTGACGACCCTATCCATGGTCGCGAAATCATGGCCATGAGTCATAAAGAGTTCCCACTCTTTGGTGTGCAATTTCACCCTGAGTCGATTCTTACCGAGCAAGGCCATGAATTGTTGGCAAACTTCTTATCCCAATCGGCTTAGATTGAATCCAAAAGATCGATTCAGCTCTAATCTTTGTTACAAGATTTCTCCTCCTTTTAAGCAAATATGTCGCCTAAGTGTGATATAACTGCCGCAAAACTACGCCTGCCCACTCGCTTTAGATTCTACTCCATAGTGTAGCTAGGGCCGCGATAACAATAAAAGGAAGGATAAATGAACAGCGTAATGCGAAATTTGGGTTTAAGTGCGTTAGCCGTTTCGGTATTGACGAGTTGCGCCGCCACCTCAACTGAAACGGCGACTTCCGCGACCACTCCACAGGCTTATCAAGTTCCGTTAGCTCAGCCTCCCCAAGTTTTACAACCGCTCACGCTGAATCAAATTATGGCGAACCCCGATTGGATGGGGATTTTCGCTAAGGAAGCCTACTGGAGTGATGACAGCCAGAGCGTTTTCTTTGCCCGTCAACCTAGCGCGTCGCCGCTACGCAATTATTATCAGCAGGGCATTAATGACAGCCGCGCCGTTGAACTGGCCATCGATAAACTACACGCGGCGGACCAACAGTTTGGCGTGTTAGACAATGCTAAGGCCAACAAGGCGTATCTCTATCAAGGCAATATTTTTGTTAAGCATTTAAGCTCTGGCAAAATCACCCAGCTTACCCGCCAGCGCACGGCGATCAGTGGCCTGCGTTACCTCAACAATGGCGATATCGCCTATTGGCAAGGGGATAATGTTTTCCAAATCCATCAGGACAGTGGATTAGTGGAGCAGTTGGCTGAAATCAAAATGGCGAAAGCGCCCGAGGGCGTGAAAGAGCCGAGCAGCTACTTAGCCAAGCAGCAGCACAGACTCATTCAATATGTGGCGTTGCAGCAAGAAAATGCTAAAGCCAAAGAACAGTTTAAGAACGAATTGCAAAAGAGCGATCCGACCCTCGCCGCCAACACTTGGTATCTCGGTGATGCCGAGGTGGTGTCCGAACTGAGTCTGTCGCCAGACGGTCGCTATCTGTTTGTGGCCCTAACCGATAAAAACTACACCGGCAGCAGTGAACACGACATCATGCCAAACTACCTCGGTAGCGAAGGCTATATCGATCCAGTGCCAGTCCGCGCCCGTGTTGCAGAAGATACGCCGCCTGGCCAACGCTTTGTGGTGCTCGATCTAAATGAGCATAAACAGATTGATGTGACTATCGAAGGCCTAACAGGCTTCGATGAGGACGTTTTAGCTAAGGTGAAGAGTGAAAACGCCAAGGCAAAAGGTGAGTCGTATCAAAGTACTAAGGCACCTCGTAAAATCCAGTTGATGCAGGATTGGGGCTGGACTCAAAGCGCGATTCAATGGCATGAGTCTGAGGACAAGCTGGCGGTGATGGTCGAAGCGACCGATAACAAAGACCGCTGGATTGCCAGTGTCGATCTGGCAAAGGGCAAGTTTATCACCGAGCATCGCCTCCATGATGATGCCTGGGTGAACTACGACTATAACCAATTTGGCTGGTTACCAGGAACAGACACACTTTACTATCTCTCTGAAGAAACAGGCTATTCCCAGCTTTATATCAAGCCCCGTGGCGAAAAGCCCCGCGCCTTGACTCAAGGTAAGTTTGTGGTGAGCGATATTACTCTCTCGCCCGATGCAAACTACATCTACTACAAGGCTAACCAAAGTCACCCCGGTATTTACAACGTTCACCGTGTGAATATCGCCTCGGGCAAAAATGAGCAATTAACCCAGTGGGACGGTAATTTAGATTACAGCTTAAGCCCCGATGGCACTAAGTTGCTGCTGAATGCCTCTCGCCGAACTCAACCGAATGAGCTTTATGTTCAGCCGATTGGCGGTGAGTTAAAACAGCTCACGTCATACACCAGCGATGCCTTTAAGCAATATCCATGGCAAGCGCCCGAAGTGGTTGCAGTCCCTTCTAACCATGGCGCTGGCCAAGTATATGCGCGGGTTTATTTGCCGCAGGGTTATGACAAATCCCGCGCCGAGAAATACCCCGCCGTTATCTTCAACCATGGTGCGGGCTACTTACAGAATGCCGATTATGGTTTCAGTGGTTACTTCCGTGAGTTTATGTTCCACAACCTACTGACTCAACAAGGTTATGTGGTGATGGACATGGATTACCGTGGTTCTAAAGGTTATGGCCGCGACTGGCGCACGGCGATTTATCGCAACATGGGTCACCCTGAAGTTGAAGACTTAAAAGACGGTATAACTTGGATGGGCCAAAATGCCAACGTGGATATTAAGCGCGTCGGTACCTATGGCGGTTCTTACGGCGGCTTCTTAACCTTTATGTCCTTGTTTACTGAGCCGGAATTATTCCAAGCAGGCGCAGCACTGCGTCCTGTGGCGGATTGGGCACATTACAACGCGCCTTACACCTCCAACATCTTAAACACACCGGATGTTGACCCTATCGCGTATGAGCGTAGCTCGCCCATCGAGCATGCCCAAGGTTTGACTAAGCCATTACTGATCATGAGTGGCGTGATGGATGACAACGTGTTCTTCCAAGATAGCGTGCGTATGGTGCAGCACCTTATCGAGCTGGAAAAACCTATGTTCGAAACCGCGATTTATCCGGTTGAGCCTCACGGCTTCCGTCAGCCATCGAGCTGGTTGGACGAATATCGCCGTATTTATAAGCTGTTTGAACAAGAGCTTAAGTAAATTGCGCGATAATATGAAGGCCTCAATATGAGGCCTTTTTGTTGCGCGGATTTCGGCGGCTGTGAATCTAATCAGGGCTGTAAAATAGTCACCCGTTTGCTTATTGCCAAGATGTAACCTATATGCTGAAATTGTCATGTTTTTAACGATTTTAGCGTATGCGCGCCACTTAGCACGGGCGAAATAGGAAAGATAAACTGTGGCGATATCGGTAGCGGGCGGCGTTAGACCCGGCAAAATTATAGAGATAGAACATAGGCTCTATCAGCAACTGATCCTCGGTAAGCAAAAGGCCGGCCCTACTTTATTGGATGATTTAGACCGAGAGCTTGAGGCCGATGCCAATAAACTCGATGTCGAGCGAGAGGCGATTCTGTCGCGACTTCTCAAACAAATTCAGGCCCGTGAAGTTTTTGAGGCCATCTCAAAGCAACTCACCGAAACGGTCAATAACGGCATTGAACATCAATTGGCATCCCCAGAGTTAGTGCTGGCGAAGTCGGATATTAACGAGTCACAGATCCTGTTGCTCGAGCTGTTGCTGGCAAAAAACCTCGATGCGACCCGGTTAAGACCTTTAATCAGTAATTTAAGCTGGTTATGCCGCGATTTAACCAATATGGTCAATAGTCCTGCATTTCGGGCGCGCCGCCCGCAGAGCTCTGATGTGCGCGTCACTGATATCAAATTAGTGATGAATTACATTGGCATCGAAAACCTGCGCACTATTATTCCTTACTTTTGCCTGCGTAATTGGCTGCCCAGTGGCAACGCTAAGTTACTCTGGACCACCCGTAAGTTGTGGCGCTATAGCATCGTCAGCGGAATAGCCGCGAATGCGTTAGCGCAGCTTCATAATACTGACTCAGCCCTAGTTTATAGTGGCGCATTATTGAATCAGTTAGGCACCTCGGTTGTGCTGAGTCTCAGTGCTCGCTTATTCGATAAAACTTGGGGCAATTGGATCCGCGAGGCCAGCTCGAGTCGCGATAAAGAAGTGTATGATGCGGTTATTGCCACTGAGTTTCCGGCCAAGGCGGTATTTGAACAAGTGCTGAGCCATGGGCATAAGCTTAATTGGCAGCTATTAGAGTTACTTAAGTTTGAACAGAGTCCGTTAACTCAATTGCTTAAAGAGTTGGATCAAACCTTAACTTACCGCGAACTCTCTATGCCGGCCGCATTAGTGGCACGGGCGAATTGTTATGCTAAGGTGCTGTTACTCGAAGAGATGCGCCAAATCGAACCTCAGGAGAGACGTCTGATGTTCGATTATTACGAGTTGAGCGAACAGGAAGTACTGCGCCTAAAAGCACAGAATTATCGGAAGTTGGATCTGCTGTGATCTGCACGCCGTTCCCATCGGTGTCCAATTGCGGCACTGATGTGGAGGACGGGAAATGCCAAGCTGGCAAGCATCTGTATTAAATACTATTTTATCTTATGTGGCACGGCCATCCATCAGCCGAGGTAAGGCCAAACTCCCCCTAAATCAAGTGCGGCAACGCTTATTAGAGCTGGATAAGCGCTGGCTGCCGTGGCCCGAAAAACTCGTTACTGCCTCGATTCCCTTACAACATTCCACTCTGTTGCATTATGTGCAGCTTAATGACACGCCGCGTTTAGGCAATCTGTTTTACATTCGTGGCGGTGGATTCTGTTTTAAAACCCCCCATGCCCACGCAAGACTGGTGGCCGATATCAGTGAGCGTTGTCAGTTGGATACTTTTATACCGGATTATCGTTTAGCGCCGGAACATCCGTTTCCTGCCCCCTGTGATGATGTGCTCGAGGCTTACCTGCACTTAATTGAGCTTAAGGGGAGCGACAATTTGGTGTTGATGGGCGATTCTGCTGGGGGCAATTTAGCCTTAAGTCTGTTGCTCGAACTTAAAAGGCAGCATCTGCCCATGCCTAAAGTGTGTGTGTTGTTATCACCTGCGCTCGATTTGGCGATTACTGGCGATACTGAGCTGATTTTGGGGGCGGACGATCCGTTTTTTACCATTGAATCCCTGCTACGGTTGCGCGGAGCTTATCTTGCGGGTGCTAATCCCATGTCTGAACGGGTTTCGCCTTTACAGGGGAACCTAGCTGATCTGCCGCCACTCTTAGTGATTGCTGGTACACGCGAGTTGCTTTTACAGGACTCAGAACGACTGGTTATGCAAGTTAAGGCTTGTGGTGGCACTGTCGAATCGCGTTTTTATCACAACATGCCCCATGTTTTTCCTTTGTTTCACCTGCTGCCAGAAGCGCTTGAGGCGAGGGAACAAATTGCGGATTTTGTGCTTTCGAATCTGATTCGTTAAAAATGTGTAGTTATTCATATTCAGTGAATAGCTAGCAAAAATAGGGGTAAATAACTTTTTTTCTGACTAAATATGCTAAAGCCCTCTTGCTTAAACGCTTGTATAGTTCTTAAACTGCAATCTTTATGCACTTTGACCTCAAGCATGGCGAATGTTGTTTGTGAAAAACTGGTATTTTGATCACAATTTCGCTAATAATGGCTATTAGTCGACACAAGCATACCCTGTATCACTAACTCAAGATAAAGATACGTTGGGGACTCAGACGGCTCCCGAGGCCGTTACATTTAAACAAAGGATGAAGAAGAATGAGCGTTGATATGAAGTTGAATCGTGCCCAGTTTGATGCGGTTATGGTGCCTAACTATGCGCCAGCTGCAGTGATCCCAGTACGTGGCGAAGGAAGCCGAGTATGGGATCAAGAGGGTAACGAGTTTATCGATTTTGCCGGCGGTATCGCGGTAAATTGCTTAGGTCACTGTCATCCAGCCTTAGTGAATGCCTTAAAAACTCAAGGCGAAAAATTATGGCACCTTTCTAACGTAATGACCAACGAGCCAGCACTTGAGCTTGCCACTAAGTTGGTTAACAGCACTTTTGCTGAGCGTGTGTATTTTGCCAACTCAGGCGCCGAAGCCAACGAAGCGGCACTGAAATTAGCCCGTCGTTACGCCTTAGAAAAATACGGCGTAGAGAAAGATGAAATCATCGCTTTCGATAAAGCCTTCCACGGTCGTACTTTCTTCACCGTGAGCGTCGGTGGCCAAGCGGCTTATTCCGATGGTTTTGGTCCTAAGCCACAGAGCATTACTCACCTGCCATTTAACGACGTTGCCGCATTAGAAGCGGCCGTATCGGATAAAACCTGCGCCATTATGCTTGAGCCACTGCAGGGTGAGGGCGGTATTATCGATGCCGATCCTGCATTCTTAAAAGCAGTTCGCGAACTGGCCAACAAGCACAATGCACTGGTGATTTTCGACGAAGTACAAACTGGTGTCGGCCGTACTGGCGAACTCTACGCTTACATGGGTACTGACATAGTGCCGGATATTCTGACCACGGCTAAAGCGCTGGGCGGCGGTTTTCCGATCGCCGCTATGTTGACTACCGCTGAAATTGCTGAGCACCTGAAAGTGGGTACTCACGGTTCAACCTATGGCGGTAACCCATTAGCTTGTGCTATCGGCAATGCGGTATTAGATGTCGTTAACACGCCAGAAGTATTGAACGGTGTGAAACATCGCGAGCAGTTATTACGCGATGGTCTGAACAAAATTAATGAAAAATATCATGTTTTCTCTGAAATTCGCGGTAAAGGCTTGCTGTTAGGAGCAGTTCTAAATGAACAGTACCAAGGTCGTTCACGTGACTTTTTAGTGGCGTCTGTGGCTGAAGGCTTAATGAGCCTAATGGCGGGTGCCAACGTGGTACGTTTTGCTCCTTCACTGGTGATCCCTGAGGCAGATATTGCAGAAGGCCTAGCACGCTTTGAGCGTGCTGTGGCGAGCATCGCTGCTGCCTAAGCGACCAAAGGAGTGCTGAATCTTATTCGCACTCCTTTTTTGTCAGGGAATACTTGCGTGCATCCATCCTGTCTTTTTCAAGATAGGCGGCTTGTTGCACAGCAAGCTTAAGTGAGGAGACACTAAGATGTTAATCATACGTCCTATTCAGGCAGGCGATTTTGAATCTCTATATCAAATCGCCGAAGAGTCTGGCCATGGCTTTACCTCATTGCCAGTCAATGCCGATTTGCTTAGGCATAAAATTGCCCGTGCAGAAGCCTCATTCGTTAAGGTGATTGATAAGCCCTTCGATGAAGGCTATTTGATGGTGCTCGAGGATACCGCGACCCGCGAAGTGGTCGGCACCTGTGCCATTGAAGCTGCCGTGGGCATGGAAGATGCCTTCTACCACTATCGCCTCGGTACTGAGGTGTATCATTCTGAGCAAATTGAAGTTCGCAACGAGGTGGAAACCTTAACCCTCTGCCACGATTACACTGGCGCCGCCGAGCTATGTACCCTATTTTTGCGCGAAGGTTATCGCAAGGGAAACAATGGCCGCATGTTGTCCCGCAGCCGTTTTCTATTTTTGGCGCAGCACGCTAAACGTTTCGGCGAGACAGTGATTGCCGAAATGCGTGGCGTGAGCGATGCCGATGGCAATTCTCCCTTTTACTGCTGGTTGCAGAAAAACTTCTTAGGCATTGATTTTGTTCAGGCAGATTACCTGTCGGGTCTAGGCAAAAAAGCCTTTATGGCGGAGATGATGCCCCGTAACCCTGTGTATGTTTGCCTGCTGCCGGAAGAAGCGCAAAAAGTGATTGGCGAAGTTCACACCAATACGCGTCCTGCCTTGAGTCTGCTGCAGGCCGAAGGCTTTAGATGCCGCGGTTATGTGGATATTTTCGATGGCGGTCCAACGGTGGAATGCCGTCTAACGGATATCCGCGCTGTGCGTGAGAGCCGCTTACTGACCGTGGATATTGGTGAAATGCCTGAATCCGATAAGCAATTTATTGTCTCTAACACTCAATTAGCCAATTACCGTGCGACCTCCGCTTGTCTTGCTGTCGATGACAAAACTGAGCAGGTGGTAATTAGTCCAGAACTCGCCGAGGGTTTGTTACTCGCAAAAGGCGATCAAATCCGTATTTTGGCAATGTAGGAATAGCAAATGACACATTTTATTAAAGGCCAGTGGCAAGCTGGCAAAGGTCATGATGTGACCTCTAGCAACCCAGCAAATGGCGAAATCATTTGGCGCGGCCAAACAGCGACGGCCGAGCAAGTTAACGCCGCCGTCGATGCCGCCCGTGAAGCTCAGTTCGATTGGTTTATGTTAGGTTTTGATGCGCGTTTAAAGGTAGTCGAAGCCTATCGTAGCCAACTCGAAGCGAACAAAGCCGAATTAGCCGAAACGATCGCTCAGGAAACGGGTAAACCTCAATGGGAAACGGCGACAGAAGTCGCTGCCATGATTGGTAAGATTGGCCTGTCGGCCACAGCTTACAACAAGCGTACTGGCACTGAGGCCAATGATACGCCTGCAGGGCGCGCGGTACTGCGCCATAAGCCCCACGGTGTGGTTGCTGTGTTTGGGCCTTATAACTTCCCAGGGCATTTACCCAATGGTCATATAGTGCCAGCGCTGCTCGCGGGCAATACCGTGGTGTTTAAGCCCTCAGAATTGACCCCAAAGGTTGCCGAATTAATGGTCTCTCTATGGGAAAAGGCGGGTCTGCCTGCGGGTGTTATCAACTTAGTACAAGGTGAAGTCGACACGGGTAAGGCGCTGGCGTCGCATCCACAACTCGACGGCCTGTTCTTTACCGGCAGCTCTCGCACTGGCCACCTGTTGCATCAGCAATATGCGGGTCATCCGGGTAAGATCCTCGCCTTAGAAATGGGCGGTAATAATCCGCTGATTATTAAAGGTGTCGCCGATATTAAAGCGGCGGTACACGATATTCTGCAATCGGCCTATATTTCATCTGGCCAGCGTTGTACCTGTGCCCGCAGGCTCTATGTTGAGCAAGGCGAGCAGGGCGATGCCTTAGTAGCCAAGCTAGTTGAGGCGGTGAAGCAGATTAAAGTCGGTCCTTGGAACGCACAGCCACAGCCATTTATGGGCTCAATGATTTCCGAAGGCGCAGCGAAAGGTATGGTCGCGGCGCAGGCTAACTTGCTGAACTTAGGCGGTGTGTCGCTGGTTGAACTCACCCATCTGCAAGCGGGTACGGGCTTAGTATCGCCCGGACTTATCGATGTGACTGCGGTGAGCGAGTTACCCGATGAAGAATACTTCGGACCACTGCTGCAATTGGTACGCTACAGCGATTTTGACCAGGCTATTAAGCTTGCTAACCAAACCCGTTATGGTTTATCCGCAGGTATCTTGGCCGATAGCCGTGATGATTATGAGTATTTCCTCGCTCGGATCCGTGCCGGTATTGTGAACTGGAACAAGCAGATCACTGGTGCCTCGGGCGCTGCGCCCTTTGGCGGCGTAGGGGCTTCGGGTAACCACAGGGCGAGTGCATTTTATGCCGCCGATTACTGTGCTTATCCTGTTGCCTCGGTGGAGGCAGATGCGGTGAGCTTACCAGCAAGCTTAAGCCCAGGGTTAAGTTTAGAGTGACATCATTGAGGAAGAACCTAGGTTCTTCTTTTTTCATAACAAGCAGTAACGTTACTTGGGCTGCTACTGAGCGCCGTTGTGCAGCAAGTGGCTAGGGTCGTTACATTGAGTGCTAGCGGCAAAATAATACGCACTATAGTCGCAGCACAATAAAAGGAGTTTTTATGCACACAGATATCAATGCGTTATTTGCCGCTCTCTGGCAAGACTATATTCAAATGACCCCATCTGCGGCCAAGGTGCACGAACTACTCGGTCACGGCAAGCCGATTATCAACGACCATATCGCCCTGCGTACTTTTAACATCGCTAAGGTGAATTTAGCCGTATTGGCCGAGCACTTTACCTCTTTAGGTTATGTGGCTTGTGGTGATTATAAGTTTGAACAGAAAAAACTAGTGGCTAAGCATTTTGAGCACCCAGATGCCACTCAGCCTAAGGTGTTTATTTCTGAGTTATTGGTGGAAGAATTTAGCCCATCACTGCAAAGCACCATCCAAGGCTTGATTGCCCAAGTGGATGAGCAAGCGACTAAAGCGGATAACTTTATCTATTCGGGTCGCCATTGGTCACTGGATGCTAAGACTTATGAGACGCTGCTCGAAGAGAGCGAATATGCGGCTTGGGTTGCGGCCTTTGGTTACCGCGCCAACCATTTTACAGTCTCTATCAATCACCTCGAGGGCTTCGAGACATTAGAGTCTGTTAACGATGCGCTTAAGCAAGCGGGCTTTGTGCTGAATAGTTCAGGTGGCGAAATCAAAGGTTCGCCAGAGGTGTTACTGGAACAATCATCGACCATGGCAGATAAAATCGCAGTGGCATTTAGCGATGCAACAGTTGAGATCCCAAGCTGCTTCTATGAATTTGCCCTGCGTTATCCAAAGGCGAATGGCGAGCTGTACACAGGTTTCGTGGCCGCATCAGCCGATAAGATTTTTGAGAGCACCAACGCGAAAAAGGCCTAATTAAGGCGATTTGCTGACTCATCTCAAATAAAAACGTCATCGTTCGATGGCGTTTTTATTGGCGGCACTTAGAGCAATAGTTGGCTCGCTAAGCACTGGTTAGCTAAATACCAATTCAATACTGAGGCCAGATAAATGGCTACTGTGCTTAAACTTAAGCTCAATGCCATATTGTTCGGCAATCTCTTTCACTATCGATAACCCTAGGCCATGACCCATAACTGATTCATCGAGGCGTGTGCCCCTTTGGGTGAGTTTGTCGAGTTCGTCATCGGCAACGCCTGGGCCATCATCATCGATGCTAAGGCGGAGTTTGGTTTGCACCTTCCACAGTTTTACCGTGACTTGGCTGCCCGCCCATTTGAAGGCGTTATCGAGCAAATTACCTAAGAGTTCCATGCCATCTTCCCTATGGATGGGTAGGCGCTGGATGCTAGGGTCGAGTTCGAAGTCGCAGTTGATGCTTTTACTTCTATGCACTTTGTTGAGGGTATTGGCTAGGCTGTGTAGATCCCTTGGCACCACTAACTGGGCGGCAGGTAACATATCGCCAGTGATCCGCGCCGCCGCAAGCTTACGTTCGACCATTTTATGGATAGCGTCGAGCTGCTGTTGCAGCGCCATGGCGGTGTCGGGATCTTTAAGCCCTAAGGCTTCAACCTGTTGCTGCATTACCGCCAGTGGGGTTTTTAGCCCATGGCTTAAGTTGCCTAAGTTATTGCGACTACGCTCAATTTGCTTGGCGGTGTATTCCAATAACTCGTTGTAGGTCTTCGCCAGCGGTTGCACTTCAGGCGGAATGTTATTCAGCTCTAAGGCGTTAATCTCGCCTTCCTGCAGGCGGGAGAGCGCATGTTGGATCTGTTTTACCGGTTTAAAGGATTGGCGCAGGATCAAGAAGATCCCCGCGATCATGGCCACTAACATAGCGAGATTGATGCCAAGCTTAGTGCCATAGACCTCGCTAAACACCCGTCGGCCGATACTCAAGTCCTGCGCTACCGTTAGGGTGGCGGTAACATTGGCACTGCTGGAGTTTAAGCCTAGGGATAATAGTTGCATATCATTGTTTTTCGGCCCTTTTGCCTGCCAGACGCGGGTCTGATTTGGCGCCAAAGGCTCGATATCGAGCTGCATATCCCACAGGGAGCGGGAGCGGATGACTTCATTGGGCAGGTTAAGCTGGAAATAACGCCCCGAATAGGCGGGGCGGTAGAAACTCGACAATTGGCTCTGATCGATATTGATCTCCCCATTATTGATATGGGTCGCCAACATGATGTGCTCAAGATCTTCTTCTAAGCGGTTGATAATGGAGTCATGAAACGCTTGGCGCAGCATGGACTCAAACAATATGAGTCCAATCACTGTGCCTAACACTAATAAGCTCGTTAACCATAAACTGAGCTTAGTGCGAATGGAGATCATGCAGTCAGGCCGTGGAAGATGTAACCTTGGCCGCGGCGGGTTTCAATCGCGGTTTTGCCGAGTTTTTTACGCAGGTGAGTCACGTAAACTTCAACCACGTTACTCTCTTTCTCGTCATCAAACTGATAGAGCTTGTCCGTCAGTTGTGCCTTAGATAACAGCTTCTTAGGCGACATGAGGAAGATTTTTAACAGCCTGAACTCCATGGCGGTCAACTCATATAAATGTTCGCCAACGCTCACCGTCTGCTCGGCTTCATCTAAGGTGACGCCACCATAGCTCAACTGTTTACTGGGATTATTTAAGCGGCCGTGCGCGCGGTGGATAAGCGCTTGAATGCGTGCCAGTAATTCCTGTGCATGGAAAGGTTTACCTAAATAATCATCGGCGCCTGCATTAAAGCCCTCGACCTTTTCATGCCATTGGCTGCGGGCCGTTAGCATTATAACTGGTGTGCTAATGCCTTGATTACGCCAGCCTTCGAGTAATTCCAGTCCATTGCCGTCGGGGAGGCCAATATCTAAGATCACGCAGTCGTATTGGGTTTCTTTAACGAGGTAATCGGCTTCAAGCGCTTTGTCAGTAATATCGGTAACGTAGCCAGCCTGTTTGAGTTGTTTCTCCAGCTCGGAGACCAACATCGGATTATCTTCAACGAGTAGCAGTTTCATGTTTTCGACATTCGCTCGGTAGTGCGGTGGAGTGTTCGAGTTGACCATTGGTGGCATCAATACTCAGATTCACTATTTGGCCGCGTTGCACTTTGATTTGTAAATCATAGCGCCATTTATGATCTTCTTGATAGAGATGGGCGTCAATTAGTTCGCCTTGGCAAAATTGATTCACCACGGCAAGGGTGCCATTGAGGGATAAAATTTGCCCAGAATTGACTAAAGCCTTGGCTTGATAATGTTCTAATTCAATCGGTTCGGCGTGAATTATTGTTGGATGCACCAGCGTAAACAGACTGAAAAAACAGATAAAAAACAGCCGTTTCATTTATGCTCCCCAATAAAAAATGGCCTAGATTTTATGCTAGGCCACTTTAATGAAACAGGCTTAAATCAAGCTGAAGTCTATCTTAACGGGTACCATATACCACAATGGTTTTACCGTGTGCTTGGATCAAATTCTGCTCTTCAAGCATCTTTAAAATGCGACCCACAGTTTCGCGGGAGCAACCAACAATCTGACCAATTTCTTGGCGAGTGATCTTAATTTGCATACCGTCTGGGTGAGTCATTGCATCGGGCTGTTTAGCTAAGTGCAATAATGTCTGGGCAATGCGGCCAGCCACATCGAGGAAAGCTAAATTACCCACTTTTTGGCTAGTGCTCTGCAGGCGATACGCCATTTGAGCCGATAGCTTCATCAGAATTTCGGGGTTAACTTGGATTAATTGCTTGAACTTCTTGTAAGAGATTTCAGCAATTTCACATGCTTGTTTTGCACGAACCCAAGCAGTACGTTCAGCTTGTTCTTCGAACAATCCTAACTCACCGATAAAGTCGCCTTGATTAAGATAAGATAGGATCATCTCCTTACCTTCTTCATCTTTAATCAATACGGCCACAGAACCTTTTACTATGTAATAAAGGGTATCTGAGTCTTCACCAGCATGGATCAAGGTGCTTTTAGCGGGATACTTATGAATGTGACAGTGTGATAAAAACCATTCCAAAGTTGGGTCCGGTTTTGGCTTACCAATCAGAGCCATGTCGATGTTCCTCGATTGATTAAAACGAAAGTAAGAATATTCTAAATAAGCATTTTACGTCAATTACACCCATAAAAACTTGATATACATCTTAGTTTAGAATGAGTGAATGAATGCAATTAACCACCTAAAATTAGAGCTTATTTTGCTACTTTAGTGATATTAGTCAACTAAATCGGTATCAAACTCACTGGATTCACTTAACTCTGTAGAGTTAATCACATCTTATAAAGGCTTTTAAGTTTTTTTGTGAAGAAAATATCATCAATAGTGGCAAGTGAATTGGGTAAAGGGAAATATTGAGTCCCTTCGGGGGTATTTCTGTTTATTTAACTTCGATTGCGCCGATTTACACTCGACTTATGGGAGTAATTCAGGCTAACTTGGAAGCGCAGTTGTTTTTCGAAAGAGGTTACCAGGTGAAATACAGACAATGGGTTTTAGGCGCCGGATTGACTCTATCCCTTGGATTGAGTTCTGCCGCGCACGCATTTTCTATTCCACAGCCAGCCAATGAAGTTGCGGCGAGTAAATTTGTGCACATTCAAGTGCAGGCGGAGCAGGGCGATGCCGACGCGCAATTTTTACTGGGGCTGATGTTTCTCTCTGGCCGTTATGTACCGCAAGAAGTGCCGACCGGATTACATTGGATGACTCTGGCCGCCGAGCAGCAACACGAAAAAGCGCAGCAGACCTTAGCGGATCTTTCCTTTGAAGGGCAGTTAGTGAAGCGTGACTTAGCCGTGGCTGAGCGTTGGTACAAAGATATGGGCGAGCGTGGTAACCGTTGGGCGCAGTTCCGTTTAGGCTTTATTTACGCCTCGGGTGGCGATGGCATTGCACGCAACTGCGGCAAAGCCGTGGAACAATTTACCCGAGTGGGTGATGATGTTGCCCTTGGTAATGTGGCGTGGATTTTAGCGACTTGCCCCGAGGCTAAATATCGCGATGGTAATAAAGCCGTCGAGTTATCCCTAAAGCTGCTCAAAGTGAATGAGAACGACCCAACTAATCTCGACAACTTGGCGGCTGCCTATGCCGAAGTCGGCGATTTTGGTGCTGCGGTATCGACCCAGCAAAAAGCGATAGCCGCTCTAAAGATGACGGCCGAAGCGACTAAGACTGATGAATTTCAACAGCGCCTGCACAGTTATGAGCAAAAGCGAGCCTACCGTGAAACCTTGCGTTTGCTCGATTAACCTCCTCATGGGTTTATTATTTTCTTATCAGCTCGAGCTATGCTCGGGCTGATTGTTTCTGGCTTTAATTTGTTGGGGAAAGGCGATTTGAGTTATTCGAGCGACCAAGAATGCAAGATCTGATATTCCACACCACAATCGCCACTGGTGGAAAGATACAAATGCAGCTGCTCTGGCGCGAGAGTGAGTGCCGTCATCTGTGCATGCGCTAAATCCCTCTGTGCCAATTCCCTTAGCGTCAGCTCATTCTCAAACACGCCTAAAGATTTAGCCTTTCTAAATAAGCTGATATGGGGCCGAAATGGATGCTCACTCCGATGTAATTGCAACTGCTTGGCTAAATCCTGTGCCTGGGATGCCAAGAGAGCTAATTCGGTACTCACGTTTTCCCCCTTCAAACAATAGACCTGCGCCTTAGGCCACACAGCGATGCTATCCAGCGTGACAGTGAATTTGGGTTTAGAGAGCTTATCAACGCCTTGGATCAGTTGCGCCAGTTGAGTCTGATTAACTAAGCCTAAGAAGGCGAGGGTTAAGTGTAAGTTGGCTTGCGTGACGGGGTTTGCATGGGGCGCTAACTGCGACCTCAAGCTTTGCTGTAATTGCAGCAGTTGCTGCCGCTGTATGCAGGTTGGGGCAAATCCAAGGAAGAGTCGTTGTAACACCTGTTTATCTCCATCACCTACTCAAACGCCAAACATAAGCTATGCTTTTGCTTGGTATTACAGAAATTTCTTAATGATAGACTGCGATGATTTGAGTTTATCTGGGGTCAGTGTAGAAATAATACCTTAAATGGACTTGTAGGTAAGGAAATCCCTTTTCATGTCAGATGGTTTAGCAAATCCACTCCAACAGGCATTAGTGACGATTTTTAGCGAAACGCCGCTAGAAACCCTAGAGCAAAATGTTGATCAGGCCTTAGAGGCCATCACATTGCAACTCCATTGTGATGGCGTATTTGTGCTGACAGGTAGTTTAGCCCTGGACCATCTGCGTACCCGTAATCTGTACTTAAAGCCGCAATTTAGCCAAGGTCAACAGACGCGTGTCTGGCCACTGGCGCGTATGCCGTTTTTTCGATCCTTAGTCAGAAATCCTAAGCTGCTTAATCTCTCCAATGTCGATACCTTGCCTGCAGAGGCTCAAGCTGAGCGGGCATTACTCAGGGATTGGAACGTTAAAAGCTTATTGGTTTTGCCGCCTGTGGTGCTTGGGGAAACACGTATTGCCCTCGGCGCGGTTAATTGCTCTGAGTGTTGTGAATGGAGCGCGGAGTTTATTCAGGAATTTCAACATGCGGCCGTGATGATTGGTTCGGCGATGGAGCTGACCCGTATCGCCCACGATATGTTGGCCAGCGAGCATAAATATCGCGAAGTCTTTAATCAGCTGCCTCTGGCCTGCGCACTGCTCGATAAACAGAACCAACTGACCATGTTAAACAAAGTGGCGTTGCAAACCCTGCCGGTGCAGCATGGATACGATTTATTCAGCATGGTGCGCGAAGAGGAGCACGCCATGCTTACCGACACGCTGCACATGGTGCGTGAAGGCGTATTGGGACAAGCTTGGTGTGAGTTACCTTTAAAATCTAACCAGCAGTTGGATTGGCTAAGATTGAGCTTTAGCCAGATCCACGGCAATAAAGACACCCTAGTGATGATTGCCGAAGATGTCAGTGAAAAGTATCGCCTCGCCGATGAGTTGTCCTTCCATGCCAATTATGATGCGTTAACTGGGCTACCCAATCGGCTGCATTTTGAGGCCTTGCTCGAAAACCTGCTGCAAACCAAAGATGATATGCCTACCTGCGTGGCCTTTATCGATGTCGATCAGTTTCAGGTGATCAATAATGTTAGCGGCCATCAGGCGGGGGATAAGCTATTGTGTCAGTTGGCATTACGCCTTAAACAACTGGTGCGTAAGGGCGATATTGTTGCGCGCTTGGGGGGCGATGAGTTTGGGATTTTAATGCATTATTGCAATGTGGATTCGGCGCAGCATATCGCTAAGCGGATCTGCACCCAGTTAGCGACCCATGAGTTTATTTGGGAAAACCGTTGCCACAATGTCAGTGTCAGCATGGGGATCGCTAAGCTCGAAAAGTCTGCCACCGACATCTATACCGTAATGAGTCAAGCCGATGCGGCTTGTCGTCTCGCCAAGGATAAGGGCCGCAATGGCTGGCACTTATACAGCGCCAAAGATCCAAAAATGACCCGCCTCTATACCGAGATGATGGCCTCGGTCGATATCGTCAGCGCCCTAGCGCTCAATCAATTTGAGCTTTATTTCCAAAGTATTGCCCCGCTAAATCGTGAGGAATCCGGCTTGCATTTAGAGGTGTTGCTGCGGATGGTGCAGGCCAATGGCACTATTGTTTCTCCGGCGATCTTTCTTCCCGCGGCGGAGCGTTATAACTTGGCGGCAAAGGTCGACTTGTGGGTAATAGATAATCTGCTGAAGTGGGGCAGTAGCCATTTGGATATTTGGCAACAGCTGGAGTTGGTCTCGGTCAACCTGTCGGCGACCTCATTAGGTGACAGCGAGTTTATGAATTGGCTCGAAATGCGCCTGATGACCGAACCTGAGCTGGTGGATAAGCTCTGTATCGAAATCACCGAAACAGCTGCCGTTAGCCAGCTAGATCAAGCCACTAAACTGATTGAAGTGCTGCGGCCGTTAAACTGCCAACTGGCGCTGGATGACTTTGGCGCGGGGTTTTCAAGCTTTGCCTACCTTAAACTCTTGAATGTGGATTATGTGAAAATAGACGGCCAGTTTGTGATTAATCTGTGTGAAGACGAGGCAGACCAAGCCATCATCAAAGCCATATGTCAGCTAGGGCAAGATATGGGATTCGATGTGGTGGCTGAATTTGTTGAATCCACTGAAATTGCCACTAAGTTAAAGAGCTTAGGTGTGGATTATGCCCAAGGTTATGCCATCAATAAACCGATGCCGTTATTGACCTTAAGCTCTGGCTTGGCCGAGACTTGGTTACGTTAACTGTGGCTATCTAGTGACTTTTTGCCGTTTCGATACTCGCTACGCTGAACACATGAGTAAGGCGGGCACGGGTAACGTTCTCCCCAGCTGCGAGGCTATGGTTAGGGGGAACGAGCTGTGCCGCAGGAGGGACACTGCATGAGGCCTATGTTAAACTGCTCCATTATTTTTCCCTGTTGATACTGTTGCATTGAACAATCTACCCATTCATTCCTTATTGCCATCCCTGCGTGATGCCTTTGCGAAACATGGCCAAGTGATCCTCGAAGCGCCAACGGGAGCGGGTAAATCGACCGCATTGCCCTTAGCTATGCTGGATTGGCCTGAAATTTCTGGACGGATTTTAATGCTGGAACCTCGGCGGGTTGCCGCTCGCAGCGTAGCGCAATTTATTGCCAGTTGCCGGCAGCAGGCGGTAGGGCAAGAGGTGGGGTTTAGGGTGCGCGGCGAGTCAAAGGTCAGTGGTGATACTCGGCTTGAGATAGTCACCGAAGGGATTTTAACCCGAATGATCCAGCAAGATCCTGAATTAACAGGTATCGAGATGATCATATTCGATGAGATCCACGAACGGCATTTGACCACAGATCTCGGTTTAGCCTTGGCGCTCGAAGTGCAAAGCTCGCTGCGGGATGACTTAAAAATCCTAGCTATGTCGGCAACCTTATCAGGCCTCACATTGGCCGAATTGATGCCAGATGCCGCCCTGCTACAGAGTGAGGGGCGCAGCTTTCCGGTTGAAATCCTTTATCGACCCGTTGCTGGGCAGCAGCACTGGATTGATCATCTGAGCCGCGTTGTGTTCGATGCCGCGACATCATTAAGTGATAACGGTCCGCAGGATATTCTGGTGTTTTTGCCCGGTAAAGCCGAAATCCTCAGAGTGGCGCAGTATCTGGAAGAACGCCTCGATAGCAGCAGTGTGGTGGTTTGCCCGCTTTATGGCGAATTATCGACGCAGGAGCAGGACAGAGCGATTAAGGCCGACAGCAGCAGGCGCAAAATTGTGCTATCCACTAACGTGGCCGAGTCGAGCCTTACCATTGAGGGCATTGGCCTTGTTATCGACAGCGGTTATAAACGCCAAGCCAGTTTTAATCCTAAAACTGGAGTAACACGTTTAAGCCTTAAGCGCATTAGCCAAGCCTCCGCAACCCAGCGAGCTGGTCGTGCGGGGCGTTTGGCGGCGGGTGTGTGTATCCGTTTATGGGGCCAAGAGGAACATCAACGTCTGCTCAAGGCCGATGAGCCAGAAATCAGTCAAGCCGACTTAGTCACCATGGCCCATGACTGTGCCTATTGGGGCGCAAAATCTGTTAGCGACTTACTGTTATTGACTGCGCCGCCCACAGTGAACGAGGCATTAGCTTGGCAACTGCTACAGCGCTTAGGCATGGTCGATGGGCAAAACAAACTCACTCAACATGGTAAAGCGGCCTATGAGCTGGGGTGTCATCCGCGCCTCGCCCATATGTTATTAGTGGCCAAATCTCGCGACGAACATGAACTGGCGGCCTTAGCCTGTATACTGACAGGTATTTTAGAGGCGCGGGGATTGCCACGCAAAGGTGCCGATATCATGAATTACCTACACTTTGCGACCCAAGGGAGTGCAGGGCAGCAGGCAAAACAATGGCTTAAAAAATTGGCGCTGGATAAGCAATTCGCTCAGTCCGATTTAGTGGCTATTGCTTCCCATGCCCATCATCAGGATGTGGGTTTGCTGTTAGCGCTGGCTTATCCCGACCGAATTGCTAAATCCCGTGGCGTCGAGGGGTATCAATTAGCTAATGGCACGGGCGTGGTGCTTAGCGCCGAAGATGCCTTAGCGCAAAACCCTTGGCTGGTGGTGGCGGATTTTCAAGAAACCGAAGGCAAGAATGCAGGGCGGATTTATCTGGCGAGCTCATTGTCACCGAGCCTATTTGATAATGAGTTGGCTGACCTTGTTGAAACGTATGACCAATGTGGTTGGGATGAAACTAAAGGTCGCGCAGTGGCAGAACGCCAAACCAAAGTCGGGCAGATTCTGCTGAAATCAGAGGCTATCCCTAACCCCAATCGCGGCCAAATTGTGGCGGCATTGCTGAATTACATCCGCCAGCAAGGGTTACAAATCCTCAATTGGCGCGATAACTTAGTGCAGTTTCAGGTTCGATTACAGCTAGCACGCGATTTAGATCCTAATGCCGATTGGCCGGATATGAGCGATGCTGCGCTATTAGCAAACCTTGAAACATGGCTGGCGCCCTACCTTGAAAATGTGAATAATCTGCCGCAATTACAAAAACTCGATTGCTTTAGTTTGTTGGTGAACCAATTAACTTGGTCACAGCAACAGGCACTCGATGCGCTGTTGCCCACCTCATGGCCGTTAGCCACGGGGACTTCGGCGCCGATATTGTACGATGCCTCGGGGCGAGCCTTGCTGCGGGTGCGCTTGCAGGAAACCTTTGGCATGGCAGACAGCCCGCTACTGGCCCAAGGCAAACTTAAGGTGACGATGGAATTGCTGTCACCGGCGCAGCGCCCCTTGGCTCTGACGGCGGATCTCGCCAGTTTTTGGCAAGGGCCCTATGTGGAAGTGAAAAAAGAAATGCGTGGGCGTTATCCTAAACACCTGTGGCCGGACGATCCTGCCAATACCCAGCCCACAAAATTTACCAAGAAGAAAACCTTAGGTTTATCTCAGTCATAGCCTTTAGACTGCTTTGATTTACAACCTCAGTGTTGTGCCTGTGACTGATGCCGTTAACGCATAAATGATGAAGTAGATATGACAACTAAGACGACAAAAAAAGCTAAAGCGAAGCGCAGCCGCGGCCTATTTGGGCAAATTTGGTCGCTCACTTGGAAGCTAGCCTTAATCGGGCTAGCCGTTGTGACCTTCTACAGTATTTACCTCGACCAAATTATTGCCCGTAAGTTTGAGGGGCAAAAATGGCACTTACCCGCGCAGGTATTTAGCCGCTCGATGGCACTATATCCCGGCGCTGCCGTGAGTCATCCACAGTTAATGGCTGAGCTAAAACTCCTCGGTTACCGCAAAGTTGCCAATCCACGCGAGGTGGGTGAGTTTTCGGCATCGAGCACAAAAATCGAATTATGGCGTCGCCCCTTCTTACATCCCGAAGGCGATCAGGCCGAGCAGCGGGTGATGATTAGCTTCGATAGCGAAGGTATCAGCTCGATTGCCCGCATGTCAGATAAGCGCCAATTGGCGGTATTCCATTTAGAGCCGGTCTTGCTCGACCGCATTATCTCGGGAGACGGCGAAGACAGATTATTTGTGCCTACAGAAGAAATGCCCAAGGCGATTGTAAAAGCCTTGCTGCTGGTGGAGGACCGTAGTTTTTACGAGCATCACGGGGTCAACCCCTTCGCGATTCTGCGCGCGGCTTTTGTGAATATCAGCGCGGGTCGTACCGTACAGGGCGGCTCGACACTGACCCAGCAGTTGGCGAAAAACTTCTTCCTCTCCAGTGAGCGCTCTTTGCTGCGTAAAATTCGCGAAGCCTTAATGGCTGTGATTATCGATTTTCGCTACAGCAAGGAAGAAATTCTCGAGGCCTACCTTAACGAAGTGTATATGGGGCAAGATAAATCCCGCGCCGTACATGGGATGGGCTTGGCTTCACAATTCTATTTTGGTCGTCCTATCGGCGAGTTAACCACGGCGCAGCAAGCGTTTTTAGTGGCGGCGATTAAGGGGCCTTCCTATTACAACCCTTGGCGTTACCCTGAGCGTAGCCAAGAGCGTCGCGATTTAGTGCTGCGTCTCTTGATGGAGTCGGGTGAGCTGAGCACCGCGCAATACAAGGTGGCGGTAGAGTCGCCCCTAGGCTTACGTAATGCCAACAAGCCTGTACATCAAAAATTACCTGCGTTTTATGCCTTGGTTAAACAAGAGCTTAACGAGCGTTATGGTGACGAATTATTAAAACAATCTGGGGTGAAGATTTACACCACCTTAGATCCTATGGCGCAGGAAGCCGCCGAAATCGCCGTGACTCAAACCTTTAAGAGCTTAGATAAGGGCAATAAGTCGCTGCAGATTGGTATGGTGGTCACTGATAAATATACCGGCGGTATCGCCGCCATGGTCGGTGATAAAACGCCAGGCTTTGACGGTTATAACCGGGCGGTTGAGATCCGCAGACCCATAGGCTCACTTATCAAGCCATTTGTGTACGCCACCGCACTGGCACCAAATAGCCAATTTACCTTGGCCTCGCCACTTAAAGATCAGCCGATTACCTTAAAGAATGAGCAGGGCAAAACCTGGTCACCGCAGAACTTTGATAAGAAGTTTAGCGGTCAAGTCTCCTTGTTAACGGCGCTGAAAAAGTCGATGAACGTGCCAACGGTCAACCTTGGACTCGCCGTGGGAGTGGATGCTGTAGCAACGACTCTGACTAAATCAGGCTGGGAAGAGCCGCTTAACGAATATCCATCGATGTTACTGGGCGCCGTGAATGGCTCGCCCTTAATGGTGGCGCAGGTTTATCAGACGCTGGCCGATTATGGTGCCTATCGCAAACTCACCACAGTGACGGCCGTGCTCGACAGCCACAATCAGCCTTTACCTGTGACTCGCTCACCGAAGGAACAAGCTATTACGCCGGATACCGACTTCCTGGTGCAATATGCCATGCAGCAAGTGGTGCGCTCGGGTACGGCAACGCGTTTAGGCAATGCTTTCCCTGGCGTTGTTCTGGCGGGTAAAACTGGTACCAGTAACGATAGCCGTGACTCTTGGTTCGCCGGTTTTGATGAGCGTAACGTCGCGGCGATTTGGGTAGGGCGCGACGATAACGGTAAGACAACTCTCTACGGTAGCAGTGGCGCCATGGCCGTGTATCAAGCCTTCTTGAAGGAACGTCCTCCGATTGGGCTACGCTCGATTCCGCCAACGGGCGTGATCCAAGGTTATTTTGACCGTGATACCGGTGAGGCTAAGGAAGCAGGATGTCGTAACACAGAGGCCTTGCCAGCCCTTAGAGGTACCTATAACCCGGCGAAAAACTGCGGCGAGCCGTTGCAGTGGTGGCAGAAAATTTTAGGTCAGTAATACTTATTCTTGATAGGTAAAGCGATAACAGCGGTGCTGCTAGATTGCACCGCTGTCTTTGATAAAGAGAGTACCAGATGTATAAAACCGCAGCCGCAGTGCATATCCTTGTTAAACACAAAGAGCAGGCGGAAGATATTATTAAGCAATTGAATAAAGGCGCAAATTTTGGCGCCTTAGCGAAACGCTATTCCTCATGCCCCTCGGCGAAAAAGGGCGGCGATCTCGGTGAGTTTAAGCGTGGGCAAATGGTGCCTCAGTTCGATAAAGTCGCTTTTTCCGGTGAGCTACTCGTGCCACATTTAGTGAAAACCAAGTTTGGTTGGCATGTGGTGAAGGTGCTGTATCGCACTTAATCAATAGCGTCTGTTTAGCACGATAAGCTGATTTATCAACGCATTAAGTATCATCTATACACTGATTTATATGCTCATGGCAGGCATTGTTTTGCCATGTACTTCATCTATAAAGCTATTTGCCGCATTCGAAGTTACATAACCGCAGACTGGCTTTGTTAATCGAACGCATTTGACCAAATTTTAATCATGAGACCATGTCGTCATCAGGGTCTGAAATACACCATCTGCTTACATTAGTGGTTCAGTTTTGGGGCAAATTAGCAAACTCTTGGCATACAAAAATTTACCTTAGGTAAATTCGAGCGATTGAGCCAAATCGATTGTGATATACCAAAATGAAACAATTATGCTGATTTTTTTCAATGAAATTTTATTAAAAATGCCACTTAATGAACAATTAAGTGGCATTTTAGGACGGTTGCTCTTATTCAGACGCTACACAGCTGAAGTTCGCTGCATCTTCAATATCGCCACTGCCATTGTATTTAGCCATTTTAGGGAATGGACAAAGCGGGCGTGTACGTGTTTTTGACCAGTCAGCAGGCAATTCTGTATTTTCCGCACGCACAGAAGCTAGGATCTCAGAGGGAGTTACACCCTTCTCTACCCAGTTTACTAATGCATCGACCATATTAAACTTATCGGTTGTAGGTCCTTTTCCACAGTGACCCATTCCTGGGATTAAGTATAATTTTGCGAAGTCGGCAGCTTTTCCTGAATTATTGCTATCTAACTCTTTATACCAATTTACGGTGTCGTTTGTTGAAAACACGGCATCAGAAGTACCGTGGAATACCATCATTTTTGCGCCTCGAGCTCTCAATGTCGAAAGTTTGGTGAGCTCAGGTGGCGTCATAAAATCATATCCCGACTCAGTATAAAGGGAGGTGGTGTTATGAATGCGTTGGGCATAAGTTTCAACAGA
Source organism: Shewanella sp. (assembly GCF_047975355.1). Lineage (GTDB taxonomy): Bacteria > Pseudomonadota > Gammaproteobacteria > Enterobacterales > Shewanellaceae > Shewanella. The sequence goes on along the minus strand of NZ_JBKEDJ010000081.1, from coordinate 35,326 downwards.
AGTAGACTGAATAAACGCTAATGCCGCCTGTTCATTATTATCAAATGGTGTTGGTGGCGTACTAAACACATAGCCTACTGACCCTGTGTCACGATTTAAAGCCATATAGTATTCCCAATATGACCAATCTTTGGCGCTTATGCCTGCATCATATGGGAAGTTCGCATATAAGGATTCGCCAGTTTGGCTGTTATGTGGCCCAGCCATGATGTTGCTAAGTGCTTGCTTTTGCTCTGCACTCAAGCATGTACCGTCTCTTTCGCCCGAGCAAGTTGGCACATCGCGGTCTAGATCAAAGGCCTTTTGGCACGCATAAGTATTGTTAATCATACCATCGGCTAAACCGTCTAATGTGTCACATTGTTTGAGGATTTGTTGTGAAACAACGCCAAATTCTTCTTGAGTAATGGCAGTCTGTAATGTCGCTAAAATATCAGAACCGTCCGGATTGTATGTGACTAACTTTGAATATTGCTGAACACCGTAGAGTTGACTCACAGCAGCATTCGGTAAGTGTAATCCTGGATTACCGACAATAAAGCCATCATACATATCAGCATAACGGCTTGCTGCCACCATAGTGTGCCGACCACCGTTTGAACAACCTGCAAAGTATGATCTATCTGGTTGTTTGCCATAAGCAATTTTGATTAAACTTTTTGCCATGGGGGTTAATTCGGCTACAGCGTTATAGCCGTAATCTATACGAGCTTGTGGATCAAATCCAAATTGAGGAGCAGGGCTAGGATGCCCTGCATCAGAACTGATAACTGCAAAACCACGATTTAATGCTGCTGAATCGGTACCACCGGCAAAAATTAATCTGCCTACGGCTTTAGAGACAGAGCCATCGAGGCCACCATTTGCTTGATAATAAAAACGGCCATTCCAATCCGTTGGCAACCGCATTTCAAACCCTATGGCATATTTTGTATCAGCCTCACCGCTACTCCCCAGACCCATTCTTTCGTTCATATAACCTTTTACAACACAATGTTCAGGTGCTGAGTAACTTTCGGTTGCACTGTATTCAACTTTACCCGCTGAAACCATTTCAGAACTGGTGATGACGGTATTTTCGAAGTTAAATTGGGATGCAATATCACTGCAAATATTGAGAGTCGCTGGTGTGGCGGGGGAGAGATGTTGCGTGAGAGGTGTTGAATCATTATCACCACATGCACCGAGTAACAAGCAGGATAATGCAATTGTAGGAACAAGTTGGGGTCTTTTTTCCATGGTACAGCTCCATTTGTAATAGTTTAAAACACTGACTAACTATAAAAAAAGGGTGTATCTAAAGGAGTTGATACACCCTGAAAAGGCGCAGGGAAGCGCTTTAATTAGTGGCTTTAGGCAAACTTTTAGGCGACTGAGACGTTGCTTTGATAATGACTTGGTCAGTTGCTTGAAAGTTTTAATCATCGTAGAAGGCATCGATGTTTATGCTTTTAATACTTACTTGGCCGAACCAAAGTAACTCTCCCATTCACTTTGGTGGTGTTGTAATAGAGCTGGCCGTAAAGTGATGTGGTTTGCCCTGTATTGGTGTTGTAGCCCAAGAGGTTCAACTGCACTTTCGTGATGATTTTACTGAGCATCACGAAAGTGCAGTTTGAGATTTCGTGTACTACTAGTACTGACAGAACTACTAAGAATAAATAATTCATTAATTCAACCTTTCTAGGTGCATGAGGCAATTTTTAACTGATATATATTTAAATGTATGATGTATGACCAATATGGGCAATGATATGTTGTGAGGTGTGAGAATTGTGTTGCGAAATTCGTGGAAGTGTAACTTTGATCAACAAAATAAATGTGTTAACGCTAATTTAGAGGCGATAGGAGTAAGGGGATTTAAAGCTAGTTACAAAATCAATTTCCCCTTTGAAAGTAACAAGCTCTGGCTGACTCTTGGAGAGTAAGGGGAGTTGACCAAGTTTAATGCTACAGAATGTCCATTATTAACGGCAGAGCCGTCATTAAAGTGAATGATTAGTGATATAGCGTTAACGCCTTAGGTAGTTAGCCAAGTAACCGCAAATTTGCTGCGGAAGCTTGTAGGGCCATCAGTTAATGTGGAAACAGGGCATAGATAATCACAGGAAGAATGGGGACAAGAGTAACTATGACAAAAACAATTGGCAGAATTTTGAGATATTGCATCGCTTGCTTGCCGAATAAAGCTAATATATTCAAACTAATAACAATGAAAGCACTCACGCTGGCAATATTGATGAGCAAAGAAAGGACCAGCATTTGTTGTATCAGTGTTAGCTCGTCATAAATCCCCGCATTAGTAACATCAATCAGTGCAACCTCCCTATTGGCAAGGGTTTTCGCAATCCATGCCTGAGTGATAACGTCCGCAGCCTGAGCGGTAAAGCCCAAATCCTTCATGAATAAATGTGGATAATAGGTAATAGAGCTCCAATCGATATTAAACTTATGTACCGAACCTTTGAGGGCTTCAAAGAACATAATGGTAATAGCTTTATTTGCAGTAAGTTTACTCGCACCAACTAAATATTGGATAAGGTAAGTGGATAAACTTTTTGGCTCAGATCTAGATTGGATAGTGTCGCCGATGTAATCTATTGAATAATCAGGTTTTCTCAAATTGAAGGGGATGGTAAGAATGATAATGGCTAGGGGTAAAGCTAAGCTAGCCAGTAGGAGTTGATATACAGGTATGCCTAAAGCCGACAGTGAAATGCAGCTGATCCCTCCCGCCGAACTAAGACTTATCAACAAAACCATGTAGCGATCACGCTGCGTGAGTTTAAGTCTTTCCGCTTTCAAAAATAGTAATAAGTTTGAACAGCCTAATAAGAAAGACAAGCCAAATATTTTTTGATTTAGCTTCAATTGGGATTTGTTGAACGAGTAATTCAGCTTTTGGTTGATGAGATAATGGCTAACTCCTAACAGTGCACAAATTAAGATCGCGCTGGGAGCAATTTCGCTGATAAATTGCTGTGTGATGCTAAAGTGAGCAGAAAGCTGGCCGCCAAATTGATTTTTTAACGAAAAAAATATGACGATAATGGATACGAACATTATCTGTACTAGCTGGATATTAGGCTTAACATATTGCCGATATAACATGGCACGGCTGCTTCTAGTGGAAAAAATTCGTCAGGCATATTAGCTAATAATTTTTCGCCATGGGGCGATGTAGAGCACACATCTCACAGATGTATGTGTACTACAGATTGAATCGCCACTACTTAACTAAGCTACTTTTGGCTTCAGATGAAATGGACTTCAAATGCTTCGTTGTATGAGATAGTTAAACATAGAGATGTTAATCTGAAAATTACGGATTCGAGCAGGGATACTAAACCATTTATATCCCCTAAATGTGTTATCTCAGTTGGTACATCCTGAACAGAGTTCGAAGTGTTGTGTTAGTGCATTGCAATGAATACCTTACTCAAGTGCTACGGTGCTCCCTAAAAACATAAACTGCTTTCCCGTGCAGCCGTTTGCACTCATCTGCCGTATTTAAGGTATTAGCCGACGCATTAAAAACGCATAAAAGTCGCGGCAAGTGAAAGGGGAACATCAGGGACTTGAGGATGACTAACTAGGACGAGCGACTATTATTTTGCCGTGAAATCACATGGAGGTGCGATGAGCTTTAATTTTGATACCTATCGTTTTAATACCGAAGATGCGATTCAAGTCTGTGTCGGGGCCTTTGCGCTAGCTGTGCCTATTGGCTTTTCGGAGGAGGCATGGCAGTTAGGAGAGACCTTGCCGCTAGTGAATCTGCTGATGTTATTTAGCCTGTCGTTGTTATTTCTCGGCGTGTTTACTTACCAGAGTGTGTTCCAACAGAATATTCGTCAGCGTCTGCCGGTGTTTATTTTTCGGATTGTGGTGGCCTATCTGATTAGCGCCTGTGTGGTCAGTTTGGTGCTCCTTTGCCTCGATAAATTGCCCTTTATTGACGACCCCATTACCTCTATTAAACGGATTATCGTGATTACCATGCCCGCCTCTATGGGAGCGATTGTGGTGGATAGCTTCGATAAGGAGTAGCACGAGATTTTGCAAACGAGTCGCTCAACTGCTTGGGTTACAACTCATGACTGGCTACTCATGACTTTTGTCACTGGTACATTTAGTTTATGTTGCACATACTGGATTAATAGACAAATTCGAAAAGGACGTGTTATGAACGCAGCAACGCTTGCATTACTTATCCCCATTTTTGCCATTGTCGGCGGATATACGGTCGCGATTATGAAGATCCGCGAACGCGGCAATTCGGTCAGTAGTAAGCTTCAGGCCGAAAACCAACTGTTACGCATTGAGCTTGATAAGCTGCGCGAACGAGTTGAGGTATTGGAGCAACTGGTGACCGACGAGAGTTTTCAGTTAAAACGGGAATTTAAGCGAGTTTAGTCGCGGTTATTTGACTGACGATTTTTGTAACAAGGGCAAACTTGGTTTGCCCTTGTTGGTTTTACGAAGGATTAAAACTTATAGCTGTAACCGAGTGTGATCGTTTGGGGTTTTCCGGCAAAGATAGAGCCGTGTACTCGTGTCGTCATATAGGTTTCATCGAAGAGGTTGTCTACGGTTAAGTACACTTCCTGGCCGTTAGTGACAAAGTAACGCGCCGACAAGTCCACTAAGGTTTTAGCCTCGATCACTTCATCTGCGGGAATGGCCCCTGCACCCGCCTTGGTGCGCATCTCATCGGTATAACGCGCCGCCACTGTGACTTGCCAGCTCTCTGATTGCACACCTGCTGAAATATACAATTGGTTTTCAGGTAGATAGGTTAACTGGTAACCCGCTTCAACCTTGTCCCAGGTTTCAAACTCAGATTCGAAACTATTGCCAAACTCGGCATTGGTATAGGTGTAGGCGAGTTTGACCGGAAAACTCAATGCCCCTGCACTGTTAAACTCGTGGGCGAGGCTGAGTTCGAGGCCTTTAACTTCTACTTCACCTGCGTTGTACTGGTTGTCGAGTTTAGTGTCATCACAACCCTGCGCCGCAGTACAGTTGCCGTGCATGTTGCTGTAATCACTGTAGAAGCTGATTAACTCTGCATTAAATGCATCTTGATGGTAGCGAACGCCAGCCTCATAGTTCCAGCTTTGTTCTTCTTGCCCCTTAGCGTTGCCGGGCGCGGCGGGCGAGAAGCCTTTTTGTACTCCAGCCAGAAGTAATACTTGCTCATTAATCTGATAAGTTGCTGATAACGAAGGCAGCAGAGCATTGAACTGGCTTTCAACCTGTTTATCTGGATCGCCCTCTCGGCCTGGGTTCTTCTTGCCCCAATCGTGGCGTTGGGTTTCGACATCTTCCCAGCGCAGGCCTGCGGTAATGGTGAGAGCGTCTAGGCTGATTATATCCTGCACATAGGCCGCAAATGCCGTGGCGCTATCGACACGGTTGGAGTCGGTGCCCGGGACACCACTCTTAGTGCGTAACATGACACTGTTGGCGTCCATTGAATAACTGTCGGCCCATTGGTATCTGTCCATTTCATCTTCATGGTAGCGAAGACCAAAGGCGAGGTCGTGATCCCCGAGTAACCAATTGAGTTCCGTTTGTATCCCTTGGGCGAGGTAACTGCGATTATTGGCTTTGACATTGACCTCAAGCTCAGAGAGCAGGCCCGCGTCAAAGTCGGCAGCATTTTGGATCCCTTTGCCACTTAATGACTCGCCACCAACCTTGTCGGCCTTGTACCAATTACGATGAAAATCATTGTAATAACCAATGCTGCTCAGGCTCAGCGTGTCGCTAAAATCGATAATATGGTTGAGCTGCACTTGCTTATGCTTCGTGGTCATCTGATCTTTTTGCGAGGCAGAATAACGGCGATAGGGCGAGGCTTGATAATCCGCATCGGTCAGACCCATATAGGTCTCGTTTGAGGTCTCATCGGCAAATTTCAATTTGAGCTCAAGGGATTGCTGGTAAGTGGCCGTGCTGTCTGTGTTGATTCTGACCTTGGCTAAGGCGTCATTTTTAGTAAAGCCAGTGTCGCCGCCGACTGTGTTTATCTCTCTAAATCCGTCGGCTTGATAGCGATAAATCTCGGCTACTGCGCCAATCCGCTCGCCTTGTCCGCCGGCATAAGTGTGTAATTTACCGAAACCATCTTGACCTAAGGCAAGATCAATCTTGCCGGCTAATGCCTCTTGGGGGATTTGTCGAGACAGCATGTTAATCACGCCACCCGTGGTGCGGGGGCCATATTTTACCGTTGAGCTTCCCTTAAGGATTTCAACAGATTGCATCCTGCCTGAGGTGGGAAAGTAGTAAGCTGCAGGGGAGGCATAGGGAGCGGGAGCGGCGAGAACACCATCTTCCATCACGGTAATTTTTTCTGAACGATTTTGCCCCGTGCCGCGCATACCAATGTTTGGGCGCAAACCGTAGCCATCTTCTTCTTGAATATAGACGCCGGGCACTGAGGCTAAGGTGCGCATAATATCGGAATATTTAAAAGTTTCTAATTCGGCTTCGGTAATTTGATGGGCGCTACCAGGGGTGGTATCGAGGGGATTTTTACTGCCGAAAATACTGATTTGTTCTATTTGTGCTGGAGCTTGAGTTGGCGAGTTGGCTTGGGCATTGAAGGCGGTGGTTAATGCGCAGGCTAATAAACTGAGGCGCATGGGGCTAAGCTGGGTCATTAGGTTCTCCGAATCGACAAGGTGCTTGTCTTTTTTTGTAAACAGGAATTATTCTCGTTTGTGATTGCGGAGCTTAGTTTTGTTAACTTAAAACCAACTTAAAATTCTTTATCTTTACAAATGTAAGTTAAATGTTACTTTGTTCAGCTCCTAAGGGGATAAGTCATCGGGTGAGTGAAATGCCGAAACTACGGTAGACTCGTTGCACCTTTGTTATTCGCCCAGTATTGAGCCAGTTAAGATCGAGTTTATATGTTCCTATCGCCGTATTTTTCTAAGCAAAATCAATCAATTTCTGTTTCCGCACAACAAGCCAGTGACTTCGCGAAGAAAATCGCCCAAGATTTCAACCCTATCCACGATGTTGGTGCGAAGCGTTTTTGTGTGCCAGGTGACTTGCTGTTTGCCCTAGTCTTAACCCAATACGGTTTAAGCCAGAACATGAAGTTTACCTTTGCGGGTATGGTCGGCGATGGCGTCGAACTGCAATTCCCCGAGCAGGTGAATGACAGTTTTGCGGTCTGTGATAACCGCGAGAAAACCTATTTACAGGTGAGTCGCCAAGGTGAGGTGAGCCGCTGCGACGCGCAAACTGAATCTTTTATTCGCAATTATGTGGCTTTCTCGGGACACAATTTTATCGACATCCTGATGCCTTTGATGAAGCAGCATCAAGTGATGATTAACCCCGAACGTCCCTTAGTGATTTACGAGAGCATGTCATTCGACTTGAGCAGTCTCGACTTTGTTGAAGTGAGTTTATCGCTTGTACAACAAGAGCTTAAAATTGATGGTAAGCGCGGTGATGTGACGCTGCACTTTGAGCTGCATAGCGGTGATACCTTAGTGGGTACAGGGATTAAAGCCTTAGTCATGAGTGGACTGCGTCCCTATGACGAGGCACAAGCCCTGCAAATGTGCGCCGCCTATGAAGGGCGTAAAACCGAGTTTTGATCGGCGAATGCCTGTTGCCTCAGGCAAAGAGGGATTCGAGGGCACTCATTATCGACTGAGCTCGAGTTAAATCACTTGGGATAACGGTACTTAAGGTGAACAGTTATCCCAAGCCCTTACTTTAATTAATCAATCGAAAGTTGCGAGACAGTCTCAGCAACATTTTCTGCGCCGGTGCGAATTTCGCCCATCACAGCGGTGACTTCTGCTAATTGCTGTTTGCCTTCTTCCGCGATGCGTTCAACCTCGTTCATCATGTCGGTGGCACTGGCAGTGAGTTGGCTATTCTTATCGACCACTGCCGCAATTTCGCTGGTGGATTTACTGGTTCTCGCCGCTAATTGGCGTACTTCATCGGCAACCACGGCAAAACCCCGGCCTTGTTCCCCTGCACGAGCCGCTTCAATGGCGGCATTGAGTGCCAGCAGATTGGTTTGATCGGCAATTGCGCTGATGGTAGCGACAATCGCTTGAATACTCTGGGATTGCTCGTTGAGCTTCACCATAGACTCAGTGGTTTTATAGGTCTGTGCCGCAATCGCGTTAGAGGTGCTTACTGTCGCGTTGAGTAATTGCACGCCGCGGTTAGCCTGTTCAACCGTGCTCTGCGAGGTGGCATGGGCGATATTGGCTGCATCCCGAATCGCATGGCTCTTGATGATCCTCTGGGTAATATCACTGGCGAATTTGATCACCTTAACAACTTTGCCATTGTCATCCGTTACTGGGTTATAAACGGCTTCTAACCACACGGGATCACCGTAGGCGTTTTTACGTTCAAATAAGCCTTTCTTATACAGCCCACGCTGGAGATCGTCCCAAAAGTGGGGATTCTCTTGATAAAAACGGTCGAAGCAGAATATCCGATGGTGCTTGCCTTGAAGTTGCTCCTTGCTATAACCCATGGTTTTGAGGAAGTTAGCATTGGCATTGAGGATATTCCCCTCAGGGGTGAATTCGATAATCGCCTGGGATTTTTGCAGGGCATTAAACAGCGCCGCTTGCGCATCTAGCTGATATTTATCTTCAGTGATCACCGCCGCGGTTTTCATAATCTTAGTGATTTTGCCATCCAACTTGATGGGAAAATAGGTCGCCCTTAACCAGATCTCTTGACCATTTTTGTGCACGCGAGGGAATTTACCTTCCTTCGCTTGGCCTTGTTTTAAGTCGTGCCAAAATTGTTGATAGTCGGAGGAGTTTACATAGTTGGGGGCGCAAAATAGTTTATGGTGTTTACCGACAATCTCATCCAGTGAGTAGCCTACAGCCTTTAAAAACAGCGGATTTGCATCGAGAATGATGCCATCGGGAGTGAATTCAATCGTCGCGATACTCGCTTTGATTGAATCGATAACGGCTTCGGCTTCCCTGCGCTTTATTTCGCTCTCTGCTAGGTCTTTACGTAGTGAAGAATTAAACACTGAATACTCCTGATGAGCTGATTAAGCCAAAAACTGCCTTGAGTGCCTAAGTGGTTTATTTAGGCATAGTGTAAATATAGCCATGATTTTACTCGTAAGTGGCTTTTCAACGAAACTTCATGCTGTGAGATAGATACCAAAAGTATCCAAATTAAGATCATGAATAAGCACAAAAATAATGACGTATTTGATTGGGGAAACTGATGAGACAAACCCAAGACGCTCAAGCTGCATCTTGGGTTTAGCGCAGGAATTAACTGAGTTTCTCGATTTTGGCCGGCAGTCCTTGTCGCGCCGATGCGCCGCTAGCCCAGTCCACAAGCGGGTAGCGACCATGGCGGCTTGGGTCGAACAGGTTCAAATCGTTCATATTGACTCCGACGCGGATCAGCGGGTTGGCGACGATCTTCTTATCATCGATAACAATGTCCCGTGCCCCTAACTCCTTATGACCATAACCGTGTTCGATGGCAATGCAGTCGGGATGCACGCCCGCCACACATTCAACCAAGGCAATCACGCTGCCATTGGGCGTGCTGATCTTAACCGTATCTCCAGTCTTGATGCCAAAGTGCTCGGCGGTCTGCTCATTGATGCGCACCGGATTGTTAGGGTGCACTTGGCGTAAACGGTCCGAACCTATGCTCATCGAACTCATGGTATGCGACTTATAACTGCTGATCAGCAGTGGCCATTGTGACTTATCGAATGCTTGGTTCAAGGGCGTGCCGTCGGCGAGCGATGGATAATAACGTCGTGGGCAGCCACTCATATATTCTCCGCTCAAGCTGTTACGCCTGCTACCTACTTCGGGGTTCCAGAGCATTAAGGGTTTTGGCCAAACCTTGCTGGGGTTGTCCGCCTCGTCGCGACCTGCGTTGATATTCTCAAAGCGGCCACCACGGGCAAATAAGTAACTGACTTTTTTGACTTCTTCGGGTTTGAGTCTAGCGTTGAGTTCCGTTTGAATGCGCCCAACACCACTGAAGTACATATCTTCGGCATTGATATCGGCAACGGGTTTTCCAAGGTAGGCCACGTTTGCCGCGCCGTAGAGCGAGAAGTCGGCCGCACGGCTAAGGGGATGCAGACTGCCATCGGCGGCCTTGACCGCATTGTCACCAAAGCCGGGCAGATTAAGTTTTATCGCCACTTGGCTAAGGAAGGATTCCATACAAATCACATCGCCATCGGCGGTTTTGGCGACCCTCGGCTCGACAATTGGCCAACGCCCGGTGGCTTCTTTGGTGAGTGTGCCGTGCCACGCGGCGCTCCAGCCCCAAGATTCATAGGTTAAGGTGTCGGGGACTATGTAGTCCGACAGCGCCGAGGTCTCATTGATAAAGCTATCGATGCTGATAAATAGCGGTAATACTTTGGGATCTTTTAATTGTTCACCAATGGCTTCGCCGAGTCCCGCCTGACCATAAATCGGGTTTCCCATATGGTTAATCCACGCCTTGAGCCGATAGGGATAACCGTGCACCGCCGCGGTTAAGTGCTCACCGAGCAGGGGAGATGAGATAGGGAACCAAGGTTCCTTCGATGGATAGGGCGACTCACCCGCCTCGACTTTACGGCGATACTCAGAGGTTTTTTCGTAGGGGAACTTAGAGCGTGAGAGGAATACGCCCTTAGGTTCGACCATGCTGTCAAAGTCCTGCAGATTGTACCTTGGGCCCGCACCAAAGGCGGGGAAAGTGCCACCTTTGGCTATCGCACCGCCCTTAAGATTCAGGTTACCTATCATGGCGTTGAGCATCATAATTGCCCATGCGCTGTAAAAACCGTTGGCGCTCATAGTGCCGCCGTGGGAGATCACCGCCGCCCTAGTGCCATGGCTGGTAAACTTGTGGGCGAGGGCGGCAATTTGCGTCTCGCTGATATCACACTCCTTGGCGTAGTCGACCATCTCGACGCTGCGCGCGGCTTCACTGAGCAGCTGAAAACTGGATTTCACGCTCAGCTCACCCTTTGGCGTATTCACTATTTGCTCAACCTCAAGTTGCGCCTTGGCGCATTGTCCGGCTGGAAGGATCTGCACTGTGGCGGTATCGACAACCAGTGGTGAGTCTTGCTCGCCATAGGCTTTACCTTCGAAGGGCAAGCCGAGATCACTGGCATACAAATATTGGCCGTATCTGGGGTGATTTGGTGTGCTGATGATTAAGAAGCAGGCATTACTAAAACCGCGATAACCCGCAGCTTTCGCCGCCTCGGCATTGGGCGCGGTTAAAAACGCACTGGCGTAGCGCTGGTTATCGATAATCCAGCGCAGCATGCCCATGGCTAGGGCGGAGTCGGTTGCGGGGCGGATCGGCAGCCAAGTATTGTTGCCCGCGCAGGGCTGGTTCGAGGTGTTGGGCAACATGGGCGACACCACCACATAACTGAATTCCCGCCCGTCGACCCGAGCGTTGGCCAACTGCCGCGCTTGGCGTTTAAAAGGATTGCCCGACTGTTGCGGCGAGGTGCCGATAAACAGCAGAAACTCGCTATTGTCCCAATCGGGCTTAAGGTGAGCGTACTTTTTTAAATCGTCGAGCAGGGCACCTGCACCTGCGCGATAGGTAAAGCCGCAATAGGCGCCGTGGTTGGCAAAATTTCGTGTACCGAAACTATTGAAGGTAAAGCGTTTAATGATGACATCTCGGCCCTCATCCGAAGCGTTCGACACCAATAACTGGTTGGCCTTGGGGCCATATTCAGGATTATTGGCATCGAGTGGCGTACTGATATCGCGTATGGCTCTTAAGCCTTCGACTTGGCCTTCGCCAAATAAGTCACCGCCATCGACGACCTCGGTCAGCAGTTGCTCGAAACTAATGCTTTGCCATTGCCCACTGCCGCGTGGCCCGACCCGTTTAAGGCATTGGGTGACGCGATAGGGGCTATCTAGTTGTTCTAACATGGCATTACCACGGGCGCAGGCGGTCGAGCGTCCCTGTAAGCCTTGCTCCTGATAGGCACTTAAGCCAACTAAGGCGGTTTTGATCGGCGTATCGAAGTCAATATGTTCCCGCGCCGAGAGTGGATGATAGGGATTGCCACTGATGCGGAGGATCTTATCTGTTTTATTATCGATACGGGCGCGCACGCCACACTTGGTCCAGCAGCCGAGACACATGGTATTGGCAATACGTTGCTCATCGTTGCCAATCAACTGGCCTGAGGTTAAATCTACTTTATATTCAGGGGCTAGCGAATTGCCATGGATGGGATCTTGGGTGGTTTTTCCCGAACTGCCATTCACGACCCCTTTGCCCATTTGCGCTAAGGTATGGCTGTAACCTGCGGCAAATAATCCCACGCCACCCGTCACAGCAGCGCCTTTGATAAAACGACGTTTACTCTTATCCATTACGGACTCCTTAATGCGGTAACTTTCTTAATGCCAATGCTCTTAATGTCAATGCTCTTAATTAAAAGTGCAGTGGCTCACATGGCCTGACGGGCTGAGCTGGGTTGATGGCGAATAAATTCAGACACTAACACCATCAGTGCGAGCCAGAGGCCGAAGGTGCCTGCGATACCCAATAGGCCCTCTGGCCCCCATGGCAATTGATAGAAATAAGTGCCCGCGCCGTATTTAGGGTCAGTTTGCGCTTGGATAAGTACAATCCAGCGAAATCCCCATGCCAGATGCACCGCTGTCAGACTGACGACTAACATCAATACCGAGGGGAGGCGGCGCACTGCTAATACCAATGCCAGCAGGGCTAGGGTGACCAATACCCAGATAGCGGCGAGCTGCCAGCTTGGGCTGGTGTCTAATAACAGCGCCGCTTCGTGCGCCGAGCTGTTATCGAATAAGGCCCAGCCGATAAGGCACAGGGCGAAGAGGCCAAAGCTTGCTCTAACCCATTGCAGTAATCTGTCTTGGGTACTGGCTTGATAACCGTGCAAAATGCGATTGAGTAGGGCGAGTGTGCCGCAGGCGGCGAGCAGGGCACTGGTCGCCATCAATGGCGGTAACCAATAGGTATGCCAGAGCGGCCGCGCTTTGATCGCCATGGTTTCCATTCCGGTATAAAGGGCAATACTGCAGGCGCTTAGGCTAGCAATCAGTGCGATTGGCTTAATCCATTTATCACTATCCCAGTTACCTAGGCGGATAAGTTGCGCAATACGCCCCACCCAATCTTGGGACGATTCCCCTTGTGTCGAGGCTTTGGTTGGCAAGTATTGGCGCAGTAATAGCCAAGCAAAAAGGGCACTCGCACCGGAAAAAGTAGGCAGTAAAAAGGCGCCGTACCACATCCATGAATGCGGCCTGATTTGGGCATAGAAATGCCATGCCCGCAGCGGTTGGTGAAGGTCAGCAAGCAGCGCAATCGGCGCGACTATACCTGCGGTGAGCATCAAGCAGGCGCAGAGCTTGAGCAGTCTGGCATCGGGTTGTTTCGTGCTAAATAAATGAATGGTCGCCACCCACACACTGGCGTAGGCCAAACCCATTAAAAAGAAGTATTGCACTGCCCAAGGTAGCCAAGTGATGGCGATATCAGGGGTAAAGATTTCTTTAATGACCATGGTGGATCTCCTCGCCAGTGTCTGTCAGTAGGGTACGAACGGGGGCTTGGCCGCTGATCCTGTGTTCGAAGGCACTGTTCATGCCGATATAAAACACTCTGGGGGCCGTGTTGGCATCGGGCTTGAGTACCTTGATATCCGATTGATTCGTTTTGAGTAGTTGGCTGATGTGGCTGTGAGGATCGTTCAGATCGCCAATCACCCTCGCTTCGCCGACGCAGGTTTCGACACAGGCGGGTAAGAGTCCTGCTTCGAGCCTGTGGGCGCAAAAGGTGCATTTATCGGCAGTGTTGGTCTCATGATTGATAAAGCGGGCATCGTAGGGGCAAGCCTGCACACAGTATCCGCAGCCGACACACCAGTCGTTATTGACTACCACAATGCCATCTGGGCGTTGGAAGGTTGCACCCGTGGGGCAAATGGGGATACATGGCGGATTTTCACAGTGATTACAAAGCCTTGGTAACATCAAAAATGCGGGCGGCGTAGTCGCATCCTGCTGTGATACTTCGTATTGCTGCACTGTGGTACGAAATTGCCCTAGGGGCGGCAGGTTTTCAAAGGTGCAAGCGACGGTACAGGCCTGGCAGCCGACGCAGCGGCGCAAATCAATCACCATGCCGTAACGTTTCCCCATGTTTGCTTGAGGGGCTTGCTGCGCCTGCACATGAACGACGGGAATAAGCGCGGCGCCAACACTCACACTGGCCATTTTTCCGAGAAACTGACGTTTACTCTTGTCCATAGGATTTCCTTCACTCTTACAGATAAAACGGGTCGAAAGACTTAAGGTTTAGCGTTAAGCGCATTCTGTAAAAGGGCAGGCGGCATCTCTATAGTGGTTTTCCACATATCCGATAGGGACTTGATCTAGCGCAACAAATATCAGTTAGAATGACCTCTCAAAAATTAGGGTTTATGATTTGGCACCGAAATGGATTTAATCTTAGGGCTTAGGAGAGTGGGCACAGTGTTGGGTTTTGCGGTATCAACCAAGGACTGGCGAGCGGGAGTGAGACTCGTCATCGCCTTATTTGGCCTGCTGAGTCTGTCAGCCATGGTCGAGGCATCGGCCACCCAAAGTACGGGAGTGGGCGCAGTAACCGTTGCTCCATCGGGTGAGCAGATGGATGATACCGCTAGCTATCAAGTCGTCGATGTGGGCGTGTTGGCTATTCGTGGCTACAAGGGCACCATCAATCGCTGGCAACCGCTAATGGGCTGGCTCGAGTCACAAATTCCTAATAGTTACTTTAGGTTACATCCCTTAAGCCTTGAAGAGTTAGCCAGAGGGGTCGAAACCGAGGCCCTCGATTTTGTGATCACTAACCCTGGGCAATCTGTGATGTTGGCTAGGCAGTATTCGCTTTCTTGGCTCGCCACCTTACGAAGCCCAATCAATAATGGCGCGGCTATGCAGGTGGGCTCGGCGCTGGTGGTGAAGGCCGATTCTCCCTATCAGACCTTAAAGGATCTCAAGGGCAAGCGCCTTGGTATCGTTTCTAAAAATGCCTTCGGCGGTTATCTCACCTTGGTCTACGAGGCGCAGCTACAGGGCATAGATTTACCTGAGTTTGTGGGTGACATTATTCCCTTAGGCTTTCCACTCGATAACCTGGTTTATCAGCTCGGCGGTGTTTATCAGTTTGGTGATATAGATACGCCAAGCGATAAAGCCCCAAGTTTAGATGCCGCGATCGTACCCGTCTGCCAGCTTGAGCAAATGCAGACCGAAGGCTTGATTAACATAAAGAATTATCGGGTGTTAGATAATCAGGCTCCCGTTGGGTTTCACTGCCAAGTATCGAGCAGGTTATACCCTAACTGGTCGATGGCTAAGACCAATCGCGCGACACAAACCTTAGCCAAGCAGGTGACTCAAGCCCTGCTGGCCTTACCCGAAGACAGCCCCGCCGCGAAAGCTGCCGAATCAGCGGGTTGGACCACGGCCGTCAGTCAACTGGCGATAGATCAACTGCTTAAAGATCTGGATATGCACCCTCTGCAAACTCCTTGGTGGCAGCGGGCATGGCAATGGGTGAAACTGCACCAACATTGGGCTTGGCTGGCTTTGGCGATTTTAGTGCTGCTCAATGTGTACCACTTTTGGCTCGAATACTGTTTTAGCCGCCGCGGCCGCGAGTTGGTTAATACCCAGAGGCAACTCAGTGAAAACCGCGCCCTGTTGGAGCATGCCCAGCGCATTGCGATTGCGGGGGAGTTGGGGGCGAGTCTATCCCATGAACTCAATCAACCGCTGGCGGCGATTGGCCATTATTGCCACGGCGCCAAGGTGCGTTTGCAACGTGGGACGAGTCCAGAAGAATTGCAATCCGTGCTGAATCTAATTCAACAAGAGGTGAGCCGCGCCGACAGTATTATCAGCCGCTTACGTAATTTATTGAAAAAGCGCCCAGTGTCTAAGCAACCCTTATATTTGCACCAGCTAGTGAACGACACCGCGCCGCTACTCGCCTATGAGCTGGAGCAGCATCATATTCAGCTCTCTACCAATATCAGTGGTGAAGCCTATCGATTGCCCTTGGATGAAGTGGGCATGCAGCAACTACTGCTCAACCTGTTAAAAAATGCCGTCGATGCCTGTGTGCAGCGCCAGCAGACTGAGCTTGACTCAGCGAAACCCTATCTGCCTACGATAGATATCGACCTAAGGTATCAGGACAGTAAGATACTGCTCACAGTTACAGACAATGGTACTGGGCTTACCGAGGACGCCAATTTGTTGATGCAGGCATTTTATTCGACAAAATCTGAGGGCTTAGGACTGGGACTGGTGATCTGCCGTGATATCGCAGAGAGTCATGGTGGCCGCTTTAGCCTAGAAACCGCCTTAAGTGGCGGTTGCCAAGCGCAGGTATCCTTACCCCGTAAGTTTGAGGGAGCACAAGCATGAGCCACGAATTGCCAGTGTATTTAATCGATGACGATGAGTCGGTGCGCCGCTCGCTGCGTTTTATGCTCGAAAGCTACGGCCTAAATATCCGCGATTTTGACAGCGCAGAGGCATTTTTTGCCGCCATCGATTTAAGCGAGCCGGGCTGCGCCTTAGTCGATGTACGTATGCCGGGCCTTAGCGGGCCGCAGTTACATGCGCAATTAGTGCAGTATAATAGTCCGCTGGCGGTGATTTATCTTACCGGCCACGGCGATGTGCCCATGGCGGTGGAGGCGCTTAAACTCGGGGCGGTGGATTTTTTCCAAAAGCCCGCCGATGGCGCCAAACTGGCCGATGCTGTGGTAAAAGCGTTAGCGAATGCCAAGGAGCATCATCAAGATAATCAATATCTTCAGACTTATCAGGCGCTCACGCCACGGGAGCGAGAGATCCTCACTCTCATCGCCAAAGGCTATAAGAATCAGGAGATCGCCGATACGCTCTGCATTGCCATGCGCACGGTCGAAATTCACCGCGCGAACTTGATGAAGGGCATGCAGGTCTGCTCGCTTGCCGAGATGATGTTAATCTATGGCCGGATTACGGACCGTCTTCCCCCCGCATGAAATTCACCTTTATTGGGGCGAATTGGCGTATCCTTGGTCGTTTGATGTGAGCTAACGCATTCAGCCCTAGGTGCTTAATTGCCAAGGCTCGACGATTGCCTTATTTTAGGGGCTTACTTTTAAGGCCATGACTTCTAACATCCCGATTTTTGAAGTCTAATGCCGCTTTTGGATGACCTTATCGTTCGCTTTTTGCATAAGGTGCTCCCGTTTGGATAAGGAATGAAATGCCAAGCTTGATTCGTATTGTGCTGATTGATACGCACCTTCCGGGCGTTGTGGAACTCGCCCTCAATGGCCATACCAACATCTGTGGTACTAACGCCTCGGGTAAAACCACACTACAACGCTTAGTGCCTGTATTTTATGGCGAATACCCTAGTCGCGTGGTGCCTTCAACCCGCGATAGTTTCGAGCGTTGGTACTTGCCACACGATTCAAGTTACATCATTTACGAATACCAAAAGGCCGATGGCTTGCTCTATCAAGCTGTGCTGGCGTCGGCGGGCGATGGTAAAGGCGTGAACTATCGCTTTATCGCTAAAGGTTTTGAGTTAAGCGATTATATTAAATCGCAAAATGGCGACACTATTCTGTGTCATACCATGGCGGAACTGGGCCGCGATTTAAAACGCCAAGGTATTGCTACTACCAACTTGCTCAACACTCGCGAATACCGCGCCATTATCCAAAACGATCGCACCCTATTAAGCACGGGCAGCAACCGCAGTGAACTGCGGGCCTATGCGCGCCAATTTGCACTATGCGAAGGCGAGCATTCCCTACGTCATATCGAAAAACTCGCCAAAGCGGTGCACTCCAAAGAAGGCAAGATGGAAACGGTCAAATCCATGATCGCCGCCATTTTGGAGGAAGACGGGGTGAATCCACCTAGCTCACGCTTAAATCCGCAGCGTGTCGAGGCATGGATCCGCGAGAGTCAATTAATCCAAGGCTTTGAAGTGATCCGCCCCGAGTTTGAAAAGCTCGAGCAAGAATTTAACCAACTGCTCAGCGCCGAGATGCGTCTCTCGAGCCTGTCCCGTGGTTATCGCAACGACGAAAGCCTAGAGGCCGATCGGTTAGAGATCCAACAAACATTGTCTAAGGAGCTGAATTTAAAGCTTCGAATGTTGGACGACGAATGGAAAGAAGTGCGTGACGAGCTAAACCTCGATCTATCCGCCGCCAAGGGCGACGTGGCTAAGTGCGAGTACGAGCTAGATGCGATTGAAGATCAGCACGGCGCCTTTTTGGATGCCAATATCGAGCAAGCTAAGGCTGACTTGGACATGCTGCCAAACTGGCGCGCGGACATGGAAAACCTCAGCGAGCGCCATAAGTTACAAACCGAAAAACACCAAGATATTGAAGCGGCATACAATGCCCGCCGCAGCAAAATTGGCGAACAGTTAAACCGCGAGCTGGAAGGTTTGCACGCGGATCAGGATAAACAACGCGAAGCGCGCGACAAACAGCGTGAAGTGGCAAGAGCCGACCTCGATGCCCTCGAAGCCCAATGGCGCAGCCAAATGGATGCGGGCAAGGCGAGCTTTAGCGAGCAGGAATATCAATTCAAACTCAATGCTGCCGAGCTTAAATTACGTGTCGATGGCGTGACCTACACCGAGGAAGAAAAGTTAAGCCTTGCGATTTTCGACGAGCGCATTCACCGCGCCGACGAAGAGCAAGAAAGCTGTAACGCTAAGGTTGAACGTTTAAGTAGCGATGAGCGTAAGCTGCGCGCCAAACGCGACCAAGCCAACGAAGCGCTGCGCATAGCTAGCCTGCGGGTTAACGAGCGGCAAACCGCACTCGATGAACTGCACCATATGCTGTTCCCGCAATCCCATACCTTGCTCGAATTCCTGCGTAAGGAAGCCCAAGGTTGGGAGCAGAGTCTGGGTAAAGTCATTGCCCCCGAGTTACTGCATCGCACCGATTTGCATCCGAGCGTGACCGGGACGAGCGACACCCTGTTTGGGGTGCATTTGGATCTTAAAGCCATTGATGTGCCTGAATATGCCGCCTCCGAGCAGGAGCTGCGTATTCGTTTAAGCAAGGCCGAAGAAGCGCTGCAAAGCGCGCAGGAATTACAGGCCGAGGCTGAATCTCAGCTGGTGGCGATTAACGGCGAGCTGGATAAACTCAGCCGTGAACTCACCTTTGCCCGCACGGCTTACAAGAATAGCCGCGATGATTTACGTCGTCTGTTCGATGAAAAACGCAGTGAGCAGGACAAGATCAATAAGGCGCTGGCCGAGCGTAAAGCCTTTGCCCAGCAGCGCTTAACTCAACTCGATGGCGAGCTAAAGCAGCTTAAGCATCAACACAAGCTCTGGCTCGAAGAGCAAAAAGAGCAGGCGCTCGAAGCGCGCATGGAAAAACAAGCCTACTGGCAGGAAGTGATTGGCGCGCTCGACAATCAACTCGGGCAAATCAAGGCAACCATCGACGCCCGCCGCGAAAGCGCTAAGGCCGAGCAGAAAGCCTGCGAAACCTGGTACAAAAACGAGCTTAAATCCCGTGGTGTGGATGAAGACAACATCCTTAAACTCAAGCAACAAATCCGTGAGCTTGAAACCAAAATCAGCAGCGCCGAGCAGCGCCGTAGCGAAGTACTGCGCTTCGACGATTGGTATCAACACACTTGGTTGCTGCGTAAGCCTAAGTTGCAGACCCAATTGAGCGATGTGAAACGTGCCGCCTCGGAAATCGATCAGCAGCTTAAAGCCAAGACCCAAGAAGTGAAGACCCGCCGTCAACAACTCGAGACCGACCGTAAGGCCTCGGATGCGGCGCAGATTGAAGCCTCTGAAAACTTAACCAAACTGCGCGCCGTGATGCGTAAGCTGGCCGAGCTGAAACTGCCCGCCAACAATGAAGAAGCTCAGGGTAGCCTAGGTGAGCGTTTGCGTCAGGGCGAAGATTTACTGCTAAAACGCGATTATTTGATGGGCTCGGTTAAGCAATATGTGGAGCATTTCGACTCTGTGATTGCCAGCAAGTCAGGCTCAGGTTTAGCCGAGACTTGGGAGCGCGCCCGCGAAGAGTCGAGCTTTATCAACGACAAAGGTATTCGCCTGCTGGATTACCGTAAGCTAGTGCCGCAGCTGGAGCAGTTACTCAATGTGATTGTGCCGCAATCGATTATGGCGCTGCGCGAACAGGGGCGGATCTTCGGGGTCGACTTAACCGCCTTCTATGATGTACTTGCCGATATCGACCGTCGCATCGCCTCCCAGAGTGCGCGCATTACCCGCGAAGTGGGCGAGGAGTTATTCCTCGATGGCGTATCCGAGTCTGCGGTCCGTATTCGCTCTAAGATCAGTGAATTAGAGTTTTGGCCTGAGCTTGAGCAATTCGTTAAAGCCTTCAAACAGTGGAAGGCCGACGGCTTTAATGGCCTGCCCGATGAGGAATACACCAACAGCATGCGTCGCGCCTTGGATATTATTGGCCGCGCGGCCTTAACGGGCGGCATTACTAAGTTGCTGGAAATCGAACTGCGCCTCAAAGAAGGCAATAGCGATTTGATTATTCGCACCGACAGACAGCTGAACGAATCTTCGAGCCACGGTATGGCTTACCTGATTTTATGTAAGTTCCTGCTTGCCTTTACCCGTTTGCTACGTGGCCGTGCCGATGTGACCATTCACTGGCCGATCGACGAGCTGGGCACGCTGCACCACACCAACGTGAAGAAGATTTTCGATGCCTGTGGTAACAACAATATCAGCGTGTTAGGCGCCTTCCCGAACCCAGAGTCAGAAGTGCTGAACCTGTTCGAGAACCGTTACATTATTAATAAACAAACCAAGAAGTTGCAGGTGGTGAAGCCCAAAGCCAATCCGATTGCCGAAATGTTGAGTAAACGCCTGAGCAAGGAGGCCATCTAATGAGTGCTGCCATGAATGAGTCGAACCAAACCGTATTAGTGGGCACGGGCGCCATCATTGAACTCTTGCTCAAGGGCGAGTTTATTTGCCGCACCACCAACGAAGATGGCTGGCGCGCATTGAAAAATAACAGCACCCGCGAGCGGGTTGAGGCGTACCTGAATCAAATCAACCGCACCGTGGCTTCGGCCGCCGAGGGCGACGTGTTTTTCTGTGGTTACTTGCAGTTAGGAGAAAGCGAACGCAAGGTGATTTCATCGCAGTTTAAGGATATTTGTCAGGCGCTTATCCCTATGGTGGAGTGGCTGGTATTAGTGCAGGAAGCCAGTGGCCAAGACGCGCCCTTAAGCGAAGGTGCGCCAGTGCGTTTAACCGAGCTACAAAGCCGGATTGAAGATACTCCAGCATTTCGTGAGCAGTTGGCCAAACTCAGCCAATATCGCTTATTCGGTTCAACCAGTACCAATAGCGATGCGCAAATTAAGTTAGTGTTCAAGCGCTTAGTGGAACTGGGTTATCTGGTGCGCCCTAACGTTGAAAAACAAATTTATATCGCCACTGGCAAGCTGGATTACCTGTACGAAGTGATCCGCTTTATCGACGAGACCGAAGGCTTAAGCCTAGAAGCGCAGGCGGAAACGGCGACGCAGCGGGATTTACTATGATGCCTTGGACTATAACGAACAGCATCAACCAAGGAGGCCGTGATGAGCAGTAACTTACATCAGGCTGGGGTGAAGCTACTCAAGCAGTTAGGTCGCCATGCTGACATCATTATGGATGCCTATTTAGCGGGCTCGCTCAATGAGGATGCCCATGATCCCGCTGTGGTTGAAAAACTCAAGCAGGCAGGGATTTTATGGCGCCCAGAGCCAGACCAAGAGCTGCGCCTTAAACGCTCGGTGCGTGCCTTGCTCGAAGAGGGCCTAAGTGATGAGCGTAATCGCCAAATCGACTCCAACGTCGGCTCGGCGCTCGCCACCATTAAGACCTTGGCCGACCATTATAAAGAAGCGCGCCACAGCTCAGACTACAGCGCCGCCGAGGCGTATCTGTCTGATTTAAGTGAGCATGTGTATAGCTTTGCCGACAGTTTACGCTACTCCATCCGTGTGTTGTGGGGACGCATCAACAACGAGTTCGGTTATGTCGGTACCATTAACGCTAAGATCCGTGAAAACGAACTCGCCCAAAGCCAAGTGTCTGAATTGCTTAATGGCTTGGAGATGTTCCAGTTTAGCGAATTAGGTGAAATCGCCGGTGATATCCGTGAGCTGCGTAAGCTGCTGGTGACGACTTTGCAGGAAACCATGAGCGACTGCGCCCAGGAACTCAGTGTGGTGCAGGGACGGTTGCTGGAACTCCTCGGCCGCTTTAGGCAAATTCGCGGTCGTACTCGCTTGCTTAAGGGCTGGTTACTGTACACCGATTTGCACCCGGATTATCGCCCTGCGGACCATGTGTCTCACAAGGAAATCCCAAGTCTATTCAATCGCGCCGAAGTGTTATTGGCCCCTGCATCTGTGGATGTGCATAACGCCAGCCAAGAGTTTGAGCTGATGAATATTGTCACCCATATAAAGGCGATTAGCCGTCAGGGCATAGTCGAGACTGTGCGCGAGCAGGATGTCAGTGTGTCGCTCACTCAGAGTGAAGACTTTGATATTCCAGATAATCCACTTAAACAAGCCGTCGATACTTACTTTGTTGATGTGATTGAGTCGGGCTTACGCCAGTCGGCGCTCGATTACTTAGCCGAAAAAGCCCTGCCATGGGATGCCGAAAGCTGGATTTATCAGGTGATTGGCGGCTACGAAGGCTTACCCGATGAGCATAAGGCCTACTTCGAGTTAGAGCCCTTAGGCGAACCGCACCCAATCTACAGCGGTAACTTTATTATCCGCGATGTGGAATTATGGCTCGCCTAGGACGGCAGCAGTTGCAACTCTTGGAGGGCGTTTATCTTAACCGCGCTCCAAGGGTGAAACTCAATCCTAATTGGCGAACGATTTACCGCGAGTTAGAAGTAGGCGAGCTGGATGGCGCGGAAAAATATTTATGCTTTGCGCCGCGGGATTTTGAGTTGCTGCGCCAAGGTGTGTTAGCGAAAGAGGGTCTAGATTTACTGGCGCTGGACTTTAATCTAGACCGTATCGCCATGTCCGCCCAAAGCCAGAATGAAAAGCTGGCGAGCATTCGCCCCGAAGCCGAGTATATTTTGCTGAAGTATCTCGGTTTTGAATCACCACCCATGGGGATTTCTGCGCTGGCCTCGTTACGCATTCCCTTAGATGAAGCGCAAAACCATTGTCATGAGTTCAATGTTAACGCCATCTTAGTAGTTGAAAACCTAGATATATTCGATGCAATAGCCCAAGCGCGCTTACCCGCCGAACTTAGCCGCGTTATGGTGATTTACCGTGGCAGCGGCCACCATTCCCCCATAGGTGTGCGCCAGTTTTTGCGGGCGATGGCAGGTAAAATGCCGATCATTGCCTTTACCGATCTCGACCCCGCTGGGCTGCAAATTGCCCATACCTTAACGGGCATGACCCATTGTATAGTGCCGCAGTTAGCGCTCTCTGCCCCCAATGAATTACTCGCTATCCCCCAGATTAATTCCCATGATGACTTTGCCAAGCAAGCGCGTCAGGCTAAATATTTACAGTCAGCCGACTTAAAACATTGGCAGCAGTTGAGCTTTTGGTTAAATCAGCAGCGAATTAGTATTAAACAGCTGTAACCGACCTAGTGATGTGAGAAATCGAGATTAGCCGGGAATGGCTGAAATCATGTGAGCAATTCCCTTTGTTTATGCGGGTTTGACTGGTGTTTAACGAGCCTTTAAAAGACTGGTTAGCTAAATGAGAAATTGAGGTGGCGTGCATTCATAATTTGCTGCACGCCGCCTATATGAGAATTACTTTACGTCCTTACCTATCCACACAACCTTGCCAACCACACTCAGTAGGCCAAGTTCTGCAACAGGCACTCGCTGCTCTCTGTACTCTTTATTGTCGCTAATGATCGTTATGCTGCCATCGATATGGACTTGAACACGCTTAGCAAACAAATCATCCCCAATGCGCAGGACAAAAATACTGCCGTCAGAAAGATTGGCGTCAGTGATATCAACCAGGATCGAATCGCCAGAATGGATCGTTGGTTCCATAGAGTCACCCTTCGCGAAAACCACCCGCAGGTTTTCAGGCTGTAACCCTCGATAACGCAACCATTTCGATCTAAAGGCTAGCTTGCGCCTTACCCGTTCATTATCCCATTGAGCACCATGGCCCGTACTGACTTGAGTATGGTAGCCATCGATGAGTGCATATTCTTCTGAGAACTCTTCCGTCTTACAAACCACACTTTCAAATGCCGCAGTTTCGCCTGGGAGTTTAGGGCCTTCACCAGTACATAGCCATTCGAGATTGACATTATAACGGCGAGCAATACGAACCATTTTATCAAACGAGGGCATAGTCGACTGAGTAAACCACTTACGAACACCGCCTTCTGAGGTGTCGATAGCATTCGCAAATGCTCTGAGGCTTTCGTCTCCCATCAGTTCTTTAAGACGCTCTCCAAAGCTTTCTATTCCGGAAGACGGAAAAGAAAGTGCACTTTCTTTTTTAGTGTTCACTTTAAATTTAAATAAAGCGCTTTTTTATCAACGCCTTACCCTCTGTGGCCAATGGGCCGTTAAATAATTCAAAAGAAAGTCACTAAAAGACGTTGAAATGCGTCTTTTAGTATCGTATCGTTCTTATATCGCGCACTTGGCAAGTTGCGCAATGCGCGAGTAATCATGTTAACACGGAAAAACATCATGAAAATAGAGAATGCCAATCACATCCATGCAGCGCTAAGGGCGCAAGGGCTAACAAGCCGTGCATGGGCTGTTTCTAAAGGCTTCAATCCGAGAACCGTTCAGGACTGCATCAAGATGTTTGCACCCTGTAAACAGCGTAAACCAAAACGCGCTTTATCTCGCAAGATAATTGAAGAAATCAGCAAAACCATTGGCTGCGACTTGTTGAGGGAAGAACATGAATAAAGCATGGTTCAGCCCCCAAGAGCTTCTGCAATTACCAGGCATGCCCACAACCGTTCAGGGCATTAGGTTTAAAGCAAAGACAGAAAGCTGGGAGTCCAGAAAAAAAGAGGGTAGCAAAGGATTTGAATACCTTCTTGGTAGCCTTCCACCTATCACTCAGGCGCATCTTCGTCAGCAAGCCGTAAAAAATACGACAAGCCGAGAAGTCGCAGCTGCACGCCAAGTGTTAGCCACACCTGCAAGTCTGGTTGAGAAGAAGACCGAACTGCAGCAGCAATTTTTAGTGTTGCCAACCAGTAAGCAACAAGTCGCCATGGAGCGTTATCAGCTACTCACTGAGATGGCGAACTTTGTTGAGCCATTCATAGCCGCAGGTCGTCGCACCGATGGCGTTGTCGCCTTTGCCAAGCAGTGTGGCCAGTCAAAGGCCACGCTATACCGCTGGCAAAAAGCCTTCGAAGAGAAGGGAATGATGGGGTTAGTGGATACCCGTGGCGGCGCACAAGTTAGTGTAATGGCCGAGCAAACCGAGCTACAGCAATTTTTAATTGCGCTTGTTACAGGTAAGCCGCATCTGCTGACTAAATACAAAACGCTGCAGCAAGAGGCTGAAAAGAAGGCTAATGATCTTGGCTGGACTGTGCCATCCATCGGCGCTATTCGCCGATGGGTACAGCGTTGGCACAGTGACAACATAGCCGCCTTTACCGCGCTAACTAATCCTGATGCGTACAACAATTCGCATCGCCCACTGTACGGCACTATGTACCCATGGATCAGCAGCCCCAACCAAATATGGGAGTTCGACAGTACGCCAACTGACGTAATGCTTAACGCTCATGGCAAGCTGCGTCGCTATGCAGTGGTGGCCGCTATTGATGTGTATACCCGCCGCCCAATGGTATTGGTGACACCAACCTCTAATGCCGAAGGGATCTGCCTTTTACTGCGCCGCTGCCTGCTTAACTGGGGGATGCTCGAAAAGGACGGCATTGCTCGTACCGATAACGGTACCGACTATGTCAGCCAACGGGTTGCAGGCATCTTTAACATGTTAGACATTGACCAATCCCGTACCCGTCCATTCAGTGGTTGGGAAAAGCCCTATATCGAACGCTTTTTCGGTACGCTTTCCCGCGCATTGTTTGAGCTGCTTCCCGCCTATATAGGCCACAGCGTTAGTGATCGCCAAAAAATAGAATCGGCCAAAGCCTTCGCGCAGCGCATCGGTGGCAAAAATAAAGCCGCCAATAACGCCGAAGCGTTAGAGCTAGCAATGACGCCAGAAGCATTGCAAAAGATTATCGATGACTGGATTCAGTACGACTATATGCACAGAGTGCATGAAGGTTTTAAAGACGAGCTAGCAGGTAAAACGCCGTTTGAAGTGATGAACGAAAGCGGTTATATCGCTAGCCGTGTGGCTAACCCACACTCGCTCGATCTGCTACTTAACCATGTTGGGGATGCCACCGTAGTGCGTGGCAGTGTCAAGCCTGGCAACAGTGTGCAGTACACCGCACCAGAACTGCAGGAAGCCGCCTGGGATCGCAAACGTGTGCGCGTATTCCTCGACCCATCAGACGTTGGTCGTGCCACGATTTATGCGCTGGATGATTGGACTCAGTGCGTAGATGCCGTGAACCTCGATCTCATTGGCCGTGATATCGACCCTGCAGAGTTCCGTAAAGCCCGCAATGAAGAGAAGAAAGTGCTGGCCAGTTTCCGCCGTGCCGCCCGTGAGTTGCAGGATAAGTTTGGTATCGACACGTTGGCAGCTGAGGGCTTAGCTAAAGCTGCTGCCGAGCGTGGCAGCTTAACCAGCTTTACTCCAACACCAACTACCACAGACAACCCAGCATTAGCAGCACTTTCGCAAGTCAGTAGCGATAGCGACAGACTACTTGCCAGCCTTAGTCGCCAGTCCCAAAGCATTGGCGAAGCGGCTGAGCGAGTTAACCAAAATCACGCCACCGTAATGCGTACCGAACACGAAAAAGCCGAAGAGTTAACGCTGGCCACGCTCGAACGCGAGCTGACTGAGCGCGAACAGCTATGGCTTAAAGAATACCGCCTCAAATATCGCATGTTTGCCGCAAGGCTCGACAAGCAGTTAGAGGCCGTAAAAAAAGCCGCCAAGTAGGATTGACGGCTTTTGGAGAGGACGAGGAAGTCCTGTTTAACACTACGTTTACCACCACGGAGTATAGATTATGAAACATAAAGTTGTCGAAGTTAAAAACGTACTGGCCTGCTTAGAGCTGATGGAAAACCTTAAAGGCCGTTCGCCCATCACACCTGGTATTGGCCTAATCCATGGGCCATCTGGTTTTGGTAAAACCACGACTACCTGCTGGTTGATCAATCAGTTGGGTTCAATGAATGCGGTTTATGTGCGTTGTTACGCCACCGATACCCCATCGTCATTTATCGCTCGTGTGATGGCAGAGTTGGGTGCAGACATGGTTTATCCATTACGTAAAAGCGTCGATTTTATCGTTGACCGCATGAATGACCGCCAATTACCACTGTTTATTGATGAAGCCGACCACATTGTTGGTCAAAGCAAAATCATGGAAACCATCCGCGATCTCTACGATGCCACCGAGCAGCCTGTGGTGCTGGTCGGCATGGAAGAAATCGCCCGCCGTATTAGCCACCGTAAGCAGCTTTTTAACCGCGTGTCCGAGTGGGTGGAGTTTCAGCCAGCAGATTTATCCGACGTTTACGGCTTTGCCACAGAGCTGCTCGATGACCGCATTCATGTTGCCGAGGATCTTCTGGAACATATCCGTAAACGCAGTGGTGGAGAGGTGCGCCGTATCCTTACTGCACTCGAAAAGATTGAACGCAGCGCCCTCGCTAACGATATGGATATTGTCACCCTTGATAATTGGGGCGATCAGCCATTGTTCTTGGAATTTCGCCGCTAACCAAACCCATAGCCACTTAGAGCAAACAAGGGTTTAGGTCATTTTTAGGGATAGATCATGACAAACAACACAGAACAGGCTTGGCACTGGATTCAGCGTCAGCCGAGTTTTACCAGGGAAGAGCTAGCGGAAGCCCTAGGGTTAACGCTAAAGCAGTGCTCAACCATCATATTCGCATTTAAAAAGCGCGATGAAATTAAAGTCATTTCGCACGTTGAGGTGGCCGCTAAACGTGGGCCAAAGCAAAAACGTTATGCGGCTGTTAGCCAAACGCTTAGAGGCCAAAGCGAACAAACTAAACGTCGCTATGGAGCGAGCAAGCAGCGTCTTTGGCAATCGATGCGAATTTTACGAAATTTCACCTATCCAGATTTGGTTGCAACAGCAGAGGTTAGCCTGGGAAGTGCCCATGCATTTTGTAATCTGCTGATTAAGTTTGGTTATGTCCGCCAAATCCGCGCCAATCCAACCAACCTATCACTACAGGATCGTGCCGGGCAGTGCGCGGTTTACCGTCTTGTAAAGGATACAGGCCCCATCGCACCAAAGAAGCAGGACATCTTCTTGTTCGATGCCAATCTCAAGGAGTACCTACATGCAGTGGCTTAAGGTAATGGCCGAGCAGGTTGAACTGCATGGTCAAAAGGCGGTAGCAGAAAAACTCAATATCTCACGTACCACTGTCAGCCAGGTATTAAGCGGTAAATATCCAAGCCCTTTGGATCGAATCCAAAAGCTGGTCGAAGGGGCTTATATGAACCGCACAGTGCATTGCCCTGTGCTCGGGGATATTCCTCTCAATGAATGTCTTGCTCACCAAAGCAACACCCGTACTACCGGAAGCCCAATCAGGATCAAGTTGTATAAAGCCTGCCGTAGTGGCTGTGAGCATTCAACCTTGGAGGTCACCACAGTATTTACGGCCCAAACCAGCCTAGTGAGTCGTCGTAATGAATATGACGCGGAAGGGGCAATTCGCCGCCTTTCTCTACAAGCAGGGGAGGATAAATCGGTGCTTATTAACTTGCTCAAAGATGAGCTGAAACACTTAGCAACTAAGTTTAATCGAGTGATGAAGGAACAAAACTGATGAGACATACAAACCCCAAATTCGATGTGATTAGTGCCCTAAGACTGCGCGGCATGAAAGTAATCCACAGTGGCGTAAAAGTCGTGCAAATCGACAAGCCAAGTGCCGATTTTCGCCACATGGCCGTGGACATTATCGAGAACATAAAAGGCATTCGTCGCCGCTGCCGAGCGGTGCAATTTCATGGTGTAACCGTTCGTTGGAGTGAGGAGTAATAACATGACCAGTCAACAAACTAACCAACAGATCCCAGCAGGCTACCGCATGAACGCCATCGGTGATCTGGTGCATGAGGATCGCATTAAGCCCGTAGATAAACTGCGTGATGAAGTGGTGCATTGCATTATTGGCCTCGCGCAGCAGCTACGCGAGCAAATGATGTTGTTTAAGTTAACCACCATGGCGCAAATCGATGACTTTGCTGAACTCTCCGCTAGTGAATACGGCGCTAAGGTCGGTGGCAGTAAGGGCAATATTTTGCTGACCAGTTTCGATGGCAAGTACCAAGTGCGCCGTCAGGTAGGTGAGCACCGCGTATTTGATGAGCGTATCCAAACTGCGAAAACCTTGATTGATGAGTGCATTAAAAGCTGGAGCGGCGGCGCGGATACCCGCCTGATGGCCATGGTTGAGCATGCCTTTCGGGTTAACCAGCAAGGCCGCATCGATGTTAATCAAGTGCTCAGTCTGCGCCAGTTGGATATTGATGATCCCAACTGGAAGCTGGCCATGGATGCCATTGCCGACGCGATTCAAATCACCGGAACCAGCCAGTATCTGCGCTTATATGAGCGTCAGCCCAATGGCAAATACACCCAACTTCCACTGGATATCAGCACTCTTTAGAGGCGCAAGGAGCACAACATGACTCAAGGCATTCAATACCTACTTAACGAGAATCAAGCGGCGTTAGATCGCGTGGCTTTTAAACTGCGGATTGCTGCGCTGTTAGAGGCCAATTACGAAACCCTACGCAGTGAACTCAGCGCCATGGCTGCCGATACGCCACACCAGTGTTTGTTGGTCGGTGCTGCATTGCTTAACGAACTGCGTGGTTTTAGCCAAGAGTTCGCAGGGCAAAAGCGTCAGTTGATTAGCTTCTTTATCAAGCGTTCCCTTAAGAACACTCAAGCATAACCAAGCGAAACCCGCCCCAGTGATGGGGCGTGGTCTATCCAGCGTAGTGGCTGGGTACTGATGAGCAGCTAACAAAAAGAGCGAAGATAAATGACCCCCTACGCCAAGCGATTACTCAAATATGCCATTGCAAACTGCCCATTACGGCCAGTGCGTAAAGGTAAAACCAAAGCAGAGTTGAAGGCTGAAAGAGAACTGTGGGCGATCAATTTTCTTAACGGGGCATTAGGTCTTTGTTGGCCGCAGCGTAAAGGCCAGCCCAAAGCTGTTCGCGTAATCGTAACGACAACCGATGAGGATGACGAATAATGCTCGACACTAATCAACAAGCCCCTGCGCCAGTCGCTCAGCACCCTAGCACTCTGCAAAAGAAGCGCCTAATTACCTTAATCAATGTGGCTAAGGGATCATTGCAGCTCGATGAGGCTATCTACCGTGCCATGTTAAAACACGCTACGGGTAAGGATTCCTTACGGGCTATGAACTTACCCGAGCTTGAGCAAGCGCTAGAAGTGTTTAAACAAAAGGGCTTTAAACCCACGTTAAACAGCCATAAAAAGCGCCGTTTAAGCCCAGCAGCTGGCAGCAGCAAATTAGCCTCTATCGATAAAATCCGCGCTATTTGGATCACCATGGGCCACCACTTAGTGGTCCAGGATAACAGTGAGTCGGCACTCGATGCTTATGTGCGCCGCATGACGTTACGCAGCCGCATTACTAATAACCAAACCCAGGGCGTGGACGCCACCGCTTGGATGACAGAGCAGCAAGCCTACAAGGTATTAGAAAGCCTTAAAAACTGGCATAAGCGGGTGTTGATTGAGCGCATTATTGCCCGTGGTGAACGTTTGAAAATGAATGACGCAGGCACACAACCAGCGGCTTATGAGTCCATCGTCGCACAGTATGAGGGCCATGGTTATGAGTAAACTTAGGCAAGATGCGGTGAGTGTTCCTGATAACCAACTAGATTTACTGTCCACCAGTGCCGCCGAGTTGGAACAAGCCCTCGAAACCTTAGCCACGCTTAAACCCGATGAGCGCGAGGACTTTATTCGTCGCTGGCCCTCAACCCTCCAAAGCCTATGCGATGTGATGCGCCAAACCCTCAAGCAATACCATATTGATAATGCCGATAATGTGAGTGAAGCCTTAGCCACTAGCCTAAGTGCCTACCTAGGCGGGCGTGATATTTATATCCCCAATGGCGAACGTCTAAAGGATGCACTGAGGGATATCCGCATTTGGCGTGAGTTTAAGGGCAATAACCTTGAGCAGTTAAGTCGTGACTATGGCCTAACCGAGCGGCGGATCAGCCAGATTGTGGCGGAGCAAAGGGCTGCATTTGTGGCAAGGAAGCAGAGGAGGTTGTTTTGATTTCACTAACAAAAAAGCACCCTAGGGTGCTTTTTTGTTAGTATAAAAAAATTTTATGCTGCTCTTTTGAGTAAAGAATTATCAATCCTAGTCAAAATAGCTTCAATCTGTTTGAGATATTCAAAAGATTGTTTAATAAGCTGTTGTTTTTTAGCTTGTTCAAATTTCTTCATACAATCTCCTTAGATAATTACCTAATTTATTAGATGAACGGCATTGCATTAAGTTCATCTAAAGCAACTGTCAGATCCTCTTCGGATCGTTTAGTTATTGCTTGTGCAATTCGTTCCATCAGCCTTGCTGCTTGCAAGGCGTTTAGTGCAATGCGTTCTTCTTCCCATTGCCCCATTTGTGCAAGACTTTGGATGTTCCCTGCTAACAGTCTTGCGATTTTTGCTAGCTCTTCATAGCTAGGATTGTGTTCATCAAGCTCTGCAATTGTAAACATTGAAGCTTGGGTTAAAAAATGATTAGCCACTTTGAACACAGTCTGGTACAGCTGTTCGATCTTATCGGTCATTTTTGTTTTCTCTTGAATTTTGTGGCAAGCATTTTACACACTTGCAACACAACATCAAGAGAGGTATTTAGCATAAATCATACTAATGATAGTAAGTTAACATATAGCATGTGACTTTATTATAAAACAGAAATTATTTTTAAATTTCTATATAGATAACAAAATTATACTGTAATCCTATATAAAAATAGGTCATATAGTATACAGTTTTAGCTACACCATTACTAGAAAAATGTAAGGATTTATCTCGTTCTGTTTGAACATGGAAACATTTAGTGTGGTTGATGGCTTATTTGGGGAAAGATCAATAATAAAAAGGATTTGGTATGGAAAAAATTATCTTAGTTATCATAGCAATTGCGATAGCTTACCTGTTTACCCCTGTCAGCGTTAAGGGCTCTCTCTATGTTGTTACCCAGGGAGCCGCTGTTATCCCCATGCCTAACACGCCCATTAAGGTTTATAGCCTTAAAAACTTCCGCCAATCCCTGTATCAAAAGCAAAGCTTTGCCAATCAAGAGTGCATGGGGCTGCCAGATAAAACCGAAACCGAGTTAGATTATCTGAAGAATGGCCCTGACCATCACAATGCCAAAGCCAATTACGAGCTTATAGTTTCCTGCGAAACCGCGACTCTGATAAATGAAATCAATATGCCACTGGTTGAAACCATTCAAACCAATAAGGACGGTGAGTTTAGCTTTAGCCGTTCGCGCTTGGATGATCTGGTGTTGATAGCCGAGGGGAAGCGTCGCGTAGGTGCTGAGACAGAGCAATACCTTTGGTTGCTAGTGATCCCAAAAGAGGGACTGTTGTCGCAAAAACTTGAGATCAACAATGGCAATCTAGTGAACGATATCAAGATTCAAGCTATACAGCTGTAATTGTTTGTCTAACATTAATCTCGAAGAGGGAAGCCTAAATGGATTTTCATGCAATCGCCAAAGTAACGCAGGATTATAAGCAAGCTTGTGAACAAAAATCAGTATTGGTCGACTACCTATTAAAGCTAATCGATAACTCAAAGGGTAAATTAGGTATTGAACGGGTTAAAGGAGAGGCCATTAAAATAATGGATTGTGAGTTAACATTCCTACATCGGCCAGTGTTTAATCCCCAAAACGATGATTGCTATTGTGCATTGGATGTGGTTTTTACAAAGAAAAATGACGTAGACATCACCATAAACACATTTTATGTACATCGATATGGCATTGTTTTTATTAAAAGCGCTGAAGAATATGAAACCTGGTTAACTGATAGAGAGATGGATCTTTTATCAGATTCGACTGTAAGAGATAAACTGTTATCCCCTATAGTGTCAGCGCTACTTAAACATTTAGAAAACTAATCCCGAAACCTTTCCAATCCGCTCCAAACCCTTAAGCCGAGACAATGAACCTATGTTCACTGTCTCGGTTTTTTTATGGCCTTTGTTACCCACAACAACTATCGCAGCGGCGTTAACAGCATGCCGATTGCGAACGCGCGACCTAAGCGCATCTCAAATCGAGTCTATCGGCAGTGCGCTTTAGACGGGTTTAATGCCCGCATCAAAGCCGAGCTAGCAGGTAATGTGCCTGCCGTTCCTCCCCTTTATAGCCACAGCGCCACCCGCCAGAGTTATTACTCCCAGGGCTGGTATGCCGTTACCTATCTGCACGTATTGAAAGCAAAGGAAAAAGCCCGCGAACAACGCAAGGCACAAGCTATAGAGGTGCCGAATGAACAGTAAACTCAAGGCGTTTTTAATGGCCGCAGGCTTAAGCTCTGCGGCGATTACTGGCGCGCAGCTTACCGACAAGTGGGAAGGCAACAGCTTAAGCGTCTATGTCGATGCCGTGGGCGTACTTACCGCCTGCCGTGGCCACACCAACAAAGACCTAAAACTAGGCCAGCGCTTTACCGAGCAGCAGTGCATGGAGATTTTCGCCATGGATATCGCCAAGGAAGATAAGCTGCTGCTCAGCCTCACCGCTCCAGTCAAGCTCACCCACAGCGAGCACGCCGCTTATTTATCGTTTTTACACTGGGCGGGATACGGCAACTTTGCCAGCTCAACCCTGCGTAAAAAGCTGTTAGCTGGGGATCGTGTGGGTGCCTGCATGGAGCTAACCCAAGCCTGCTCTACCAACAAGCAAACGGGTGAGCGTATCTGCAATGGCTGGACGTATGGCACCGACGTATTCGGTAACAAGGTGCGCCTTAATGGACTGATTAAGCGCCGAGCCGAAGAGCAAGCCATTTGTTTAAGCGAGCTGGGCCTGGCGCAATCAACAGGGAGTGTTCAATGAATCCATCACAAATCATAAGCACTGTGCAGTGGCTATTTCTGTCGCTGGCCATTGTCACTATTGGGCTGATGTACCAGCAACAACAGAGCACTAAAAGCCTGCTCACTCAAGCGTTAGCTGACAAAGCCGCCCTGCAACAAAGCGCCGACACCTTAGCGGTATGGCTGCAAGACGCCAACCTCGAACGCTCAGCGATCAAAGCCGAAGGCGAAACCCTCGCCTTGCAGGTGCAAACCATCGAACAACAAAGGGCCGCGTTAGCTACCCGCAATCAAGACCTTAACCACCAACTGACCCAGCTACTTGAGGACGCCCAGGATGAACAAACGCAAGCATGGCTTATTGCTGCTGTGCCTAACGATGTTGTGCGCGTGTACGACAGCGCCGCCCGCTGTGCGTTACGTGCCAACTTACAAGACCCTGTATGTGTTGCCGCCCAAGGCTCTGATGCGCGAGTGCAACGTCACTCAGGTTCCGCCACAGGTCTTGCAGTGCCTGCAAACCCAGAAGGAACAATGCCTATCCAACCCGCAGTCAGTGAGGCTAATGATCTCGTTACTCACTGACTTAGGGCAATGCAACCTCGACTGGCAAGCCCTACATGATTGGCGGCAACGGCACCAAACAGACCAAACAAAATAAGCCAAATATTAGGAATAGGCATGGACGAAAACGATTGGGCGAGCACGATGGAAACCCGCGAGCGTGATGCTTGCATTGATGCTGCCCGCCACAAACAACAGCCTCAGGGCAATGGTATTTGCATTGATTGCCATGAGGCGGTGGAGCCAGAACGACGCACAGCCCAGCGCTGTATTAGTTGCCAACAGGATGAAGATAAGCGCCAAAAGCAGCGCTATGGGACGCGTTTATGATCGAATCGTTATTTGAATTTTTCGGCAAGTACTGGGGCTT
>NZ_JBKEDJ010000088.1:0-2730 GCF_047975355.1 Shewanella sp. | reverse complement strand
TAGGCTACCCCATTCATCGTGCGACATACCGACATAACCTAAACGGTTATAGAGGAAGTCTTCGGTTTTTTCGGCGGCGAGTTTGCCACCTTGCATCACTAAACTATCATCGCTGGATACCATATTGATGCCCCATTCTGTGGTGGCAAAGGCGGTCCAGCCATTTTTCTCGCTGCGTTCGAAACTAAATCGTACTCGGGAAGAGTCATCAATTACTGAGGTATCGTGGCTGTCGTTAAGTGCCGCGAAGCCTAACCAACCACTTAAATCTAATGAGTTTTTTTGATCGTTATAGAGCTCAACCGCTTGGCTGCTGGTGGCGGCCAACAGCATAGGTAGCATTAACGCGATGCATGTTTTTTTCATAGTTCCACCGAAATTAGGCAAGTTTTGTCTGGGGACCTTAGGCACTGTGGCTTAAGGTCCCTAAAGACGGATTGCTGTTAAGTTTCTTATTTATTAAGGGGTGAGACTCACAGACGTGTTGTGCTCACGCCGCTTTGATCCCAACGCTTGGGGTTTTATTTGAAATCACCCCGTAGATGGTCCAACCGAAGAAGGTCGCGATAGCGCCTAACATCACTGCGGTTTCACCAGAGCTATAGAGGGCGTAGAAGCTATACAGGGCACCAATAACCGCAATCACGTTGGCGACACGGGCCTTGTTCGCAGGTACTTTGAGTTGTTTTTGCATCACACCTAGGGCTGCCATCGACAGGATATAAGGCACAATGTTAGTCACCACGGCGAGGTTAACCAGAGCTTCAAACTGTTTGCTGAGTGATGGGCTGATGGTCATCAAAGACAGCAGGGTTTGAATCGAAACTATGATAGTCATCCCCCAAATTGGCGCATCGGCCTTGCTAACTTTAGAGAATATTTTAGGGAAGAAACCTTCATCGGCAGAGGCTTTGAACACCTGCGCGATAGTGAACTGCCAACCCAGCAGTGAGCCAGTACAGGAGATAATGGCACAGGCCATCACGATTTTACCGACCACAGGGTTAAACATTTGCGCGAAGGCTAAACCGAAAGGAGCGTTTGAACTGGCAAGGTCGGCGTTAGGCACAATACCGGCAATCACGTTGGTTGAAACGATATAGATAAGCGCCGCACCTAAGGTACCGCCCATTACAGCGATAGGGACATTTTTCTCTGGATTATCAACTGTCTCTGAGTTAGCGCAAGCAGATTCTAAGCCCAAGAATGCCCATAAAGTCATGGCGATTGAACCGCCTAATGCTTTAAAGAAAGGCAGTTCATGTGGGTTCCATGCGCCTTTGTAGAGGTCGATGTCGAACCAGAACCAACCGATTAACGACACGCCAATCACTGGCAGAATAATCCCCCACACGGTGACGCTACTCACGCGGCCAGTAATGCGGGCGCCACCAAAGTTAGCCACAGTTGCCAGCCAAAGCACGCCAATGGTGGCAAGACAGATGGCCATAGGGCTTAAGTCGACTTCGAGCAGTACCGCGGCATAACCCACGGCAGAGATGGCGATGGCAACGTTAGCAATTAATAGCGATACCGCATAGGTGTAGTTCGCCATAAAGTTACCGCTGCGGCCGAAGGCATATTCGGCATAACCGCCCATACCACCCGATTTTTTACTGAACATACCGCACTTGGCAAAGGCATAGGCAAGGGCCGTGGAACCTGCCGCAGTAACTAACCAGGAAAGGATAGAAATAGTACCTACTTGGGCTAATTGGGTGGGCAACATGATAATACCTGAACCCATCATGTTGACTATGGGAATAATAGTTAATTGGACAACACCAATGTTGTTTGCTGATTTACTCATAATAATGACCTAATAATGTTATTCATTATAGAATTTTGAAATTGACTGCAGAGCGGGGTTAATTAACTCTGCAGTCGGGTTTCAATTATTTATTTAATACATAACCTAGGGCTTGGATTTTTCCGTCTGGGGTGTTTTCGAGGTAAACACCTTGTAATTCAGGAGAGAATCCGGGTAATAAGTTGATACCTTCTTCGAGGGCTAAGAAATAACGTTGTACCGCGCCGCCCCATATTTCACCTGGGACCATACATAACACCCCTGGTGGATAAGGCAGTGCGCCTTCTGCGGCAATGCGTCCCTCAATTTGTGACAGTGGCACTAACTCCACTTTGCCACGGATAAACTCGAGATTGGCTTCCTGTGGGTCCATCACTTTTGTTGGGAAATGCGCCTGGCGGAACATTTCTTTTTGCAGTTGTTTTACGTCATGGCTGACATAAAGGTTGTGCATTTCTTGGCAGAGTTGACGAATGGTATAGTCTTTATAACGGGCTTTATTAGCGTTATAGACGTTAGGTAATACTTCAGATAATGGCGCATCTTCGTCGACTAATTTCTCGAAGCGAGATATTTGCGACACTAAGTGTTGCATCTTCGCCATATCTTCCGCAGGCGTCATCAGGAATAAAATCGAATTTAAGTCGCACTTCTCTGGAATAATATTATTTTCACGTAAGAAGTTAGCCAGAATAGTTGCTGGAATACCAAACTCAGTATATTTACCAGTTTCGGCATCGATACCAGGCGTGGTTAATAGGCTTTGTTTCCTAAAAGGATAAATAGCTATACAGCGCTTATCACGACAGGAAAAACGAGCCAACAGCCCTTGTCCCGTCGTTGATTTTTTTTCGCTACGCAGAAGATTCTCCTGATTTAGAACTAATAACTTTGTGTTTTTACTATTAGGAAACAAAGCC
>NZ_JBKEDJ010000015.1:0-34477 GCF_047975355.1 Shewanella sp. | reverse complement strand
GGGTTCTCGATGGAAGAGCTTGAGATCAGTAGCGAAGGTGAGAAATTACTGGTTAAAGGCAATAAGGCCGAGAGCCAAACAGAGCGTAAATACCTATACCAAGGTATTGCCGAGCGCGGGTTTGAGCGTACCTTCCAACTGGCGGATTATGTGACCGTATTAGGTGCCAGTTTAGAGAATGGTTTATTGAACATTGATTTAGTGCGTGAGATCCCTGAAGCGTTAAAACCACGCAAGATTGAAATCACCACCTCGCGCCTATTAGATGGTCAGTCCTAATTCTGCATCGCGCAGATAAAGAAGGGGAGCTTAGTGCTCCCCTTATTGTTATCTCGCTAATTAAAATCCAAAGTTGGCTATTTCAAAGCGCTCGCATGCGTTAATGCTCTATTAGGCTCTCATCGCTTTTTCGCCGCGGGCTAAGCCCACAACGCCAGAACGAGACACTTCTACCACCTTGGTCACTTCACCCATGGAGTGAATAAAGGCATCGAGTTTTTCGGTCGTGCCCACCAATTGAATGGTATAGAGATTTGCGGTGACATCGACAATCTGCCCACGGAAGATATCGGCGGTGCGCTTAATTTCTTCCCGTAATTCCCCTTGGGCGCGGACTTTAACCAGTGCCAACTCCCGCTCGATATAAGCCGATTCGGTGACATTCGACACCTTGAGCACATCGACTAACTTGTGCAGTTGTTTCTCGATTTGCTCTAACACTTTTTCGTCAGCCACCACGGTAATATTGAGGCGCGATAAGGTGTTATCATCGGTTGGTGCCACAGTTAAACTTTCGATGTTGTAACCGCGTTGGGAAAACAGGCCGACAACACGGGATAGGGCGCCGGATTGGTTTTCGAGTAATACAGATATAATTCGACGCATTAGCATTTCTCCGTTTTGCTTAACCACATTTCATTCATCGCGCCGCCGCGGATAAGCATGGGATACACGTGCTCAGTCTCATCCACCATAATGTCGATAAATACCAGTCTGTCTTTCATGGCGAGGGCTTCGGCCATCTTAGACTCAAGCTCAGCGGGATCGCTAATCGTCATGCCAACATGGCCATAGGCTTCGGCAATTTTGGCAAAGTTGGGTACCGAATCCATATAGGAATGGGAATGGCGACCCGAGTAGATCATATCCTGCCACTGTTTCACCATGCCGAGGAAACGGTTGTTTAAGTTGATAATTTTAACCGGCGTATCGTATTGCAGAGCGGTTGAAAGCTCTTGAATATTCATCTGAATCGAACCATCGCCCGTGACGCACACAACGGTTTCGTCAGGCATTGCCATTTTGACTCCCATGGCAGCGGGTAAACCAAAGCCCATGGTGCCAAGGCCGCCGGAGTTAATCCAATGGCGAGGTTTATCGAAGGGATAATAGAGCGCGGCAAACATTTGATGCTGGCCCACATCCGAGGCAACATAGGCCTCACCATTAGTGAGTTTGTAAAGGGTTTCAATCACTTGCTGTGGTTTGATCCGGTTGCTTTCCTTATCGTATGCTAAGCAGTTGCGGTTACGCCACACTGTGATTTCTTGCCACCATTGATTAATTGCCTCGCTATCGTTGCTCTCCTTCGACTCCTCGAGCAGGGCTAACATGCTGTCCAGTACGATATCGGCCGAGCCAACGATGGGGATATCCACTCGTACGGTTTTTGAAATCGATGAAGGGTCGATATCGATATGCAAAATAGTGGCATTAGGGCAGTATTTTTCGATGTTGTTGGTAGTTCTGTCATCGAAACGCACGCCAATCCCGAAGATAAGATCGCAGTTATGCATGGTCATATTGGCTTCATAGCGACCGTGCATCCCCAGCATACCTAAGCTGTTTTTATGGGTGCCAGGAAAGGCGCCAAGCCCCATTAAGGTGCTGACAACGGGGATATTTAATTTTTCCGCTAGGGCTAAGATCTGCTTTTCACTGCTTGAGATAATGGCGCCGCCACCCACATAGAGCACAGGTTTTTTCGCGGCGAGTAATGCCTGTAATCCACGGCGAATTTGACCCTTATGACCCGATGTCGTTGGATTATAGGAGCGCATTTTAATGCTCTCGGGGTAAATATAGTCGTGCAGTAATGCTGGATTGAGGCAATCCTTTGGCAAGTCGACAACCACGGGGCCGGGGCGACCTGTGGAGGCAATATAAAAGGCTTTTTTAATGATCTCAGGTATTTGAGTAGGATCTTGTACTAAAAAGCTGTGTTTGACGACTGGGCGTGAAATCCCAATCATGTCGCATTCTTGGAACGCATCGTTACCGATTAAATTGCTCGGTACTTGGCCAGATAACACCACTAATGGAATTGAATCCATATAGGCTGTGGCGATGCCGGTTATGGCATTGGTGGCACCCGGGCCTGAGGTCACGAGTACCACGCCCACTTTACCCGTGGCACGGGCATAACCATCGGCCATATGCACGGCGGCTTGTTCGTGACGAACCAGAATATGTTCAATACCGGGGATAAGGTGCAGGGCGTCGTAGATATCTAACACTGAGCCGCCAGGATAACCAAATATGTGCTTTACACCTTCATCGATAAGGGATCGCACAATCATGCTGGCGCCGGATAACTTCTCCATGTGAAACTCCTATTGCATAGTACCGTTACGGTAAACAGTATCTTGTTACAGCGACGGTAATCGCTCTAAAAATAAGCCTGAAGGGTAATTCAGACTCCGATTGCTGAGCTTGAAATCATCGATTTAAAGCGCTCATCCCTTTGGATGCAGCAGCTGTTGCAATGAACAGAATTTCATCATATTCAAAAAAGAACACATTTCAAGGCTTTTATGTAAAAAATAACCAACTTGAAACAATTTCATGTTTAGGTGCGATAAACGCTCATGGAACGGGAGTTTTTGTGTGGGGTCATTTTGTTTAATTACTTTAATTAGAATGGGTTAGCTGGTTTACTATGAAAAACGGCACCCAAGCTACTATATATAACCTAAGTGCCGTTTATTTAGAAAACGCTTAATTTGTTACAAATCAACTACAAAAGAGAGGCAAACAATAATTGCTTGGTTTAGGTGGCATGAAGATGCCATCACTCCTTCGGCTTAGCTTGATGAGTCGAACGGTTAAATTGACAGAATCCCACCAACAATACCGCCGTCAGCATTAATGCCGAGAAGGGCACTGCGGTGCCATTATAAAACAGCGCGAGTAATGGCCCAGCTAAGGCGCCGCAGCCAAATCTTAAGGTGCCAATCACCGCGGTGGCCGTGCCCGTTTCCTGCTTAAATTTCATCAGAACAATGGCATCGGCGTTGACCGACATGATACCAAGACTGCCCATAAGTGGGATAAGCATCAACACGGTGAAGTGATAACTGAGCCCCAGTAAATTCACCCCCAGTAAACCTACCGCCGCTAGCGCACCGAAGAAGGTCGATACGTGCAGCATTCTTAACGAGCCATAACGCCCCACAATTCGGGTATTGATAATATTTGCTAGCATCAGCGCGCCCACATTGGTACTAAAGAGTAGGGCAAATAAGGATTTATCTAAGGAGAAAACCTCCATATAGACAAAAGGCGATGCGGTTAAATAACAAAAAAACGCAAAGGAGGTGAGTACACCGCTGGCAATATTTAATTTAACGCCGGGACGTGAAAACACCGTCGCGTAAGCCCCTAAAAAGGATTTTTGACTGCGGCTACTCTGATCTTTATCGCTGGGCATTCTCAGCAGCGTAATGACCAACAACAGCAACAACATGGCATAGGCCGATTGGATAAAGAAGATCAAATGCCATTCACCAAGCTCGAGGATAAGGCTACCGATGCTTGGGGCTAATAATGGCGCTAACATCATGATTAAACTGACATAAGACATGCCCTTAGCCGTGTTTTCACCATAGACTTCTTTGATATACCCAGGGACAACCACAGTGGCCGCTGCGCCGATAAAGGCTTGTAAAAAGCGCAGGCCCAAAAACACTTCAATCTGCTCGGCTAAGCCGAGCAATAGGCTGACTAACATAAAGCCTGAGAGGCCCATTATTACCAAAGGGCGACGGCCAATACGGTCGGCAAGGGGGCCAAAACACAGCATGCCGAGGGCATAGCCTCCTAAGTAAACACTCAAGGATTGTTGGACTAGGGTGATATCGGTATGAAAACTCTGGGCAAGTGTTGCCATAGCGGGCAAATACATGTCGATCGCGAGCGGCGTGATCGCAACAATAGCGGCGAGCATAGGGATCAGCAGTGCCAAGTGGGGAATGCTGCTCGGTTTAGTCGGATAGCTTGACGGTTGTGGGTCCACAGTTACCTCGGGTGGCGAAAGAAGGCGATGTTAAGTTTTATGCACTCGAAAACCAAAATTGTAGGGTAACAATTTTGCCTAATGGCGACTCATTTTGCCTCAATTACCATAGCGTAATTTCGCCATGAACATTGGAGGAGTATAGGGAAGAAATGAGTGGCCGGCGAAGAGTCTCTCAACCGTCATAGGCACAGTTGATTTAAGTCCTCGGCTTTGTATCGAGTCTAAGGATATTAAGCCATAACATAGTAAAACGCTCAGGCAAATAAGCCAATCTCGATGACGGTATCTTTACACTTAAATTGTAACCAAAATGGAATTTATGTCCTTGTATTGCATTGATGTACTCATGCACGCTTTAGCGTCATTCATTCGACTGAGATTGTCACTCCAGTGTCATCTGTATGTCATCTAACCGTCTTGAATGCGGATTAGTTTAATGGGCTTTAGCTTAACCCTACGACTAATAACAACACATTCAGGAATGATGCAATGAACACAAAACGACTGCCGCTGGCCGGTGCGATACTGGCAAGTTTACTCCTTGGTGCCTGTAATGGTGATGACGGTACCAATGGTGAGCAGGGAGATAACGGCTTAAATTCATTAGTGAACGTGACTGCACTCGCCATAGGTGATGTGAACTGTCCTGCCGGTGGTCAACGCATCGATACTGGGCTTGATGCGAATCGTAATGGCCAGTTGGAAGAAACTGAAATCGATGCGGCGCAAACCCAATTTATTTGCCAACCCCAATCTGCGGGAGTGTCGGCGGAGCTGATTGGCCGTCATCAAACGGGCACTTATGGCCTGAGCGCTGCTGAAATTGTTGAATACCACAGTGCTTCTCAGCGAATTTTTGTGGTTAATGCGAAAAGCGGTAAGGTCGACATTATCGATGCTAACTTGCTCAGCAACGCGGCTAAGGCAACTGCGCCATTAGCCTTGAATAATCTTGATAAGCTAGCTGAGCTGGATGTCGCCAAAGATGTCGGCTTGAGTTTTATGGGCAGCGTTAACAGTGTCAGTATTTCTGGTAACTTGTTAGCGGCGGCCATTGAGCGCGGCGATGCAGCAGGCAATAAGACTCAAGCCAATGGCTATGTGGCTTTCTACCAACTCAATGGCAATGAGACGCCGCAGTATCTCAGCGCGGTTGAAGTCGGTGCATTACCGGATAACGTCGTCTTTAGTCATGATGGCAAAAAGGTACTCGTAGCGAATGAAGGCGAACCAAATCAAGACTATAGTATCGACCCTGAGGGCAGTGTGGCGATTATCGCCATTGCGGATGGTAAACCCGCAGCAACGGCGACCCTAGTGACATTCACCGAGTTTAATCAAGGCAATGCTCGATATAATGAAATCACTAAGGACATTAAAATCAATGGTCCTATGGCCACTGTCGCGCAGGACTTAGAGCCTGAGTATATCAGTGTCAGCCCCGATAACAGCCGTGCTTTTGTGAGCCTGCAGGAGAACAATGCCATCGCGGTGATTGATATCGCCAATGCGAAAGTAGCGAAGATTTTACCCTTAGGGCTGAAGGATTATGGTCTTGATGTGAATAAAATTGATGCAAGTGACAAGGACGATATGGTCAACCTTCAGGCCTATGCGGGTGTGTATGGTATGTATCAACCCGATACCGTAGCGAGTTACCGTTGGAATAATACTGACTTTATTATCACCGCAAACGAAGGGGATTCTCGCGATTATGCTGGGTTTTCGGAGGAAGCCCGCGCCGGTGACTTAACCTTAGATCCTAATCATCCACAATTTGCCGCCGCAAAAGATAAGACCCAACTAGCCCGTTTGAAAGTGACTAAGAGTATGGGTGATGACGATAACGACGGCGATTACGACAAAATCGTGAGCTTCGGCGCGCGCTCCTTCTCAATCTGGACGGCCGATGGTCAACAGGTGTTTGACAGTGGTAGCGATTTTGAGCGGATCACCGCAGCCTTGTTAGGCAATAACTTCAACAATAACAATGAAGAAAACAAAGGCGATAGTCGCAGTGACGATAAAGGTCCTGAGCCAGAAGCCTTAGCTTTAGGCAAAATTGGTCAAAAACTCTATGCCTTTATCGGGCTTGAACGTACCTCAGGCTTTATGATCTACGACGTGACGAATCCCTTCGACGTGCATTTTGTGGATTATGTGGTAAACCGTGATTTTGAGGCGGATTTCAGCATAGATACAGATACAGGCGAAGTGAAAGGCGATGCCAGTTTAGCCGGAGATTTAGGGCCAGAAGGCATGAAGTTTGTGAGTGCCGAGAAGAGTCCTAATGGTCAGCCTCTGTTGATCATTGGTAATGAAGTCAATGGGACAACCAGCGTGTATCAGATAAAGGTGCAATAGTCAGGAACGGGATTAAAAGTGCCGCAATCTGAGCAAGTAAAGCCAAGCTAACTTAATGCTTTACGCAACTCATAGCCCTTAATCTTAAGTATCCATATTTGA
This sequence comes from Shewanella sp., assembly GCF_047975355.1. Lineage (GTDB taxonomy): Bacteria > Pseudomonadota > Gammaproteobacteria > Enterobacterales > Shewanellaceae > Shewanella. The sequence continues at coordinate 27,714 of NZ_JBKEDJ010000015.1, read as the reverse complement.
AATGCTTGTGATTAAATACTCCAAAAATGCCAGAGTATGATTACTCTGGCGTTTTTATTTTTATCTTTCAAAACGCTATAAAAATTAAACGTTAAACAACCGAATAGGCATGTTGCTTTAGGGCATTAAAGGTCGATTCGATACATTCGAGCGCAAGCTGGAATTGGGTTTCGTTTTCGGCGCCGCCTAGACTCAAACGAATAAAGTTATCATGGCAGTTAAAGTCATCACCATTGCGGATAAGCACGCCTTTCGCCGCTAAGGCGGTTACCAGATGATGGGCTTTAATATCTTCGGGTAACTGAATCCAGCCATTTAAACCACGCCAGCGTTGGCTCAAACCGAGTTTATCGCCCAGCGCCATACACTGCTGCTGACGCTCGCGAATTATGGCATCGCGATTGGCGGTAATTTGCCCGCGCTTGATTAACTGACAGGCGAGTTCCACATTGAGGGGGGAAACCATCCAGCATTGGCTGTGAATGGCGAGTCGCAGTGGGGCGATAAGCGGCTCGGGCACAAGGATAAAACCTTGCCTTAAGCCCCCTGAAAACTGCTTAGAAAGGCTCGAAATATAAATCACCCTCGGTATATTCAGCGACTGTGCTAATTGCCACAGCGGTGGATGCCATTCCTCGGGGAGGCAGTAATTCACATCATCTTCAATGATATAAAACTGATACTGCTCTGCGAGTGCTAGCAGTTTTTCTCTCTGTTGCTCACTGTATTGAATACAGGTGGGGTTTTGATTGTTGAGGGTCAAATACACCAGCTTGGGTTGATGGATCTGAACTAAGGCTTCGAATCTTGTTAGATCCACTCCGTCTGAGGTTAATGGCACGCCTAGGCTATTGATGCCTAATTGTTTTGCGCAAATTCGCACCCCAGGATAACTGTACTGCTCGTGCAGTAACACCTCACCCTTGGTTAGGAAGGCATTGAGAGAGGCAAAAATAGCTTGCTGACCACCATGGGTAAAGATCAATTGCTCCGGCCGTTGCTCAATTCCCCGTTGCATAAGCCAGTGGTGAAATATCTGTTGGTGCTGATCTAAGGGACTGCCCCGATAACCGAGTAGCTGACTCAGCTTAGCCGGATCCTTTGCCAGTTCGCTTAGGCAATCACTCAGAGTACTTATTTGATCCGTCAACGGCTGCTGACAAGTGGCCATATTGAGCTGCAAATTCGTAAGCTCTGGCACGTGGGAGGCGTTGACGTAAGTTCCATCACCGATGCGCGCCTCCACATAGCCGCGCTGCTCCGCAAGAGCATAAGCCCGCGTGACTGTGCCTATGGTGACTCCAAGGGCATCGGCTAAGCGCCTTTGAGGTGGGAGTTTAGTGCCATGGGGCAGATCTTTGCGCAAAATGCCTTGCTCGATCGCACTGACCAGACGTTGATATTTAGGACCTGTAAATGCCTCTAGAACTGGCGCCCAAATTGTACCCATGACAATAAATCCATTGATCTCCATTAGGCTATCTATATTATTAATTGTCTAGTTTATTGTCAAATATTGTATGCGTGCAATTTAAGGTGTTTATGGATATTCAACTTGTCAATGATCCACAACTCTGGACATTAATGGCCTCAGCAGCACTCTTTTGTGCAACCATGACCATGACTCCCGGGCCGAATAATATTTTACTCGCCAGCTCAGGTGCCCATTTCGGGGTGATGCGCACCATTCCGCATATTGCGGGGATCCGCTTAGGCTCGACTTCTTTGCATCTTTCGGTGTTACTCGGCCTTGGCGCCTTGTTCGAGGCGTTTCCTGTGTTGCACCAAGTGCTAAAATATGCTGCATTGCTGTATTTACTGCATCTTGCCTATCGATTAGTGACCTCTCCCGTTAAGGCGGCGCATTTGGATGAAGGGCGTAAGCCAATGAGTTTAATGGAGGCGGCGCTGTTTCAGTGGATTAATCCCAAATCTTGGATGTCGACTATTACCCTTTGCAGTGCGTTTACTTTAGGTGGCGATGGCTTTTGGTTCAGCGCGATATTGGGTGTGCTGGTGTTCAATCTGGTGGGGTTTCCGGCGTCTTTTACTTGGGTGTTTGTGGGCGCAGCAATCAGTAAAAAGCTGAATACGGATAAACGCCGACGCAACTTTAACTGGTTTATGGGCAGCTTATTGTTAGTGTCGTTACCTTTGGTCCTGCGATGAAGTGACCTAATTGCGCTAAAAGCTTAAATATTCTGTGATACTGACTCGCGTAAGGATTGGCTTTATGCCATAACCAACATACTATTGGTGGCTTTTTAGGTAACGGCCTTTTGGGATCCCATTGAGGCTTAGTTATACTTAGCCACCGCAAGTTAGTGATTAACTTGGGAGTGAGTATATGGAGGTTACTGCGTGAAGTTTCCCAGTTTAGTGTCGTTAATGCCTGGTTTGGCGCAGATGCTGCAGTATGAGAAGCAATGGCTCAGGGATGATGTGAGGGCGGGATTATCCGTGGCGGCGGTTGCTTTACCCGTCGCCATCGCCTATGCCCAATTGACCGGGGTCAATGCCGCTGTTGGTTTATATTCCTGTGTGCTGCCCATGTTGGTGTATGCACTGTTTGGCACTTCTAGACAATTAATTGTTGGCCCCGATGCCGCGACCTGCGCCGTGATTGCCGCCGTGGTGACACCCCTTGCCGCGGGTGACAGCATGAAGCACTGGCAACTGGTGATGACCATGACGGCGATGACCGGTTTTTGGTGCTTAATCGCCAGTCGTTTCCGACTTGGGGTATTAGCAGACTTTCTGTCAAAACCGATCCTGATGGGGCTACTCAACGGGGTGGCGATCACTATTATCGTCGGTCAATTCTCGAAAATTTTTGGTTTCACCTTTGATGAGCGTTACTTGATTGAGCGATTAACCAGTGCGCCTTCCTATTTAACCAAAACCCACTGGCCCACGTTACTGATGGGGGTTGTTACCTTAGCAACCTATGCTCTAGTGAAACGTTATCGTCCACAGTGGCCTGCCTCTATGTGCGCGATGGCGATGGCGGCATTTTTAGTATGGGCTTTTAACTTAACCAGTTTCGATATCAATGTGGTGGGAGAGGTGAGCGCAGGTTTACCTTCGTTCCAAGCGCCAGCTTTCGATCTCGGCATTGCCCGCGAACTGGTGGTGCCCGCTCTCAACTTAGCGATGGTGAGCTTTGTGAGCATGATGCTGACAGCGCGCAGTTTTGCGGCGAAAAATGGCTATGATATTGATGCGGATAAAGAGTTTCGTGCACTAGGTATTGCCAACATCGCCTCAGCCTTATCCCAAGGTTTTGCGGTCAGCGGCGCCGATTCGCGCACAGCGGTTAACGACGCAAACGGCGGTAAGAGCCAGCTAGTCTCCATCATCGCGGCGGTATTAATTGCATTAGTCGCACTGTTTTTTACCGCGCCACTGAAATATATCCCCAGTTCTGCACTTGGGGTGGTGTTGGTGATTGCCTCAATTTCGCTGATTGATTTAAAGGCGTTGTGGAATTTACGGGTGAGGGACCGCTCGGCCTTTTTACTCGCCTGTACAACTTTGTTTTCGGTGTTATTTATTGGGGTTATTCCAGGGATCACCTTGGCGGTATTACTGGGTTTATTCCAGTTTTTAGCGACCGTGATGCGTCCAACCGACCAAGTGCTCGGCCTTGATCAAAAAGGAGTTATTCGCAGTGTGGATGATTCGGGTAAGGCTAAATCTGTACCCGGGGTATTTATCTATCGCTTCAACTCACCCTTAACCTACTTTAACGCCACTTACTTTAAACGCCGCTTACTGGAGAAGTTTATCCGTGAGCCAGAGCCTGTAGATTGCATCATCATAGATGCTGTGCCGTGTTTTACCCACTTAGATTTGAGTGTGATGGCCATGCTTGCAGATTTGCACCAATTGTTGAAGAAACGCGGCATACGCTTAGTGTTAGCTGGGCGTAAGCGGCAGATGCTCGGTTGGTTTGAACAGGCTGGAATGCAATCGGGCGAGGGCGGCATTTTGATCCGGCCCGATTTATATCTGGCGCTGAAAATGAACCAGAGCTACAAGCAAGCGTTAGCCGAAGGACAAGCGCCGGTGATCAAAAAAGCACCCGAGGATGATGTGCTACTACACAGTCATTTGTAATTGAGCATTTTGGCTCCGAGAGTAATGACAAAGCGCGGCATGGACCGCGCTTTTTATCTCTGTTATAGGAGTCGAAATAGTTATTTTAGACCCCGCAGTTATTTAGAATAACACTAGTCTTTCTGTAATTTATCGAGGGGAATAAAACCTTGGTAGGCGTAGTAGCCTATAGGCCCTAAAAATAAGCTGAGTAAACACCAAAACCATTTTTCATTGGTGCTGAGCTTGGCCTGACTCTTAAATACTCTACGAGCGAAGAGGCAATGTAGTAGGCTTAATCCTATTAGCATCGCAATGATTATAATGTCCGTATTGTCCAAGTCCTTGGTCCCTGTCATTCATCATGATGATTTAGCATAAAATGTTAAAAATGCTTAAGTTATTTTGCTTAAGTGCTACGTACTTTACGCGAATATTTTACCGATTGCTATTGGGTATATCAAAAATAAACGTTAATTCTTATTCACTTATAGAAGTGTCTAACAAGTAAGTTGTGGCATTACTAGCTTGCCAGATCACATATTTCTCCATTGCTCGCAGAAATATTTCGCTGTTTGTTAGCGTAGTTAACCAACTCATCAGCTGGGGAAAGTCAACGCTCAGATCCCGTTTGAGATCAACGGCATTTAATTGGCGGATAAAAGGCACAATGGCGAAATCCGCAAGGCTTAACGCTGGACCCGTGAGATAGGGATGCTGGTTAAGGTTCGCTTCGAGATGTTTTAAAAAAGCACTGGCCTTGTCGAAATAATCCGCCTGTGAATACTCAGGATGGCGGTCAGCATACTTGTACTTATCCAGCCAAGGTTTGAATTCAAGGTCGTTCTGTGCGATTAGCTCAGCGATAAGAGCTTGCTCAGACACAGTCTCCCCGAGTAATTGCCGCGCGGCTGGCGAGTCAGCCTTAGTCAGTGCCCAGCGCATAATATCTAAGCTCTCGGCAATCACTTCTCCATTGGGAAGTTGTAAAACGGGCACAGTGCCTTTAGGGGAAATCGCTAACATCTCCGAGGGTTTAGCTTTAAGGGTAATTTCCCGCATTTCTACTTGGCATTGGCCGAGCAATAGGCCAAGGCGAGCGCGCATGGCATAGGGACATCGGCGAAAACTGTAGAGTATGGGTAAGAGCATAGTGTCAGTTCCTTAAGGCAATAAAAGTCATTTCGCCACGGCTATGGGTTAAAAGTCGGAATAGTAGTGACTTTAAAACAGAAATACTGCGTCTATTACTGATTTATCCACTGTTTGCCCTGTAAATAAACAATGACCTTGGTTTTTGTCTGTGTTTATCCGGTTGTGACTCAGGTAGAATTTCGGCCTATTTTTGCGATCCGGCTTAGGCTTAGGGTTATTATTGGGTTTATGCACTGGAAATTAAGTTTCAGCCAGCAGTTGAGGGTGTTATGTCTAACGTCGTTGTTTGTGCTTTATATAAGTTTGTTTCATTACCGCATTTTGAGTCGCTGCGTGAGCCACTCCTGTCCATGATGGAACAGGCCGAGATTAAAGGCACATTATTGCTGGCAAGTGAAGGGATTAACGGCACAGTTGCCGGCACTCAAGCCGCTATTGATGCACTGCTTGCCTGGCTGAATAACCAAAATGGCCTAGAGAATATCGTCTACAAATTATCCTTTGACGATGAAATGCCTTTCTACCGCACTAAGGTAAAACTGAAAAAAGAAATCGTCACTATGGGCGTCGAAGGTATCGATCCACTCAAAGTGGTGGGCACGTACGTTAAGCCACAGGATTGGAATGCGCTGATTTCCGATCCTGAAGTCATCTTGGTCGATACCCGTAACGATTACGAAGTGCAAATCGGCACCTTCAAAAACGCCATTAACCCAGTAACCGAAACCTTTAGAGAGTTTCCTGAATACGTAAAACAGAATTTAGATCCGGCGAAGCATAAAAAAGTCGCTATGTTCTGTACAGGCGGCATTCGTTGTGAAAAATCAACCGCTTATTTAAAAGAACAAGGCTTTGAAGAAGTTTATCACCTCGAAGGTGGCATCCTTAAATACTTAGAAGAAGTGAAACAGGAAGAAAGCCTATGGGAAGGTGAATGTTTCGTCTTCGATAACCGCGTTGCCGTTAACCATGATTTGAAGAAAGGTCAGTACGATCAATGTAATGCTTGTCGCATGCCGATCACAGAAGCCGAAAAATTAAGTCCAGCCTATGTTCAAGGCGTCAGCTGCCCACATTGTATCGATAAGATTTCGGAGGAGCAGCGTAAGCGCTTTGTTGAACGTGAGCGTCAAGTGAACTTAGCGAAATCACGTAACGAATCACACATTGGTAGCGACGTGAATCAAGTGATTGAAGCCCGCCGTCAAAAGAAAGAAGCGCTGCGCCAACAATCGGCCGAGAAAAATAAAGCCAAGCAAGCTAATGCTTAAAGTGAGGGCTTGACTGCAAGCATTCTCCTATGATTACCACTATGGCCCGACACGTTCGGGCCATTTTTTTTATCAAATACGCCATGGATTAGTGTTAGCATTTTTAACCCTATGATAAATTTGCCTAAATAGAATTGAATTTAGACTGGCTGAGCCAGACCGCTTGCAGCAGGGACAGGGCATGAGTATTTGGAAAGAGTTATACGACATTTTTGATAAAGAGCGCAGCCGCTGGCAACAGTCGACTGCGGGCAAACAGGCTATCACCTTCGAGTTAAAGGCAAATTTGGGTTTTCTCGCCGACGCCTTGAGCAGTGGTCTACCACAACAGGCCATTATTCAAGGGCTTGAATGCACATTATTTGAGGCCAAACTAAAAGAAGGCTTGTCACTGGTCAGCCTGAATCGGCGTAAAGTGACGCTGAAATTTATCGGGGAATTTGCCGAGTTTGCTAAGTATGTGGGCAAAGATAATGCCGAGCTGGTGGAGAATGCATACTCAAAAATCAAATCCCTACAGAAGCTCGCGTCGGCAAAACCCGATAGCAATTACGATCTTAAGATTAAATCACTGTTCCGGTTTCTAGTGTTTCTCGTGGCGCATATTGAGGAGCGGCCTCTCACTCGCCAGTCCGCCAAAGACTAATGCCTTATAAGCACGAGATTGAGGTTAGTGTCGGGCAGAATAAAGACGAATAACAACCCAAGTGGAGTCACCTAGCAGGAGAAACAGTTTCAAGGATGAATATGAATAATACTAAATGGCGAGAATGTTTAAGCATCTTGGCATCGCATCGGGTGTATTTGCAGCTGCGCTTAGTGGGTGAAGCTGATTTCCCGCTGGATTATGAAGTCGCCCATCAAGCGCTCTGCAAGATTGCACCTCAAAATTTTGTATTTGTCAGCAAGACCATTCCCTATAAAGATATTGCGGCGCTGCGGATTGTTAAGCATGTATTTCCCGCAGCTGTTGCTGGCGTAGCATGCCAAGCAAGTTTGACCGAATTAAAGGTAGAGTTGGCTGAGTTAAAACGTGCGTTGATGCAACTAGGGCAATTACCACTGACAGAAGATGACGAGTCTATCCTGATCATGGCTTATTAACGACGCAAATCGACGCTGGATCAAACGGTTGTAAACTGTGATGTCTGTGTGTGGGAATATGTGCGTTATTTAGGAGAGAGACTGGCAGGCAAGCAAGGGGCGCTGCCAGTGATCGTACATAAGCGGGGCGGTAAAACGGTTAAAGCTGCACGGTAAAAATTGCGTCTTTACCAGCTACGACGCTACCTTGTGCTTTATCCAGGTATTTGACATCTTCCATATTGGCCAGCACAACCGGAGTAAGTAGGCTATCCACCTGATCTTTAAGATAATCAATATCGAAGGACAGAATAGGATCGCCCACTTTGACCTCTTGGCCTTCCTCCGCTAAACGGCTAAATCCTCGACCTCTAAGCTCAACGGTACCCACACCAAAGTGCACGAAAAGCTCTAGGCCCTGTGGTGACTCGATACTAAAAGCATGATTAGTCTCAAAAATCTTACCGATAGTGCCATCAATTGGGGCGACAATCGTGTCTCCCTTTGGGGCAATGGCAATACCATCACCAACAATTTTCTCGGCAAATACCACATCGGGTACCTTTTCAATGGCAACGATTTCCCCGTTGACAGGGGCGTAAACCATGATGCCACCAGCCAGTTGCGGCTGTCCTGATACTAATCGCCTTATTCGGCTTAAAAATCCCATTATCCTGTGCCCCTTCGCTTGTTTTTGTTGTTATCTTTTGGTCTGTAAAGCAGCATAACCAATAAAATGTATTATTTATAGTTTGTTATACTCTGCTGTAGTTCAGAAATTCTATTCTGTAGTATGGCGGTGTGCGCTAACGCAGAAAATTTCGCCAATTGCCCTTGGCAAACGGCGGCCTTTACCTCGAGCAATGAGTTTAAGTTCACGCTGAGTTCATCGAGCCCCATACCAATAAGGAGGGGAACCATCAGTGGCGAACTGGCAAGCTCCCCACAGAGGGACACTTTCACTCCTGCGGCTTTGGCTTGGTCTATGGTCATTTTGATGAGTCTTAATATTGCCGGTGACAGGGATGGATAATCCCGTGTCAGTTGCGGATTGGTGCGATCTGCCGCCATGGCATATTGGGTCAAGTCGTTGGTGCCTATGCTGACAAAATCTAATCGTGGCAGCATGGAGGCGAGGTTCATCACGGCGGCTGGCGTTTCGACTACTATGCCGTAACTGAGTTCGCCAAAACCTTTTTCTTCCTCTTCGAGGGCGTCCTGGCATTCGGCGATGAGGGCGAAGATCTGATCGAGTTCTTCGACTTGATTCACCATAGGGAACATGAGCCGGATCGGGCCATGGTTGGCCGCCCGTAGAATCGCCCTCAGCTGGGTTTTAAAGAGCTCAGGATGCGCCAAGGTGTATCTAACACCGCGCAGGCCGAGGGCGGGATTATCTTCAACTTCTTGGCATAAGCAGGGCAGCTCTTTGTCGGCGCCAATATCTAAGGTTCTGATCGTAAAAGTTTTACCGCCTAATGCATGCAGTGCCTCACAGTAGAGATTGTACTGGGCCTTCTCATCCGGCAGTGTGCTGGTGTGCATCAACATAAACTCGGTACGAAATAGGCCAATGCCATCGGCACCGACATCGTCAACATGGGCGATATCGTTTAAGTTACCCACGTTGGCCATCAGGCCCACGTGGTGGTCATCTTGGGTCTTGGCTGGCACATCACGGTAAGCCTGTAGGGCGGCGCGTCTGGCCTGCTCATGGTGCAGTGTGACAGTTAATCGTGCCTGCTGCTCGGGCGCAGGATTAACAAAAAGCTCGCCACTTAAGGCATCGAGCACTAATGGCGTGCCATTGGGAATAAACTCTGCATCGAACTGACAACTGAGAATAGCGGGGATCCCCGCTGCGCGGGCTAAAATGGCCGTATGACTGGTTAAGCCGCCGGTTTTTAGCACAATGCCGCTGATCTGCTCCTTGGGGAGTAGTGCAAATTCTGCGGGGGTCAGATCTTGGGCTAAGAGAATTGTCGGCTCAGTTAGCTGCGATAAGCCTTGGTCTAAGCGTCCGTTGATGGCAGAGACTAAACGCTGCCCAAGGCAACGTACATCTTGGGCTCGATTGGCAAGATAAGGATCGTCTAAGGATTCAAGTTCGTTGGCCTGGTGGGCGAAGACCCGCTCAACCGCCACGCTGGCAGACAGTTGTAAGGTGCGGATCGCTTCCTTTACTTGAGCGATAAGCTCCTCGTCCTCAAGCAGTAATAAATCGGCTTCGATTAACTGATAGTTTTCGCTTTGTGGGTCGAGCTTGGTTTGACTATGGCTAAGTTGCTGCTGCAGTGCCTGCAGGGCTTTTACAAATTTACTCTGTTGCTGTGGGAGCCGTGAAAGGGGGATAGGGCGATAATCGAGGTGATGTTCGGCGTGGATAAGGTGAAGTGCCTGTCCGAAGGCTATACCCGATGATACTATGATCCCCGTAATCGACATATTCGTTCCTATCAAGCTGACTAAAATGCAGTTTAACTTAAGGTTATTAGCAGTTCCGAGACTTTCTCGACCGCTTCCTGCGCCTGCTCACCTTCGGCAAACACCCTTACGGTCACGCCATGATACAGGCCTAATGTTTGCAATTTAAATAAGCTTTTGGCACTGGCCTGTTTGCCATTGCATTCAACTAGTACATCGCAGTTGAAAGTTTTCGCTTCTTTCACTAACAGGGCGGCAGGGCGGGTATGAATACCATGTTTTGCGGTGATAGTGACAGATTTTTCGTACATAGTGGCTTAACTCTTTATCAATATTATGGCGCTTCGTTCGACTCAATAATCTTGTAACCTGCCTTTTTTAAGGCGGCAATGGCGCTTTGGAGACAATTTTTCTTTACCAAAATATAGTCGGTATCGAAGGTGGAAAGGGCAAAAATACTGATCTGCGCATCGGCTAAGGTGCCGGAAATTTTAGATAAAATACCTGTCATCGAAAATCCGAGCGGTCCTAGTACTTCAAAACAGCACCAATGGGGTTCTTGCTCTAAACTGTCGAGCTTAAGTTCGCTAGACACCACCACAGTCAGTCCTTCCTCCGTTTTGCCGATAAAGTACAGTTCCTCGGCAAAAACCTCGCTGGGTAGTTGGGCATTAGGGCTAAAACTGTGGATCGTATACTGCCGTGTATGAACGGCTAAGGTCATGCGCATGGGCGTTCCTCAATCGGCAATAAAGACTTAGGGCAAAGCTACATCCTAGCTTATAGCATGAATATCCGACTAGATAGCAGGCATTCGCCCCGTTGAGTGTCAGTATTTTAAACTAAAAGAGGACGTTCTAATACGTCCTCTTTGAATGTGTGGGTGGCTTTATTTCAATGGGGTTAGATTTTAAATTGGCCTAAGGTGTGCGACATATCCTGACTGATATCCTGTAACGACTGTGCCGCGCGGCTATTACTCTCATTGGCTTTGACTGAGACTTCGGTTAATTCTGAAATATTACAGATATTGCGGTTGATCTCCTCTGTCACCAGAGACTGCTCTTCAGTCGCGCTGGCCAACTGAGTGTTCATGTCGCTGATATGGGCGATAAGCTGCAAAATCGTCGCCATGGCGTTCCCCGCTTCACGGGCTTTGGCTTGTAATTCATCGGATTGAGTCTGTGTTTGGCTATTACTCTTCATCACAGAGTTCACGCCCATTTGAATATCCGAGATGATTTTTTGGATCTCGTTGGTTGAATCTTGGGTGCGATTTGCCAGTGCGCGCACTTCATCGGCGACCACGGCAAAACCGCGGCCATGACTGCCGGCGCGGGCGGCTTCAATAGCGGCATTAAGGGCTAACAGGTTGGTTTGTTCGGCAATGGAGCGGATCACATCGAGGATGCTGCCAATTTGCGCCGACGATTGCCCCAATTTTTGGGTAATGACTTCAGATGCCTTGAGTTCTTGCACCAATTTTTCGGTATCGCGAACCGTATCATCGATCACCGCTTGGCTTTGCTGTGCCTGATTTTTCACACTGTTGGCAGCATCGGCGGCCTGTTGAGTGTTGCTTGCCATCTCATGGGTGGTCGAGAGCATTTGATTTACGGCGGTCGCCACGCTACCGGTTTCGCGGTGGATATGCTCGGCGCTTCGGTTGGATTCTTCAACGGCCAGCATTAACTGCTTAGCATCATTGTCGAGGGAATGGCCTAATGGTTGTAAATGTCCCACCATGTCGCCAATTTTTTGGGCAAACAGGTTAAAGGCGTGGGCAAGGTGTGCGATTTCATCTTTGCCCTGCGTCGTTAGACGCTGGCTTAAGTCGCCTTCACCTTGGGAAATATCCTCAAGGGCGTTAATGGCATCGTTCAAGGGAGACGTAATCGAGCGATTCAAAACTAGGAAGAAAGCGAAGATAGGCACAGATATCAAAAACATGATAATCAAATAATCGATAATCACGCTATCGAGACTCTCTTTGACATCGCTGAGATAAGCGCCGGTGAACACAGTCCAACCCCATTCTGGGTAATAGCGGGCTTCGGCCAGTTTGTCTTCAACGATTTTAGAAACTGGGTTGGCAATCGGGTATTCCAACATGGCCTTACCCTTTTGCCGCGCTTGAGACAGCATGGAAATGAGCGGATTCGTGCCATTGGGCAGCTTAAAGTTTTGCGCCGAGGTGCCAATCAGGCTCGAATTTTCTCCATGGGCCAAGATTTGGTTGTTATCGTCGATCACAATAAAGTAGCCAACACCGGCATAGCGGGTCTGATCAATCAGTTTTGCCGCCGCTTGCTGTGCTTCTTGCTCTGTTAGTTTGCCGTTCACGGCATCCTGACGATACACATCAATCACACTCAGGATACTGCCGAGCTGACCATCGATTTGCAGCCATTTTTGCTCGATCAGATTGCTGTATTGCTCTTTAATGGAAAAACTCGCAAAACAAACAGTACCAATGGCCGCCATGACTAGCATCATCATGAGTCGTTGCAAAATGGTGAAGCGGCGCAAGAATGTGATCATTTGTGTTCCTTAAGGCGCAAAAGAATGGTGTCCAATATACCTGCGAATCCGTATCAAATGAATCGGTGAGGATTAAATTTCGAGTAAACTCGTTAAGAATGTTAGATTTCTTTGATCTTAAGCAGAATATTATTGAGCGCTGTGTCCAATCGATGATTTTATCGTTAATCTGTGATTTTTGAAGCGCCATAATGGCAATAATCGTGTGAAGTAATTATTAAATTCAATAGGTTAAGCCCATTTAACTGAGTTTTTTAAGTGAGATGTTTCTAATTCGTTGTTTTAGTTTTGATTTTTTACTCTTTTACGCGCAAGATTAATCAACTGTTAAGTTTGAGAATAGATTATGACTACAAATACTATTGTGACTTCTGACGATATTCTATTGAAGCTATGTCACTCAGTTGCCCACGTGTTATCCAGCACAAGTGCCAGCCATGTGAGCCATGCGGGCATGGTACAAAGCATTACTCGTACCCGTTTAAAACCTGATTTAGGCTGTTTTTCGATTTTTGATGGCGGCTTCTCGGGCCTAGTCGTGATCAACTTTTCTGCCCCTGCAGCCATCGAAATCTATCGCCGTTATATGCTCAACATGGGGATGCCGGAGGAAGAGCTCGCTTTCTCCCACACTTCCGATGAAGTGGGCAACGTGATGGGTGAGTTGATGAACCAAATCTTGGGCGACTTTATCAATAAAGTTTCCAAGGAGCTGCAAACCTCTATCAGCCAAAGTCAGCCAAAAATGTTGACTATAAACAAAGAGCTGACGATTTCAATCGATGCAAACTTAGATGATGCCGTCGCCAGAAGGGTATCGTTTAAAACCGAAAATAATCATATTTTCTACCTCGAATTTGCCATGGATAAGACCGAGTTTATCAAGCTGGATGAGTTTGAATTCGATGAAGAGTTTGATCCTGACAGCTTACTCGAGCAGCACGGACTTGGTGCTAATGGCAATCAAGGTTCTGATACGCCATCACCTTGGAGTCGTATGGCGGATAAACCTGTGATCAGTCAGCAGCATGCCAGCATGGATGCCGATGATTTGCTCGATGAGTTAGGTATTTAACTTTTATCTGCATCAGTAGCGTATCGGTACAAGCTGTGTTTGTATCGATACGACATTGTTAATATTGGGAAATAGACCGTTTACTGTACAGCCGTTGGGCGGATCCCCAACAAAGTTTTTATCTCTGCTAACTTGTTAGTCAGTTGTAAACCCTTCGGCTATACAAGTCATTCGAACTGTTTTAGTATCGCCACAAAATAATAATTATGGTGACCTTGCTATGGCATCGAAAGCGACCTCAATCGATATTGCTTATCGTGCTGGTGTATCCCAGTCTACGGTTTCCCGTGCTCTGAGAAATAGTCCGTTAGTCAATCTAGAAACCCGCCAGCGGATCCAGGCTATTGCCAAGGAACTTAATTACAAAGTTGATAAAAACGCCAGTAATCTACGTACCCAAAATAGCCATACCTTAGCCCTGTTGTTGTGTGAAGATCCCACCAATGATGACTCACTGATCAACCCGTTTTTTCTGTCGATGTTAGGCTCGATAACGCGGGCAACGGCGCAGCAAGGCTATGATTTACTCGTGTCATTTCAGCAACTTTCCAGCGATTGGCATGCCGACTACGAAGACAGCAATAAAGCCGATGGCATTATCTTGCTGGGTTACGGCGATTATATGGATTATGAGCAGAAACTCGAAAAGTTGTTGGAACAGAACACCCATTTTGTCATTTGGGGCGCCGAGCATAACAATAAATCCGTATTATCCATCGGCTGCGATAACCATCAGGGTGGCTTGATTGCCACCGAACACCTTATCTCCCTAGGTCGTAAAGCCTTTGCCTTTTTAGGGGATGCGTCGAGCCATAGTCCCGAGTTTAGGGACAGATATTTAGGCCACGTCAAAGCGCTGCAAACCGCAGGATTACCCGTGGTGGCCGCAAGGCAAATCTCGGCTATTAGTACCGAGAGTGCTGGTTATGATGCGGCGATGGCACTGCTTGAGACCGGACTGGGCTTTGATGCGATTTTTGCCGCCAGTGATTTGATTGCCATCGGTGCGATTCGCGCCTTAAAAGAGAAGGGGATCTTGGTACCCGAGCAAGTCGCAGTTGTGGGATACGATGATATTCCCGTGGCAAGCTTTGCCAATCCGCCGCTAACAACCATTAAGCAAAATACCCAGTTAGCGGGTGAGATTTTAGTGGAAAGCTTACTCAAGCTTATTCGTGGTCAAGCTGTGACCCCGCAATTAATCCCAACGACCTTAGTGGTACGCAGCTCCTGTGGGATTGATCATACGCCGCTCGCTTGAGTCGCATCCAGTTTGATTTAATCACAAAGCCGAGTGTTATCAAACACTCGGCTTTTTATTGGACACTTTTCTAAGCGTGTCAGATAGGAGCGTAAACCTGAATCGGTGAGGGGTTAACCTCTGGCGTACTGGCGCAAAAACTTAGGCACCTCGGCCTTAGTCTTGGTCATGATTTTCTGCATCAGGCTAAAGGGCGGCTCAGTAATCGCATACCCTTGTTTAAGATCGGCCAACATGCGTAGCCATAAATGCCCCGTCATTTCCGCGTCAGCCAAGGCGCGGTGAAAGGTGCCATCGGTCGGTAGCTGCTTATGGCGCACTAAGGTTGCCAACTGATGATTGATAGCCTCAGGGTATAGCCGTCTTGCCAGCAGGAGTGAGCAGCCAAATTGACCTGGGTAGTGGTGGCCTATCTGGGCAAATTCGGCTTCCAGAAAGCGTTGATCGAAGGCTGCATTATGGGCAACTAGATGATGTTTGCCGATAAATTCTGCAAAGCGTACCATCACCTCGGCACAGGGCGCTGCATGGGCGAGCATCTGATTGCTGATCCCTGTGTAATCTTCAATAAAGCTGTTTATCCGAAAACCCGGGTTCATTAACTCTGAAAAGCGCGCGGTAATTTGTCCTTGCTCAATTAATACTGCGCCAATTTCGATGGCGCGAGCACCTTGTTTGGGCGAGAGTCCCGAGGTTTCAAAGTCGAGCACCACAAGGGTATTAGCGGGCGAATAGGTTGGCGTTTGGGTCATAAAATCAACTGCTTTAGTATTGAGTTTGTCGTATTATAAGAGTGTTTAATTGAAAAATTATCTTATTTTCAGGTTTGCTTGAAAGTTAAAACCCATTCATTTGATAATTTTATATCATATGAATATGCACCTTTACGAACCTTAGTTTTTTCGCTGGAATTTTCAAAATTAGGATTTTCTACATTCAGTCTGTAATGATAGCTGTAACCGCTAAATCCAAAACCAAATCCGGCGCGATAGAGGGAAATCAAACATTTCCCATTTTTCTCTGTTACATCTATTCCTGAAATATTCAATTCATCTAAGTAGTCGGATAATGCTTGATTGTTTAAACTGTCTAAGTTATTGGTTCTTATAGGTCCATTCTTTGAGTTGATGACACAAGCTAATACTTTAATCTTCTCAAAAATCAGTGTATTTCTATTAAATTCTTCAATGAACTTTTCTTCATCACTTCTGTTGTCAATAAATGAATAAGCCAACAATGTCAATAATATAACCAATAGAATATATTTCATTTTTACCTACATAAATAATATGACGGATATTGTCTTAAGGGAGTTCTATCCAATCATTAATTGATTAAATAGAGGGTATCTATTCCACAGTCTACTTGATGACTAGTTTATCTGCATACATTTTGTCTATTGTATTAAGCAAACTAGACTGGATAATCCAAATCTAGGTTGATATTGAGTCCTAATTGATAGGCGTGGTCTTGCATCAGCTTGGTCATTAACGCTGTATCCGTCAGTTGCGACAAGGTGATGGGGCGAGCCTCCCATCGCGGTGCGTGACCAGCATAATTGCAATGGGCAAGGTATAAGCGGTGCTGACTTTGATGCAGGGTAAAAAAACGCATATCACAGGTGGCTGCAATGGTTAAATACGGTTCAAAATCAAGCTCGTATACTTGCATTGCATCAAATTCAGACCAAGAAATATAGCGTGTGTTTTCGTAGCATATCGCTGGTAACTTAGCCTCTGGTTTAATGCTATCAAATAAATTGATGACATCTTGCATCTGGTGCAGTTTAATCATGGCTTGTTCCGTCAATCTAAATCTCCTTTATCTTTAATTTTATTGTTGTTACTCAATAATTTAACTATTAATCAGTCATCGCGTTACCGCGCCAGAGCCTATCGGCTAAACCTGAGGCTCGCAGGGTAGCTTGCTGGCTTGCGCGCTCAAAGACTTGCTGTGTGCCTAAACAGCTAAAGTGTTGTTTTGCGCGGGTAATAGCGGTGTAGACTAGCTCCTTGGTGAGCAATTGCCACTGTACTAGGCTCGGATTGGGTGGAAGTACGAGGGCGACGCGATTAAATTCACTGCCCTGACTTTTATGTACCGTCATGGCGTAGCAGGTTTCATGGCTAGGCAGCCTTGCGGGGAGCACTTTAAGCAGTTTGCCATCGGCTTTGATAAAGTGGGCCATCAGGCGCTCTGGCCTGTCTTCATCCTGCAAAATCAAACCAATATCACCGTTAAACAGGCCTAAGTTATAGTCGTTGCTTTGGATAATAATTGGCCGGCCAAGGTAAAACTCTTGCTGGGGATGGATAAGCTTGGCCTGAGACAGCGCTTTAGTCACGGCTTGATTGATACCTTCGACACCATAATCGCCACTGCGCATGGCGCACAGGATACGATATTGGTTAAAGCGGGTAATGGCTTTGATGGCGCTTGGCACACTGCTTGGATCTGAAATTTGCAGCGGACGTAAATACTCTGCGTATTGCTCACAAGCCTGTGTTAGCAGAGCGTGAAGGCCTGTGTTGTTTGCAGGCTCGCTGATTTTGGCTTGGGTCTGGCTCAGATCCATACTGTGTTCTAGCCAACTAAGCTCGGCTAGTCCCCGCTGCCATACGGCCAAAATCCCGGCGAGATCGGAACGATTTACCGCGCTGGCTAATAGGCCAATGCCGGCATCGCCTTTAAATCTGTGGCTGTGGGTCAACATACACAAACTGTCACCAATTTTTGGCTCGCGATGAATATAGGCACGCAGATCAAAGCCGGTGAGCTTGCTCAATTGCTCGGCCTGGGCTTGGCTATAACGCATTCTCCATTCAGAGTGTTGGTCCGATTCGTATTTTAGCCCTGCGCAAATATCGGCGAGCACGGCGCCTGCTTCAACTGAGGCGAGTTGGTCCTGATCCCCAAGCAGTATCAAACCGGCCTGTTTGGGGAGGGCCGTGAGCAGTTTATACATCATAGGCAAATCGACCATCGACGCTTCATCGACAATCAACAGATCTAGCCGCAGGGGATTGCCCTGATGGTGACGAAACTGCGCCGAATTGGGGATAACCCCCAGCAGACGATGTAAGGTTGATGCCTCTTCCGGCACTTGCTTGAGCGCGGCTAACAGCGCTTGGGTTTCGTGACTGTGTACTTGCTCGTTTGTCGCTTGAGCCTGTTTTAGCTCTTGCTCGAGTCTTGCTTTCGAGGCCTTTATCGATTCACTTAATCGGGCGGCGGCCTTGCCTGTCGGGGCGACGAGTCTTATCTGTTTTGGTGAGTCTAATTGCTGTAACAACAGTAATTTAGTTACTGTGGTGGTTTTGCCCGTACCCGGGCCGCCGGTGATCACCGCAAGCTTTTTGCCGAGCGCCGTTGCCGTCGCGACTTTTTGCCAGTCGATATGAGGCTCAAGGGCTGAGGTTACATGGGAAGATGCGGCGTTCGGAAATAAGTAATCGAGCTGCCTGCGTAGCGGCGCATCTGAATCTTTATCCGTGTTGTTGACGGGTTGACTCGAAGAGAGCCTCGTCAGGGCGCTGGCCACCTCGGTTTCGAAATGATGATAACGCTCAAGATAGAGTCGGCCACCATCAAAAATCAGTGGCTTATTGTTGTGAGGTTCACCAACCGCCTCAAAATTTTCCAGCCTTGCAATCAGTTCTGGCAGGCTCAAACGGATTTGGCAGTGATTAACTGGCTCTGCCATCGGATTGGCTGGCACTATATGTTCAAGCACAAGGCAAGTATGTTGGGCCGAGAGCTGTTGACTTAATAGGGCGCACAGCAGCATAAACAGCGGCTCTTGGGCGTCATTAGGGTGAAGCCTTGCCATCTCGAGGGCAAAATGGCGATCCAGCGGGGTGATCAGCCGCTCCTTTTCCCAGTATTTGAGTAGCTCCGTGAGCGGCGCCTTGAGTCTGAGCGCGCCAACTTCAATCCATGGGGTTGATGGGGCTTTAGGGTGATTGAGTTCGCTGCTGATCATGCCATTGCTCCCGTATCCAGTTGAGCATCGAACTTTTTATTTGAGTCAGTCGTTGCCTCTAGGCTGCGCTGAAACAGCGCATCTAAGGCCAAAATAAGCGTCTTGGGCGGTTTATCGTAATAAATACCAAAGCCTGGATATTGCACCGACATTCCCCGTAAAAACAAATAATAACAGCCGCCGATATGGGTATCGTAATCATAATTGGGCAAGCGCATCGCTAAATAGCGGTGCAGCGCAAGGGAGTAGAGAATATATTGCAAATCATACCTATGGTCGCTAATCGCCTGTTTCAGCGCGCTGTGATGATAGGCCTGAATATTATCCCCCAGATGGTTCGACTTATAGTCGGCAATATAAAACTTGCCTTGATATTCAAAGGTTAAGTCGATAAAGCCCTTGAGCATGCCCTGTAATTCATCAAACTGCAGCTCGGTATCGTAGCCAAATTGCCCTAGGAGTTGGTTAAGCTCTGTATCCTTTAAGCGATTTAATGGCAGGTAAAACTCCATCTCGACTAAGGTGTACTGCGGCGCGAGTGCGGCTAAACACAGTTCGGGATTGATAAGCTGATTATCCTGCGCCATTAACGCCAGCGGAGCTTGTAATACCTCTAGGTACCAATCCTCTAATATGGGCTGCCATTCGGGGGCAATGCCGTATTGCAACATGGCCTTAGGTAGCTCTCGGGGTAAGTCGATTCGAGCTTGGGTAAAATCAATTAACTCAAGCACTAAGTGCATAAAGCTACCCGCGTTGGCGCCGCGCTCAAAACTAAAGCGATTAAGCAGAGGTTGCGCTTGCGGATCGGCCGCTTCTTGCCACAAGGGATCAGTTGCGCTGTTTGCGGTATCTGTACCCAATACGGCGTTGACTTCATCATCGGCGCCGGGTGTGGCTTTAGCGTGGGGCGCATTTTTAACTAAACCGGAATAACTGCCGACGCGCCATGGAGTGCGATACTGACGGCTGACCTTGCGGGCACTCAAGGTTTGAGAATCACTTCCACCCGTATGCAGTTTGTCAGCCTCAATGTCATCGGCTACGACCTCAATGCTGATCGCAGGCATACTCGACTCGAGACCCGCGACCAGCGCGTTGGCGGCATTTTGCAAACGCGAAAAATCACAATCAGTGTCAGTGATCCCAAGCAGATAACCGATGGCGGTTTCATGCAGCTGGCTTTTAAGCCCTGCCTTTAACATGCGGCTATGGTTGGCTATGTACAAATAACACAGGTACACGGGGCGGGTGAGCGCCACATAGAGCAGACGCAGATCTTCGGCTAAGGTTTCCTGCTTTGCTTGTTCCCAACCTTCATCCGTGCCTTCTAAATCCCACACCAGTTCCTGCGCGCCATCGGCATTGGTTCTGTGGTAGAGCATAGGCGTCGGGCGGCGGCGATTATCCCGCACGAGGCTGACAAAGGGTACAAAGCACACTGGGTATTCCAGCCCCTTACTCTTATGGATGGTGACGATTTGCACTAAGTTTTGCTCGCTTTCAAGGCGCAGCTGCTGCTCATCAGTTCCTGTGTTATCAATCAGTTGTTGCTCATACCAGTTAAGCAGGGCACTGATCCCATCGATTTCGGTCGCCTTTTGCTGCAATAGCTCGGCTAAGTGGCGAAAATCCGTGAGCCGACGTTCGCCATTGCTCGCCTCAAGATGAGCGGTAGCATCTTGCTCCGCTTGGTCAATGCTTGTCGGATCGGGAGAATGCAGCAGCCGTGCAACCATCTGTGTCGCATTGGCTAGGCTGAGCAGCGCTGGCATAATGCCGCGTTTTTGCCAGATCTGGTGCAGCTCAAAAAACTGCTCTAGCAGTTTTTGGCGCTGCTCTTCATCTTGGTTAAAGGCATGAATTTGCTCGGCGCGATAACCAAGCAGGGCGGTAGCAAGGGCGCTACGCAGGGCGCGCTCGTCCTTGGGGCTGGCCAAGGCGCGCAGAATGAGCGCCATTTCCCGCGCTTCGACGGTTTCAAATACGCTGTCGCGACTTAAAAAGACGGCGCCAATCTGGCGCTTGCTCAGCGCGGTTTTCATCACTGCAGCTTCGTTTCTATCACGCACTAAGATGGCGATATCTTTGGCAATAAGTGGCCCTTTGGGCGTGCTGCATTGACCATTAGCGGCCTGCCTCAGTAAACGGGTGATTTCGGCGGCGGTATCTTCGGCCAAGGTTTGCCGAGCACTGGCCTTATTGAGTCCAGTTTCGCCTTCACTCAAGAGTTTTAAGCGCAGCGCGGCGCTATTGGGCGCTTGCTCAACGAGTTGTTTTGCCGCCGCACTGGCAGGCGTCTTTACTGGATCGAAGGGAATCGATTGGCTGATAAAAGGATCCGAATGCTGGGCAAATAAATGATTCACCCCGTCCACCAGATTGCGACTCGAGCGATAGTTAGTATCGAGGAAATAGTGCGCCTGAGTCTGTCTGCGCGCCTCGATATAAGTGTAAATATCGGCGCCACGGAAAGCATAAATCGCCTGTTTAGGGTCACCAATCATCAGCAGGCTTAATTTGCTATTCGTGCGATCCTTAGGTTCAACCGTCGCCGAATCTTGAGTTTTAAGCCCCAAATGGGTTTGATAAATCCCTGAGAAAATAGCAAATTGCAGAGGATCCGTATCTTGGAACTCATCGATTAAGGCCACGGGGAAGCGACTCGCCACTGCCTTAGGCAAAGTGTCGGGATTGGCCTGCATCGCCGCTGCCAAGGTAGTGAGCAAGTCATCGGGTGTCAGCACATTTTTCAGCTGTTTTTGCTTGGCAAAGCGCTCGCTGATCCCTTGTTTGGCGCTATAGAGAAATGCGGGTTTAATCGCGTTAATCAATGCGGCTAACTGCTCCATATGGTCAAGCAGTGGCGCCTCGCTCGCACTTGGGAGCACGCCGCCCTTATTCAGCTTAAGCTCCGATAGCGATAGGGATTCGAGCACTTTGAGCGGCGGTAAGCCATGGCCAAAGGCTAAGAAGTTGTCCAGTTGGTCGAACATTTCCGCCAGTTTAGGGTAATTGTCGCTCGCTTTACCAAAACGTTGGCCGTTAAGCGGCAGGCTATGAAGTAACTCTAACAGCGCGTCGCGGCCACGCGGCCAGGCGAGTTTAAAGCGCTGCACACTCTGGCTTAAGGACTCAGCCAAACGAGCAAAGGGCTGCACGGGTTGAAGCGGTTTGGCCTCACTGGCACCGAGCAAGGCTCTCAGCTGCTTGACTAATCCTTCGGGATCGCCAAATTCGCAGGCAATGATCTGGGCTAAATACTCTGGCAGCGGATAGCAGGCCTCACGCCAAAAGTCCCGCACCGCATGGTGCAAAAACTCGCTGTCGTCTAAGGTGAAATCAGACTCAAACAGTAATGATGATTCGAAGGCGAGATCGGCCAAGATCCGTTGGCAAAAACCGTGAATGGTAAAAATCGCCGCTTCGTCGAGGGATTTGAGCGCTAAATCGAAGCGTCTGAGGGCAATAGCGCGCTCAACTTCAGGGGTCTTATCGTACAGCGCCTGCACAAAAGGATCGTTAATCTCAAGCCCTAAGAAACACTTAAAGGCTACCTGAATGCGGCGGCGAATCCTGTCCCTCAGCTCCTCGGTGGCGGCATTGGTAAAGGTCACTACCAGAATTTGTTCACAATTAAGCGGTTCGCTTAAGCCATCCCCAAGCAGTAATCTGAGATACAGGCCTGAAATGGTATAGGTTTTCCCCGTGCCCGCACTGGCCTCGAGTAAGCGACTGCCACCAAATGGCAGGGTGAGCGGATCTAACGGCAAAGCGGGTGATACCTTAGTCATCAATGCGCTCCCTCTGTGGCGGTTGGGGCTTCATTCAGGGCAAATTCCTCGAGTTGAGCGAGGGTATCTTTATGGTAAAGGCTCAACATAGGGCGATAGATGTCATCGGCGAGTTTGCCAAAATGTCCCTCGGTAAAGTCGTCGGGAAAATGAAACAGCCGCTGATAATGGGGATCTGTGCCTTCGCCAAGTTCACCTTGCTCGTCCAGCCATTCGCTTTGCGCCGCTTCGAGCCGGGCTTTGTGCGGGTCTTCCGCTTCATGCGCCTCAGCGCTGGCATAGGCGAGGGAGGTTCTTGGCATAAAACACAGGGGATGAATTTGGCCCTGATAAAAATACTGTAATAAGTTGGCGAGCTGCGCATGGGCAAGCGCTGGCGTAATGGGCGCGAGGGCATGAAAATGCCCCATATCCAGCAGATAGCTAGGTTGCAGGTAGCTAGGTTGAGCCACTCCTGCGGCCATCAAACATAAATGACGCAAATACAAGGCTAAAATGTCCCGCCCATGGGCACTGCCGGGGCGGCAAGTGACCAATCCCTTAGGGCTGATATCATCGATACGGCCTTCGAGGATCACGCGTTTAGTTTTTACCTGAGTCCCTGGATTCTGAAGGGATAACTCAAAGCTGAGCCGAATATCGGCATGGCGGGGAGCGACATCGCCGCGCATAAACAGGGTTCTGCCAATCAGCGGCGCGATATCATGGCTGTATTGGCGCAGCAGCAGATCATCAAAGGGCTGCATTGGCAAATTACCACTGGCTTTAAGGCGCTGTAACAGTTCAGTGCTGGGCTCGTTTTGTCCTTGTTCGAGCGCATCGCCAAGGAGTTGAGCCTGTAATAAATAACGCTCTAACGCATTAAGACTAAAGGGCTCATCGTTGTCATCCGCTTGAATATTCAGGTTTAAATCGACTTTCAGGGTACGATTAAAGAAATACTGCGCGGGATTGCGAAAGAAGCGAATAAAGGCCGAGATATCCACATGCTCTGCTTCGCCAAGGGGCTCAATATCCTGAACACTGTCACCAATTGCGTCATCTTCGAGCACTATCTGGGTATGGGCTTCAATAAATCGACCATGCTGCAAATTGCTATTGCTATCGGGCGGACACCACTGCTGGCTATAACTCTGTTTTATCCCGTGGGAGACGGGGGCTTGCGGCAGTGCTGCTTGATACAGTTTAGGATCAAAAGGTTGCAGCGGCTGATGGCTCACAATAGCCTCAAGCAATGCCTGCTGAGCATCTTCGTTACTGACATTCGCAGCTTCTGCCGCAAGCGATTGAGGCAAATAACACAACTGACAATATTCTATTAGCTCGGAGACCAGCATCGATGGAATACGCTCTGAGTTATCCCGTTCGCTACGGCCAATATAGCTGATGTACAGCTGCTCCCGAGCCGAGAGTAATGCCTCTAAAAACAAGTATCTATCATCTAATCTGCGGGAACGATCGCCTTTGCGTGCCCCAAAATGGGCCATCAGATCAAAGCCCACTGGATGTTGCACCCTAGGATAGACACCATCATTCATACCCAACAGACACACGACCTTGAAGGGAATTGAGCGCATCGGCATTAAGGTACAAAAATTCACGCTGCCCGCGAGGTATCGTTGGCCGACACGTGACTCGGTTAAGCGTTGATTAAACCAGAGCGCCAGCACTTCGATGCTTAAATCTAAGTCGTTAGCCTGTGCCCCCCTATCGGCAGGGCTTGCGGCAAGCAACTCTTGCTCTAAGGCGGCAATCGCATCGCGAATTTCCTGCAACTGCTCACGCTCATCCTCATCGGGGGCGTAAAAGGCATTTAACAGTTCGGTGAGTTCGAGTAATCGCAATGAGGGCGCTTGCGCCTTGGCTAATATTTGGGTGGTTTCATCGAGGACTTCAATAAAGTTCAACAGCTTGCCAAGGGCCTGTGCCGATTGTCCCTCCACCCCAGCAACGATTAAATAGTGCGTTCCCTGCGGGGATGATTGATACAACGGCGCATCGTCCCGTAAGGCATAACCTAGGATTAAGCGTTTTATGCCAAAGGCCCAGGAGTTTTGCTCGAAGGCGGGCACGCCCTGTTTAAGGCGGCTCTGTTCATCGCGGCCCCAACGCACGCCGGCTTCATCTAACCAGCGGCGAATGAGTGGCAGCTCGTCTTCCTCGAGCTGAAAACGTCGTAATATTGCCGGGACTTCGAGAATGCTTAAAATATCGGTCAGTCCGAAGCGGCTCTGATTAATATTAAGTAAATTCAAAAAGCTATTAATGAGTGGCGATTCCTGCGCCGCGCCTCGATCGGCAATGGCGTAGGGGATATATTCCAGTCCCTGTTTGGCCGCAAACACCGCATCGATATAGGGCGCGTAGGCTGCGACATCCGGCATCATTACCACTATGTCTTTGGGCGTGAGTTGGTTGTCGCTATCCAGCAGATCGAGTAAATGATCGTGCAGGGTTTCGATTTCCCTAAGCGGGCTGTGGCAACTCTTGATTAGAATTGAATCATCGTCGGCGGTTAATACTCGACGATTCGCGACCTCTTGATATAGCTCAGCATCCGGCCCAAGTACGCGGTCGAGTGTCTGCATTTCTTAGATATCGTATTGCACCCCGGCCAGCATGCTGGCGTTGGAGTGGGGAGCGGTAGGATCGCCGCAGGGCTCGCAGTACACATCGTCCCCAAAGTCGCAGTGCTCTGGAGGTAGTTCGAGCAGCATATCGAGTAATTCGCGGCCCATCTTGCCATTGTTGGCGAGCAGGGGATTGCCGACTTCGAGTTTATCTTCCCATTGTTCGGCTAATTGGCGCTTTCCGGCATATTGCAATGCCATACGCGCCCGATGGCGTGGGTCGATAATGTCGCCCCAATAATGCTGACAGGGGCTCAGGCTTAAGATAATCACATCGATGCGGCTCGCGAGCTGGTGGATCACATCGATGGTTTGGGGCGCCATGGAGGAGATCCCAAACACAAATAAACGCTGCGGCAATTTTGCGAGGGAGTTGGCGCTATCGCCCAATGCGGTAATTAAATCCTGATGCAGATTGGCCCTGTGGTAGTGGCTTTGGTGCAGCTCATCGCGGTTATAGGCAATCAGTGCGCGCCAGAGGATGGGTTGCCAACTCTGCTCCTCATTCAATTTGAGCGATTCGAGCGGTTCATTGGCTTCCCACGCGGCAATCCAATCGGGGCGGTAAACCAAATATTGGTCGAAGATATCGGCGATACGGCCGCAAAGTTGGTAAAGCTTAATATCATCGGCGCTTATGGCGCCAAGCTGATGGTTGCTATTGAGGTCAGCCGCGCTCGATTCCATATTGTCTAAGGTATGACCCAAATAATGGCGCAGTGGCCCAAAGGAAGGTTCATCCAGTAGCCGTGGCAGTAGCTGCATCAGCTTCCAGGTCATTGTCGCCTTAGTGAAGGCGTTTTCCTTGGGGACATTGGGGAGTAAATCGTGGCACAGTTGCCAAATAAAGCTTGAAGGTAGCGGGAACTCCAGCGCGGCGGCAATACCATTTTGTTTAGCAATTTCAAGGCGTAACCAAGTCGACATACCGGGGCTTTGCACCAAAATATGCTCACTTTGCAATAACGCCGCGCCGGGTAGCGGCTGGCGCAAATACGCGGCAAGATGGGCACAGAGCACTTCCATTTGATTGGATTGGATTAACTTCAGCATATTCGACTCACGATTTGGGATTGCTGTTATGCATAGCAAAGTGGCTTGGCAATTCTATGTGACTGATTTATAAGATTCAACAATCTTGTCCGCCTGTGGTTTATCCCGCCTATTTTAACTGTTTACTCGGGCCAAATAGTCGCCAGTTAAGGGCTTTAGCGGCGCTATTAAAGCGCTTTAGCGCCGCTTGATAGTCACCGTCCGCAAGCTGTTGGTATTTCAGCGCGACGTAGCTTTGGGTCAGGGTGTCAAACTCACGGCAAAACTGCGGGGATTGCTGCTGGTGCGTGTCAATTAGCTGCGCTGCAAAGGCGTTTGGGCCAAGGTGTGCTGGGCGAGTGATGCCAAATTTACTGAGGCGCTGACATATGCGTTGGTACTTAGCGCTGATGGGATCCTGCTCCCGTTTAAAGCGAAACAGCCCCACGCTGTAGGCGATATAGAGGCCGATAAGGCTGATACAGACACTCATAAACACCGCCACCTTGGTTTTAGTGACATCCCCTAAAATGCCGCTTAACACTTTGTTTTGCCGCTCCTGATTGAAACCGAGCACCCAGAGACTCCAGTAATAATCGAGGCTGGCAAAGCGCTGCCTTAACTCGTTGAGCCAAGGCATAGATTTAAAGCGCAAACTGCTAAAAGGGCTTTCTTGCAGGTAGCTTTGTTCGGGGGAAAACTCAGCATCGAAGCCTTGTTCAATTCGGTTAGGCGCGACCATGGCCGTTGGATCGAATCGTACCCCGCCTTCATTCTCGAGCCAGACTTCTGCCCAAGCGTGGGCCATATATTGATACACGCTCAGGTAATCGGCCTGCGGGTTGTATTCGCCCCCTTGATAACCCGTGACCATACGCGCGGGTAAGCCAGTGGCCCGCGCCATAAAGATAAAGGCGGAGGCGTAATGGGCGCAAAATCCGGCTTTATTTTCAAAGAGAAAATCATCAACTTGCTGCGGGCCAATGGGCGGCGGGGTGAGGGTGTAAAAAAACGGTTCGCGATTAAAATAACCCATCATGGCGAGCAGACGCTGCTTTGGCTCGGGATAGTTGGCCTTAAACTCGGTGGCGAGCGCTAGGGTTTTGGGGTTAGTGCCATCGGGCAGTTTCAGATTTATTTGCCGCTGCTTGGCACTTAACTTGAGATCC
The DNA here is from genome assembly GCF_047975355.1 of Shewanella sp. Classification (GTDB taxonomy): domain Bacteria; phylum Pseudomonadota; class Gammaproteobacteria; order Enterobacterales; family Shewanellaceae; genus Shewanella. The sequence goes on along the minus strand of NZ_JBKEDJ010000015.1, from coordinate 199 downwards.
ATTTGGGCCTTAGGCCAAGAACGGGCACTGTAGCCCATGCGTTGATCGACATTACGTAGGGAATAGAGTCGATAATCGGGGAGATTGATGACCTTTTCATCTTGGCTGTAGGCCACATCCAGCCCGAATAACCAAGGCTGGTGGCTGGGTTCAACAATCACTTGATAGTCGTATCGCTGTGGCACATTGCTGCCTGTGT
>NZ_JBKEDJ010000007.1:0-3731 GCF_047975355.1 Shewanella sp. | reverse complement strand
CATCAAGGTCTCAAGCTCAAAGCCGGCATGGTGTTTACCATTGAGCCCATGGTGAATCAGGGCACGGACAAGATAAAAATCAAAAAAGATGGTTGGACGGTTGTCACCCGCGACAAAAAACTCTCGGCACAATCGGAACATACTATCCTTGTCACCCCCACAGGATTCGAAGTACTCACCCTGCGCCACGATGAGCAATATCCTAACTAATGTCGACGCTTACCCTCGATTTTTCATCTCAAATTCAGGTGTGCTGTAGTACATTTACACTGCAGCTCATCGCTATTTTTTAGAGTAAAAATTCTATTTTTACAAATGGATAGCCGTGCAAATTGCTACAATAATTTAACGATAAACATTGACCTGACTGGTTGAATCCTTCTAATCTAAACACCCGTTTGATTTTAAAATAATAACAACGATAAACCTATTTGAGGTAGTTAGGCATGGCATACGATCAAGAGTCACAACTCGAACTTGGCAAATACTCATCACTCATAGACTTAATCGAACGCACTAGCCAACGCTTTGGTGATAAAACGGCATATGCTTGTTTAGGAAAAAATAGCAGCTTCAATGATATAGAACGTGATTCACGCTATTTTGCCGCCTATTTACAAAATAACACTAACCTAAAACCCGGCGATAGGATCGCCATCCAATTACCCAATATTACCCAATTTGTTATCGCCGCCTATGGTGCGCTGCGGGCGGGACTTATCCTAGTTAACACTAATCCGCTCTACACCGAAAGAGAGCTAATTCACCAGTTTAATGATTCGGGAGCTAAGGCATTAGTCGTGTTGTCGGATTTACTGCCAACCCTCGCCAAAGTAGTTGCAACCACGCCTATCGAATTGGTGATTTCAACCCACCCGTTAGATCTTATCGATCCGCAAGTTCAGCCCAAAACCGGGCTTAAAAATATCGAATTTAACCAAGTGCTAAAACAAGGGGCAGAGCAACCCTTTACGCGCTTTGAGCCCGCAGCGGGCGACTTGGCCGCACTGCAATATACTGGTGGCACGACGGGCCTATCCAAGGGTGCCATGCTGACCCACGGTAATATGCTCGCTAATGCGGCGCAGGTAAAATCCCGTATCGGCAGCGTCATCACCGAAGGGGAAGATATTTTTGTCGCGCCACTGCCGATTTACCATATCTACGCCTTTATGGTGAACTTAGTGCTGTATTTTGAATGTGGTGGTTGCTCGGTATTGATCCCCAATCCCCGTGATATTAATGGCTTAATCAGGACTCTGGCGAAATATCCTTTTACCGGTTTTGCAGGGCTTAACACCCTCTTTGTCGCCCTGTGCCATCAGCCCGAATTTAAGGCACTGGATTTTAGTCATTTAAAAATCACTATTTCGGGTGGTACGGCACTGACCGCTGCCGCAGCCAATATCTGGCAGCAAACCACGGGCAATACCATCAGTGAAGGTTATGGATTATCCGAAACCTCGCCGGTAATTTCACTCAATGCCCCCGGATATCAGAAGATTGGCACTATCGGTAAGCCCGTTCTCGGCACTGAGGTCAAACTGTTAGACGAAAACGGCAATGAAGTCGCGCAAGGGGAAGCCGGTGAACTCGCCGCCAGCGGCCCACAAGTGATGCGAGGTTATTGGAATAACCCCCAAGAAACAGCCAATGTGATGACTGCCGATGGTTTCTTTAAAACTGGGGATATTGCGATTTTGAACGAGGAAGGATTCCACCAAATCGTTGATCGTAAAAAGGATATGATTATTGTCTCTGGCTTTAACGTTTATCCGAATGAGGTTGAAAACGTGCTAGCCAGCCACCCTAATATCATTGAATGTGCCGTGGTTGGTGTAAAGGATGCGCACTCAGGAGAAGCGGTCAAAGCCTTTGTTGTGCTCAAGGATGACAGCCAAGACCATGAGCAGATGAAAACCGCGATTATCCAGTTCTGCCGTGAGCAACTCACCGCCTACAAGCTGCCCAAGTTGATTGAATTTATGCCGCAGCTACCTAAGAGTACCGTGGGCAAAATTCTGCGCAGAGAACTGAAGCATCAGGCTTAAACTTACGTAAACATCAGTGATGTTTGAGCAATCTTAAATCCAAAACAAAACCCCAGAGCAGCACTCTGGGGTTTTATTTACATGACATTCCCCATCCAAACCTTACTCGCTAAGCGTACTCACTTCATCCGTGAGCAGCTGCAAACTGGCAAACTCACGATATAGAGCATTGGTTTGTATAAGAGTTTGATGCTTACCACTAGCGACGATACGCCCTTTATCGAACACGATAATTCGGTCAGCATTAATCACAGTGGCGAGGCGATGGGCGATGATAAGCGTGGTTTTCCCCTTCATCAATTCATCGAGTGCCTGCTTCACTTTTTGCTCGCTTAAGGCATCGAGCGCACTGGTCGCCTCGTCGAGCAGCAAGATAGGCCTGTCGGCTAGAATCGCCCTCGCAATCGCGATACGCTGCTTTTGACCACCGGATAAGCGCACGCCGCGCTCACCCAAATAGGTTTGATAACCTTCACTAAACTCACAGATAAACTCATGGGCACGGGCCGCAATACAGGCATCAATCACCTCCTGCTCGCTGGCATCGATGCGGCCATAGCGCACATTCTCCAGCACACTAGTAGCAAAAATAACCGAGTCCTGCGGCACAAGCGCAAACTGCGCCCGCAAATCCTTTGGTGAAAGTTCTGCAATATCAATCCCGTCCAAATGAATGCTGCCCGATGACGGCACATAAAACCGCTGCAATAACTGAAATAAGGTACTCTTACCGGCGCCACTCGGGCCGACCAAGGCCACTCGCTCGCCCGCGGTTATCGTCAGTTCTAAATCGCTAAGTACTAACTGGGCTTGCTCGGGATAATGAAAATTCAGTTGTTGCAGTTGCAGCTCGCCACGCACTTTCGTGGGCAGCGTTTTAGGCACCAGTGGCGCAGGAATATCGACCTCAGTTTCAGCCAACTCGATTAAGCGCTCGGCGGCGCCCGAGGCGCGTTGGATCTCGCCCACGACTTCACTAATGGTTGCAACGGCACCAGCCACCATCACGGCATAAAACATAAAGGCCGAGAGTTCGCCGCCCGTCATTTTTCCCGACATCACGTCGTGGGCGCCGACCCAAGTCACAGATGCTATGGCGGCGATACTTAAAAACATCACGGAGGAAATCAACATAGCGCGGTAACGAATACGACCACTGGCGGCGGTCATCACATCTTCGACACGACCATTAAACAAACTGCGGTCCTTATCCTCATGACCATAGGCTTGCACTGTGTGGATTTCATGTAAGGTTTCATCCACATAGGCCCCCAAATCCGCCACCCGGTCTTGACTCTCCCGCGCTAAGGTTCGCACTTTTCGGCCAAAGAAACCGACAGGCCCGAGCACCAAAGGCACGGCCAGTAATACGAGCAGCGTCATCTTCACACTGGTGATCCCCATCATCGCCAACCCGCCGATCACAGTCACGCCGGAGCGCAGCGCCATCGAGAGACTCGAGCCGACCACGGTTTGCAGCAGAGTCGAGTCGGCGGTAAAGCGCGAAATCACCTCACCGGTACGCACCTTGGCGTAGAAGGCTGGAGACAACTTCAGCAGTTGATTGTAAACCGTCAGACTTATATCTGCGCTGACCCGCTCGCCGAGCCAAGTCATCAAATAAAAACGACAAAACACCGCAGTGCCACTCACGGCGGTGATGAGCAGCACCAACAGAAT
>NZ_JBKEDJ010000080.1:0-23190 GCF_047975355.1 Shewanella sp. | reverse complement strand
TCGAGGAGTTAATGGTCGCGCCCGTACCTCACTATGTGATGATCGCAGGCTACGTGGGTGGCGGTGTCGCTCGCGGGTTATGCGTTGGTTTAATCGTGACGCTAGTCGCCATGTTCTTTGTCGACATTAGTTTGCACCATGCAGGCCTTGTGGTCATGACGGTATTTTTAACCTCAGTGCTGTTCTCCTTAGGGGGATTAATTAATGCGGTATTTGCCAAGAGTTTCGATGATATCAGCATCATCCCGACGTTTGTGCTCACGCCCTTAACCTACCTTGGCGGGGTATTCTATTCACTGTCGTTGTTGCCATCATTCTGGCAAGGCGTTTCGGCACTGAACCCTGTTGTTTATATGATCAACGTCTTCCGTTATGGATTCTTAGGATTTGCCGATATTAGCGTCCCACTTTCAATCGGTATTATGGTTGGCTTTTGTGCCGTACTTTGGGGGGTGGCGTATTACCTTATCTCCAGAGGCATAGGGCTGCGCTCGTAATCTGACTCTTATTGATACCGTCGAGATCTCACGCATCTACATAGTAAAGAATCCGCCTTCTTAGAAGGCGGCTTTGAATTGCCCCTGGAAGGGGATATTTCCTTACATCTACCTCTTCTGTAACTTCTATTGAGCCTTATGCTCTAGCTCTTGTTTATCTACGACTACAATATCAGTAAAAATGCGATGAACTTCTGGAATCACCCATATTTCTCGTTTCCTCTTACTTGTGGTGTATAAGAAGGTCTTTTTTAGCATGGGTGTTATTCAGGCTATAGCCTTAAGAGACAATCACCACCGCCAGAGGCGGTGGTTTTGGGATGACAATAAAAAAGGGAGTCATTTAGACTCCCTTTTGTTTACTTATGAACTAATTACTTCATACGACGACGCATTGCCGCCAGAGGTAATAACAATGCGGTTAACCACCCCAGCGCACCGCCACCTGAAGATTCTTCAGCTTTAGCGTTAACAGTAATAGTTGCTACTCCTGGATCACTTTCCAACTTACCGTCAGATGCTGTGACAGAGAAGGTTAAAACGTTATCGCCACTCGGAGCAGAAAAACTAATCTTATCACCACCATTTACAAATGAGACCTTGGTGCCACCAGTTTGTACCCAGTTATAAGTTAAGGTGTCTTTATCTGCATCTTTAGCGTTAGCTTTTGCTGTGACAACAAAACCTTCAGTGCTTGTCATGCCAGTAGGTGCAACAGTTGGCTTAGTGTTGTTAATCAAAACAGTGACTTTGGCTGGCGCTGAAGCGTTACCCATAGTATCTAGGGCTACCACTTCAACTTCCATTGTTTCACTTTGTTGATTAATCATAGCATCGTCACTTAGACGAACTGTTCCATCTTTCTCAACGAGTACCATACTGCTGTTAGAGTTAGTTGTTACAAACTCAGAGAATGGACTAGTCAACATATCTGGATCTGTGGCTTCAATCTGTCCGAGTACAGTGCCGCCGGCAGTGCCTTTATTCACGGATAGGGTTACGTTTGCTACGGTTGGAGCTGAGTTTCCTTCATCTGTGGTATTAGCCACAACAGACATAGAGCCTGAGTCAGATAGGAACATAAAGCCTTTAGCGTTATCACCAACTTGCGCTTCTAAAATCGCACTTTCACCTGGTTTAAGTTCGGTGACTTCTTTACCATCCGCATCCACTAACATGGCCGATGTACCCGAACCATCGAGTACGAGTGATGCGACGACACTGTCTTCATCACCAGAAGGTGTTGGTGCCCAATCACTATCTTCGACACGGTAGCGAACTTTAATGGTTTTACCTAAGTCAGCTTCAGCCAAACCAATATCTTCTAGACACACTTTGCTGGTCAGGAAGTCATTACCCGTTACATGGAAAACAGGTTCTAAGGTGCCTGATGAAGTTCCGTATTTAGAGACTAAACCGTAGATAGATCTTGGGTAGTTTTCATTAAACCAGTTAAGGTTTGCTGTTGCAGCTGTGTAGTCCCAAACACCGTCATTATTGAGATCATAATCGACGTCATAACTTGCTACTAAGGCATGGACGATTGGATCGCGCATTTGGAAAGTGTTGTAAATTGCGATGCCCGCATCACATGAGCTGCTGAGTAAAAGTTCACTCGAGGCATTTAACAAGTCGTGACGTCTGGATTCATCCACTGGACTTGTGGCAATTAAAGGGGCTGTGAATGGATCGGTGATTGAAGTCGCACCAACGTTTGTCAGTGTTCGGACTAAACCATCTTCAGTTGCTTCTGTGGCGACCGAAATTGCGGCAGCAGCTTTAGGTAACACGTGGTATACCAAGTGCAGCGCTTTTTCTTCGCCATCCATAAACTGGATTGCACCATCGTATTCGGATAGTGTCAGTGCGGCTGATGCATCTGCAGCTGTACCGTCCAGCTCATAGGAGGATGTCAGGGTCCATTCTGGTAACTTGGTAGGATCAATTGTTGCTGTAATATCAAAATCAACAGTTTGTCCTGCTGGGATTGTGATGCTAGCTGGTAATGCAAAGCTTAATGCGCCAGAGTCAATATCATTTTGGAAACGTTGATCGACTTTTAACGTATAGGTTTTTTCAGCAGTTGAGAAGTTTTTAACTGTGACGGTTTTTGTGATTGAGGTAGTTTTATTGAGTGCTAATAAACCAAATGCCAATGCCGCTTGCTTGGTATCTTTATTCCAAGCTGCAACCGGGAGATTTATGGCTTTTTCTACATCAACTAAACCAGAACCGATATAGCTGATAGGTGCAAGTTCAGTTTCAGGATTGATTTCTTTTGGCTCTATCGTTACATCAAGGTTTGCAGCGTTCATGATCGTGGCTTTAACCTCGAACGCATTACGATGCGGTAATGCTTCACGAATAATACTCACGGCACCTGCAGTAATTGGGCTAGAGAATGATGTACCGCTGATTGGTGTTAATCCGTCTCCTAAGCCAGGATGTGCTGTAAGAATATCTGTTCCCGGAGCGGTAATTTCAGGCTTCAGGGTTCCGCCAATAGACGGACCCCTTGAGGTAAAGGTGGCAATCGCACCTGCAGTAGTTACTTCTGTTGATGAAATGCTAAATGGAACATCGCCTGCTGCTAATGCCGCTTTAATGGCGTCACCATCTTCTTTAGAAACCATTACTGATGGAATGGTTATATTGTCATCAGTACCACCCATTAAAATAGTTCCAGCGTTAGCAGCGTTGTTGGCAACGATAACAAACGAAGCACCTTTGAGCTGAGCATTCAATACCTTAACCACGAAACCGCAGGTTCCACGATCAATTAATACTGTTTTTCCCGTTAAGTCTTCGGTGTAGGCTGCGCAACCATTTTTATTTGCCGCTGGATAAACAATAGGTGCTACGGCATTTGTGAAGCTATAGGCATTGGATTTATTAAAGCCTGCGCCAACAGCTGTGACTGTATTGCCTGCAATCTGTGCTTCAACTTTGCCAACTTTAGTGGTTGGGTGAGTCATAGCACCAACAGAAAGTGCACTGTTCGTTGTACTTGGACCACCAACAACGAAAGGTGTTGGACCATCGTTGCCCGCTGAGATCACAAGGTTTACACCTAGTTTTACCATCTCATTGATCATGACTTGAACGGCACCGTCCTCGACATCACCAAAATCACCACCTAATGACATGTTCACTGTATCGACGCGATCGCTGATATTACCGTCACCATTTGGATCCATCGAAGCTTCTAGAGCATTTAATTGAGCTATACCAGAACAGCCTGAGTTACAGACGGAATATACGAGTAGCTCAACATCTGGCGCTGTTCCAACAACGGAATGGCTTACATGGGTACCATGGTTGGTTGATACATCAATTGGGTTCGGGTCATTGTTAACAAAGTCCCAACCACCGATGACTTTACCTTGTGGCCAGTTTGGCATCTCGCTTTTTGCGGCAACGGCCGCTTGGTAGTCAGCAACTAACCCCGAGCCACCTAAAGCCTTATGGGTATAGTCGACACCAGTGTCGAGTACGGCAACACGTTGGCCTTTACCTGAGGCGATACCAGCATCAATGACTGCTTTTGCCTTGATATATTCAGCACTTGCTGCAACATCAAGTTTGTAATCATAGATTGGCAGAATAGCTGCTACTTCAGAATTGTTAAGTAGCGATGCGAGTTGTTTATGATTGCCTTCAACAATGATTGAGTTGACTAGCTTTGAGGTTGTTGCAACGATTTTTAAATCAGCATCCATGCTGCTAATTGCATTTTTAACTTTTGTTTGTGAGCTCTCAATTTGGCTCATGGCTGATTGACTGTTGAATCCCTTTAACTGGCTTTGTTGCGACAGAGAAGGTGCCTTTAGTTTTACCATCCAAGCTACAGCTTGTTTTTGCTCGTTACTATTATTTTTAGTTACGCTTAAGCCTGCATATTTGTCCGTTGTTTGATTGGTTGTATTGTACTGAGCTGGTGTACCTGCAACGGCTGCCCCTGATAATAGTGCTGCCGAGATAGCGATAGATAATTTTGTCTTCACAACTTCATTCCTTGTCAATTAATGCTTTTGGTACTTGCGATTGCACCATGTAGCTAAATTGTTATTGTTATGCTGCGCATTTTGATGGCTAGCAATGAGGTTGTAACACAAAAATATCGTTCGGTTAACACTTTTGTCAGAAAAAAGACTTAAGTCATCTTTTTGCGATATAGCATTCTGTTTGAAGGCTTTTTTGTGAGAGTAGTAACTAAGGCTTTACCGCTCTTGTGATAGGGTTTTGCAGGCTGATAAGGGTTTCAGTCGATTGAATTTCGTCAATTGATTGGATGCGGTTAATCAGCACGTGTTGCAGGCCATCGATGGATTGGCACATGACTTTGACAAAAATGCTGTAGTTGCCTGTGGTGTAGTAGGCTTCTACCACTTCCTCTAGAGCGTTTAGCTTAGCGATGGCGGCGGGGTAGTCGCCAGCACTTTTGAGATTGATCCCGATAAAGCAGCAGACATCGTACCCGAGTGCTTTGGGATTGATGGTGATCTGGGCACCGGTGATAATCCCAGCCTGCTTCATTTTCTCGACGCGCACATGGATAGTCCCCGCACTCACACCGAAACGTTTGGCAAGCTCGGCAAACGGGGTACGAGCGTCTTGCATTAAGGCTTCGAGGATATGGTTATCAAGCTGATCACGCTGAAATGCGGTTTCCATAAATAAACTCTCTATAACATAATGAATTGTCATAAAGTTACGTTTTTTTATAGGGAATGGCTACTGCTTTTGCGTTTTTTAATTATTTTTAGTGATCATTGCTCACCTTCTGGCTCGCAAAAGGGCGCGTCGGCACTGAATGTCATGCTCTCACCCGTGTATGGGTGCTTGATGGTGAGTTTTGCGGCGTGCAGTAATAATCGCGGTGCTAAGGATTTTGCCAGCGGATCGGCATAAAAGCCGTCGCCGAGGATCGGATGCCCCAGTGCCATCATATGCACCCTGAGTTGGTGTGAGCGTCCAGTAATCGGCTTAAGCTTTACCAGAGTCGAGCGTTTGGCGCGGCTTAACACTTCAAAGTGGGTTAAAGAGGGTTTACCTATTTCGTGGTCAACCTTCTGTTTTGGGCGATTGGGCCAGTCGCAGATCAGCGGATAATCCACGCTACCCGTTGTATTTTTAACATGTCCCGCGACTCTGGCGAGATAAGTTTTGCTGGTTTCTCTATCGTGAAATTGGCGTTTTAGTTCGCGCTCGGCGCTACGAATGAGCGCAACCACTATGACACCCGAGGTCGCCATGTCGAGGCGATGGACGATTTGGCAATGGGGATGCTCGGCTTTTACTCGGGCATACACACTGTCGTAATGGGCGGGATCGCGACCGGGCACGGACAATAATCCCGAAGGCTTATTGACCACGATAATATCTTTATCTTGGTAAAGCACATCGAGCCAGGGAGTTGTCGGTGGTTGGTAAATAAAATCAGTCATAATCGCGCCTATTAAACAATGCGCGGCAAAGATACTCTGCTCGGCTCTAGGGCGCAAGTTTGTTGTCTCTCCTCCTTATCTCGCCTCGCTTTAATCCAGCGAAAAATGATTTGCAGATAGAGCTGGATTTGAGTTTTTGTTATACTCGTCACCTTTTTCGTGATTGTTCATTTTGAGCCAGTGAAGTATGAGCCAGCCAGAGATTTACACACCTGAGACACTTTCTCACGTTAATAACCGCTTAGAGTTATTGGCGCCTGCAAAAAATGCTGATTATGGCATTGAAGCCATTCGCCATGGTGCCGACGCGGTTTATATCGGTGGTCCCGCATTCGGAGCGCGTGCGACCGCGGGTAATAGTGTGGAAGATATCGCCCGTCTGTGTACTTTTGCTCATAAGTATCATGCGCAAGTGTTTGTGGCCATTAACACAATTCTGATGGACGATGAACTCGAAACCGCTGAAAAGCTGATTTGGGATGTGTATAACGCGGGCGCCGATGCACTGATTGTGCAGGACATGGGCATATTGCAACTTAACCTGCCGCCGATTGCGCTGCACGCCAGTACGCAAATGGATAACCGTAATCCCGAGAAAGTCGCCTTCTTAGAGCAAGTAGGTTTCTCACAAGTGGTATTGGCGCGTGAGTTAGGCTTAAGCCAAATCCGTGAGGTTGCCGCTCACACCAATATGCAGATTGAGTTCTTTATTCACGGCGCCCTGTGTGTGGCCTACAGCGGCTTATGTAATTTAAGTCATGCTTTCAGTAACCGCAGTGCAAACCGCGGCGAATGTTCGCAAATGTGTCGCCTACCGGGCAATCTTAAGACCCGCCAAGGGGATGTGTTGGCACAAAACGAGCACTTACTCTCATTAAAAGACAATAACCAAACCGATAACCTCGAAGCCTTGATTGATGCCGGTGTTCGCTCTTTCAAAATTGAGGGGCGTTTAAAGGACTTAAGTTACGTTAAAAACGTGACCGCCCATTATCGTCAAAAGCTCGATGCCATTATGGCGCGTCGCCCTGAGTTTGTGGCGTCATCCCATGGCCGTACTGAGCATACCTTTACTCCGGATCCTGAAAAAACCTTTAACCGTGGCAGCACAGATTACTTTGTGAATGAGCGTAGCCAAGGGATTAAAGACTTCCGCTCGCCAAAATATATCGGTCAAGATGTGGGTAAAGTGGTCGCCATCGGCAAAGACTTTATTCAAGTCAGTTCAACCCATGAGTTTAATAACGGTGATGGTTTAGCGTATTTCCCACCAAACTATGCGATGGCCAAACAGTCCGATGACAAATTGCAGGGACTGCGTGTTAACCGTGCCGAAGGCCATAAGCTGCATGTATTGCAGGTGCCGCGCGATCTGCGTGTCGGTATGACGCTGTATCGTAACCATAACCAAGCCTTCGAAACTTTACTTTCCAAGGAGTCTGCCAAGCGTATTATCGGCGTCGACATGCGTTTAACCGATACCGCTAAGGGCGTGGCGTTGACCTTAACGGATATCTATGGTCTCAGTGCAACGGTTGAGCTTGCAGTCGAAAAGACGCCCGCCACCGACGCTGAAAAAACCTTGCAGACTATCCGTACTCAATTGTCGAAACTGGGTAGTACCGATTTTACGGCGCGCCAGATCAGTATCGAAACCGCTCAGCCTTGGTTCCTGCCTGCATCTGTGCTCAACGGTCTGCGCCGTGATGCGGTAGCAGCATTAGAACTTGCCCGAGTGGAAGGCTACCAGCGTCCAAAACCTTGGAAATATAACCAAGATGCCGTTTATCCCTTCAAACACTTAAGTTATTTAGGTAACGTGGCAAACGAAAAGGCGAAGGATTTTTATCAGCGCCATGGCGTGATTGAAATTCAGGACACCTACGAGAAAAACGGCGTGACCGAAGATGTGCCGTTAATGATCACTAAGCATTGCCTGCGATTTAACTTCAATCTTTGTCCTAAGGAAGTACCGGGCATTAAGGCCGACCCTATGGTGCTTGAGATTGGTAACGATGTGTTGAAGTTGGTGTTCGACTGTCCAAAATGCGAGATGATGGTCGTTGGTGAAAACCGCCAGGTTCGCGGTCAAAAAGCTGTTTAATCTAGGTTTGACTAGGCTTGAATGGTTATCAAAGGAGCGTTGAGTATTCAATGCTCCCTTTTTGTTTTTAGGGCCGTTGCCGCTCTCTTTGTTGCCACTTGGTTAACTACAGGATATTTTATTGAAAAATTTCAATAATAAAGGATGTCAGCATGGGATTGTTAGATGGGTTACTAGGGAATGCGTCAGAGGTCGATTTACAGGAACTGGCCGAAGAGCTGCGCCCAATTATGGGGATTCAGGAAGAATTAAAACTGGCCTATAAAGTGATCCGCGATCTGTTTGTATTTACCAACAAACGTTTGATCTTAATTGATAAGCAAGGACTGACGGGCAAGAAAACCAGCTATCACTCAGTGCCCTATAAATCCATTACCCATTTTGAAGTGGAAACCACTGGCCATTTCGATATGGATGCCGAGCTTAGGATCTGGATCTCTGGCCAAAGTGATCCTCTGGTTAAAGAACTTAAACGTGGTACCGATGTCGTTGGGATCCAAAAAACCATAGCGACGTTCGCGCTCTAATCCCTTGCTTTAGCGATTGAGTTGTCAGCAGGTCATCGCCGAATTGACTTGCTGATATTCAATCAATTCAAGACTCTATGGTTTGAACCGCTGGACTGTTCTATCGGTTCACCATTCATAGTATAGGTTTCTGATAATTCGAGTCGGCCTTGTTTATCGTACTGATTGTGGATCCCCACCCAAAAGTGTTCTTGCCCCTGAAAAAGTAAGTTGCCTTCTTCGGCGATTTGACGATTCGGATGATAGCGTTTCATGGCATAGAGTTGGCTATCTGGGTCAAATTTCAAATGGTAACTAAGAATAGGCGCCGACGTTTGAGGCTCCTTAGTATCATTAGACTTAGCCGTTGCTTCGACAATGTTGCTGTCATCGACCTTGCTTTCCGCTGCCATAGTCTGTTGCTGCTCGGCGGCATCAAAATAGTGTCGGGTTTCATTGAGTTTGCCATCGTCACTGAGCCAGGCTTCTCGCTGCAGTTGGCCTTGCGGTGTAAAACGTTGCCAGTGGCCGACATCCCGATAATCGTTATCTATCACTTTCACAAAGCCAGATTCGAGCAATTCGCCTTGTTTTGAAAAGGCTTTTGAGCTAAATAGGTTCTCGTCTAGGCGAGTGAGCAGCCAACGGATAGCCCCATCTTCATAGTATTCGATGCGAGTATCTGGGTGACCCGTTTGATAATATTCCCGTTGATTATCCTCAAGATGATAGCCACAACGAGTGTTGGAGTGGCTCTCAAAGGATTCGAGAACACCTTGCTTGTTATAGGAGGATCTTTCCTTAAGGTAACCTTGGCCATCGTGGACAACATATTCAGCAATCGTCTTGATGGTACCGTCTTCATAAAACCAGCGGGCCGTGCCATCGCGATTGCCTTGAGTGTGGGGCAAATACATTTGAATTTGCTGGTTTTCATAATATTCGATAAAGGGCGCGATGGAGAGGTTACGCTGATATTGGCCCTCGGCTGACAATACGCCGCTTTCATAATAGCTGCGGAAAAGGCCTTCTCTTAAGCCCTTTTCAAGGTAGATCTCAAGGGAGAGTTGACCATTTTCATGGTACCAAGTGGCAAGACCCTGCTCATGGCCATTTTCAAAGGGGATGCATTGTTCAAGCTGTCCGTTCGGATACCATTTCTCGCTGTTGCCATGGGCAACGCCATCAACAAAATTGAGTTGATTTGCCAGCACGCCATTGGGGTGCCATTCCTGACGTAGACCGCAATTTAACCCCTGTGGATTGAGCTGTTCCCGCCAGGCGAGTTGGCCATCTTCGTAATAGGTTTCGAGGCTTTTGCCCGCCGCATTGAGATGGACTTCTTGCTTAAGATTGCCGTTGGTATGGTACCAAAGCTCTTTAACCAATTCCCCCATATCATAGCTTAATTCGGCCTGCAGCGTGCCATCTTCATAGTAGATATGCTCGGTTCCATGGATTTTTCCCGCCTGCATGGGGCGGGTCAGCCACAGGGCTCCTGATTCATAATAGCGAGTTAACTGATTGATATAATTATCTTCGCTATCCTTCCCAGCGGTTTCTTTTATCTGACCATTGCTATAGTAGCGGGTTAGTAGCATTCCTTCGGAGTGGCGCTCCTCGACTTGATTGATTTTGCCTTCATTGTCATACCAAGTCTGGCGCCCGATCTGTTGCTCCTCAATAAAATGTCCTTCGAACTGCAATACACCTAAGGCATTGAATTGGCGAGTGATGCCGTTGCGCTCACCAAAGTAATTGCAATCGACTGCCTGAGTGAGATTGGGGGATTGGGTGACAATTCGCAGTAGATTCTGACCTTGCTCTGTCTCAATCTGATGGAATGTCCGTTGCAGTTTGCCCGTGAGACTGCCGAAGTCCTGCATATCGCCTTGTACTCTGTACTCTGCGTCGACATAAAAGCGACATATAACCAATTCTTGGTGGTTAGTCAGAGCAACTTGCCAGTGGGCTTGAGTGGTATCAGAGTCGAGTTTTAGGCTACAGGTTTTATCTTGGGCGAGGTAAAAATCTTGCTCTGAGCCGTTTATCTCGATGCGATCAAATTGTGTCTCATGAAAGGTGCAGGATTCATGCTCTCGCTCCCAACCGAGCAGCTCGATTGTTTGCGGGCTATCGAAGTAGTGGCGAGTGAATTTGTCATTGGTGTCTGAATGAGTGGCTTGCGCCGGAGTCGCTTGAATGGCAAGACTAAAATAGGGTTTGAACGTATTGGATGGGAGTGGAGCGAGATTGGGAGAAGTTTGAAGAGGTATGTCTTGATGGGCGCAGCTATTTTTTTTGGCATTAAATAATTTAGCTTTAAACGCGCGAAACAACGACATAGGTCAACTTCTCCATATCCATATGATACAACTGTCTTATCTTGTCATCTCATAAGGCTCTTAGCCCTAAGAGCGCCTATGATAACGGTTTATACTTTGGTTTCTCAATAGATTATCTTGCTCTCGAGCCATGATAAGGATTCAAGATGCTACAAAATTTTTATCAGTCACTCCCCGCTGATTTATCACAAGAAGTGTTCGAAACCCTTGCTGGCAATGGCAAGGTGAAGATAGAGCGCATTATCTCGCAAGGTCATTCGACGCCAGTAGGGGAGTGGTACGATCAATCTCAATATGAGTGGGTGATGTTGCTCAAAGGGGAAGCGCAGCTCGAATTCGAAGATGCTCAGTTAGTTACCCTAAAACCTGGGGATTATCTCACCCTCGCGCCGCATCAAAAGCACAGAGTCGCGTCGACCAGTTCAGAGGGCGAAACCCTATGGCTGGCAGTATTTTACGATGCTGAAACTGTATGATGCAAAGACGCTATATCTTAGTGACTATTTGAGTTGCCATTGCCAGCTCGGCGTATTGAGTAAATCCTGCCCTACAATTTGGGTTTGCCCTAGGTTTTTATCGAGCGTCAAAGTATTGCAATGCTCAAACTGACTTAAGGCATTGATCAAACGGTTAGCGTGGGATACGACCCAAAGCTGGCATACTTCGGAAGCTTTCGCGATAAGCCGAGCCAAAGCGGGCAATAGATCGGGGTGCAGGCTGGTTTCTGGCTCGTTTAACACCATTAGCTCGGGTGGTCTTGGGGTGAGCAATGCAGCGATAAGCAGTAAATACCTCAGGGTACCATCGGAGAGTTCACTGGCATGTAGCGGCCTTAACAAGCCCTGCTGGTGGAATTCGAGTTGGAGTATTCCGCCAGCTTGGGGTGTGATATGCACTTTGGCTCCCGGAAAAGCATCGGTCACAGCGTGATCAAATGCCGCTTTATCGCCAATCTCGAAAATGGTTTGTATGGCAGAGGGGAGATCTCGACCGTCATGGTGCAATACGGGCGTGGCTGTCCCGAGCTGTGGACGACGCGCCGCGGCTTCGGGATCGGTTCGAAAATGATCGTAAAAACGCCAAGCGCGAATGCTATCCCTTAGCGTTAACACTTCAGGGCTGCGTTCAGGATCGGCAAGTTCGGTAAAAATACTGTCACCACTTTGCAGATGGGCGCTCAAGGTGAGCCAACCTTGTCCCTCAGGGCTGCGACTCTTCACCATAGGACCGCGGCGCTCCACCAACACGCTGGCGGGGCGATATTTGGGGCCATTCCAAATCGCCTCGCGTTTAATTTGCGGATCTAAGCCAAATAGGGTGGTGGAGTCGGGTTTGGGGAGGCCAAGTTCAATCAGATAACTAAAATCTTCGCCCGCAAATCCCAGTTTTAGGCGTTTGGGCGCTTGCCTGACCGTCGCTTCAATTGGCGTGTCGCCCGCTAACATGCCCTTGGTGAGATTTTCTGGTCCTGCCCAAAAACAGGAGTCTAAGCCGCCTTCTTGCGCTAACGCATTAACAACGCCACCTTGGGCCGTTTGAGCTAATAGTCGTAATGCTTTGTATAAATTGGATTTGCCACTCCCGTTAGCGCCGGTCACTAGGTTCAGACGCCCAAGGGGTAAGACTATCTCCCTCAAGGTACGATAGTTAGAGATGGCTAGGGTGGTCAGCATGACGGTCCATTTACTCGAGTGATAGTGTGCAATTCAACCATGACTTTGTTAGCGCGGGCTTAGATGAGTACTTGATTGAGCACTCTTTGCCAGTTTCCGCCCATAAAGCGGTCGCGATCGGTCGACTTAAAGCGGGCCTTAGCTAACGCATCGTCGATACGGCTCATACGCTCGATATGGTTTAGCTCGGGAATGACCACATGCCTTGGCTCAGCATCAAAACCTAACACCTTTTTAGCCCTTAGGCTGTACCACCATTCCTGATATTCCTTCACGCCCTGGGCATTGTCGTTATTCAGGGTTAACAGATTTTCTTGGCCTCTGAGCGGATAATCATTGGCGATGGCGACACAATCGACCCCGCCGATACGGGCCACATATTCTAACTGGCGGATATAGTCATCAACGGTTGGGACGGCGTTATTAGTGAGCCAAAAGCTCATCATAAAGACCCCGAACACGCCGCCTGAATCGGCAATGGCGCGGATCACTTCATCGGGACTACAACGAGCATGTTTGACAATACCACGCGCCGCGCCATGGCTTTGGACTATGGGCGCGCGGCTGAGTTTGGCAACATCTAACGCGGTTTGGGCACTTGAGTGGCTGACATCGACTAAGATATTGGCATGATTGAGTTTTTCAATCAGTGCACGGCCATGGGCGGTAAGAGGTTTATTGAGCCCGCCATCGGCATCGTTATCGAGGGCGCCGCCCGCAAAGGTATTGCCGTAATGGTGGGTGAGCTGCAGTGCTCGCAGACCTTGGCGATGAAACTCATCGACGCGGGCCCATTGATTGGCCTCGCTGTCTTCTTCAACGCAATCCGCGCCTTGGATTTGGAAGAAAACCGCAGTGCGATTGCTCTCCCTCGCCAATTGGATATCGCGTCCAGTTAAGCCTTGCAGGAGAATGTCAGGATGTTCGCTGACACGTTTCGCGGCTTGCTGGATGCTTTCCATGCAGGCTTTGTAAGTGCGTTTGTAGTTTAAGGTGCCGTCGGATTGTTCAATGGTTTCGATGGCGGAGATATCACATAAAAAGGCATCGAGCCCCGATGCGGGAACATCGGCTAAGTCATCTGGCAGAAAGGATAAACCATCGATATATAAGCGCCGAGAGCGCGGCGCAGCAAGGCTGGAGAAACTGGCAAAGGGGCAAAGTAGCGTGGCGGCGCCAATCCCTTTTAACAGCGTTCGGCGATCTTGATTAACAGCCTTCATGGGCATGCGCTCTCCTTCAGATGAAGCTAATTTTTACTTCTTTATACCCTGTTAAGGCGTAGAAGTCTTTGATTAAATCCCTCTTTTACCGATTTAACCCGCAGATTGATTTAGGGTTTTGCCGCATCAATCATCGCCTTGGCTAAGGCATGTAAGCCATTGGTGCGCGAGGGACTTAATTGGCCCTCAAGCCCTAATTGTTTGAAATAGGTGGAAGGGTCGAAGGCGAGTATCTCGTCGCTCTGTTTGCCGTGACAGGCACTCAGCAGTAAACCGATTAACCCCTTGACGATGCGCGCATCGCTATCCGCTAGAAAATAATGCTTAGCGTCTTGCTCCATATGATAAAGCCAAGCATCACTCTCGCAGCCTTTGACTTGGGCGGCCTCAAGGCGAAATTCATTCGCTAAACTCGGCAAGGTTTTACCTAATAACATGATTTGGCGATATCTTTCTTGCCAGTTTGGCTCTTGCTCAAAACGTGCTAACAGGTTTGATGCCTCCTCAACGGAGTAATCAAATTCGGCTGCAGCGGGCATGATTGGCAATGTCATGGCGAAAATGTCCTCTTCCTAAGCGTGTTGCCTGATGGCGCATTGATGTAAGCCCTTAGTGAGCGGATTAGAGCAGCAACTCTTTGACTGAGGCTAAGGCGGCAATAAAGCGGTCGATATCGGCTTTATTGGTGTAGATCCCAATCGATGCTCGGCAGCAGCCCTTCAGGTTAAGGCTTTGCATCAAGGGCATGGCGCAGTGATGGCCGCAGCGCACGGCAACGCCTTGTTGGTCTAATAAAATCCCGACATCTTGATGATGTTCATCACCCAGATTAAAGGCAACCGCACCGAGATTATCACTATGGGCAGCATAGAGATGCACATCTCCGAGGGCGCGTAGCTGCTGCTGTAAATACTGCAGTAGTTCTGCCTCATGGGCCTGAACCGCTGGCGTTAAGTGTTGTTGCAAAAAGCGGATGGCGGCGCCTAGGCCGATGACTTCACTGATGGGTGGTGTGCCTGCCTCTAAGCGATTAGGCAAACTGCCAAATTCGGTGCCATCGAAACTCACTCGTTTAATCATCTCACCGCCCGTTAACAGTGGCGTGAGCGTATCTAACTTATCGAAGCGGCCATAAAGCACACCAATACCGGTTGGACCATACATCTTATGGCCTGAAAACACATAAAAATCACAATCGATGGCGGCCATATCTAAGTTTAAGTGTGCAACCGCCTGTGCTCCATCGACTAAGGTGATCGCCCCCTGCGCCTTGGCTTGCTGCACTAACTCGACAACTGGATTCACTGTGCCTAAGGCGTTAGATACATGGCAAAGGGCGACTACCTTGGGTTTGAGGGCGAGCAGCGCTTGATAGGCATGAAGATCGAGCCTGCCATCCCGATCGAGAGGAATAGGTTTAATGATGGCGCCCGTGCGTTTTGCCAATTCTTGCCACGGCACTATGTTGGCGTGGTGGGCGGCGGTATCGATCAAAATCAGATCGCCCGCTGCTATCTTTGGCGTTAAGCCATAGGCAACTAGATTGATCGACTCAGTGGTGCCATGGGTGAAGATGATTTCTTCGCGGCGCTTAGCATTAATAAATCCTTGTAACTCATCGCGGACCTTCTCGTAGTAAGAAGTCGCGCGCGCCGACAACTGGTGCGCCGCGCGGTGCACATTGGCATTGTCGTTCAGGTAATATTGCGCCATGGCATCTAACACGGATTGCGGCTTTTGGCTGGTGGCCGCGGTATCGAGATAACACAGGGGATAGTCGCCCAACATTTGCGTTAGGGTTGGGAATTGCGAGCGGATTTGGCTATGGCTATCGGGCAATACTGTGTTGGTTGAGGCTGAGTGTGTCATCAAAGGGCTTAACGCAATAAAAAGGCTTTTGGATCTTCTGTTATCTCTCTCCTGAATGCAAGTTTTCATCGGATTGGTGGGCCTTGTCTGGCATAGGTGCTTAGAAATCTATCTAGGTGTGGCTAAAAATGGGGGCGTTAAGTTTTATGTTTCGTTTATTAAGCGCTTAGGCTGTACGGCAAAGCGTAAAACTCCAACTATGCTAAATACAGGCAAAGGGAGCCTTGGTGAGTGGAGTTCAGAGCTTATGCTTGGTTTTTTTAAAGATTTACGGATCAAATATAAAATGGGTGGCCTTATCGGCATCATGATGCTGCTCATATTGTTATTAGCGGCCTTTAGCTTGCTAAAGATGAAGCGCGTGGCGGATGAGATCCACACTATTTCCGCCGAGAACCTCCCCTTAGTAAAGTTATCGAGTGATGTCACTATATTGCAACTCGAGAGTTCGATAAGCCTTGAAAAGGCTTTTAGGGCTTCGCAAATCCCAGTGTCGGCACAGGAGCGATTAATTGAAGGTTTTATCGGTGAAGTCATTCAGCATAAAGAGCGGATTAACAGCGAGTTACTCTCAACTCAGACCATGCTTAATGAAGCGCTAACCCTCTCTCAACCTCCTGAGCTACGTGATAAAACCCAACAAATGGTTCAAGAAGTCACCGACATTATTCGAGTTTATCGCGACTATGATGCAAAGTTGGCGACTGTGATAAATGCAATACAGCACCATACTCAGGCCACGGCGTTGGTGCAGCAAGTGAGTGAGCTTGAGAGTGTACAAACTCAATTTAATACCCAGCTCAGCCATTTTGCGCAGCGTTTAGAGCAAATGACCCAAACCGCGGTATCCATCACCGAGGATGAGGAGAAAAGCGCGATTTACGGCCTGATGGTGATTTCGTCAATCGCACTCATCTTAGGATTGGGTATCGGCATGCTGTTTAGTCAGTATATAGTGCGTTCTATTACTCGCTTACGTAATGCCGCCGCCATGATGGAGTCGGGCAACTTTAGCCGAGTCCTGCAGGCCGAATCTAAGGATGAATTCGGCGAGTTAACTCTGAGCATGAATCAAATGGCATTGACCTTGAGTCAAACCGTGGGGCATGTGATTGGCCGCAGTGAAGAAATTGCCTCTATGGTCACAAAACTCAATGCAGTGGCTGAAAATAACCGCAGGGCGATACTCAGTCAGCAGGAGAACACAGACCAAGTTGCCGCCTCTATGACGCAAATGGCCGCGACTATTACTGAGGTTGCCAGCAGCGCCGAAACGGCATCCTTTTCGGCAGGACAGGCGGAAGGCAGAGCCAAAGATAGCAGCGCCGTTGTTGAGACCAGTGAGCGGATAACGCAGCAACTGGTGGAGAGTGCTCAGCAATCGAGTAAGCTCATTCAGCAACTCCAAGCCAGCACAGGTAAAATCTTAAACTTTGTTTCCGTAGTCGATGCGATAGCTGGGCAAACCAACCTGCTGGCGTTAAATGCCTCCATTGAGGCGGCGCGTGCGGGTGAGCAGGGACGTGGTTTTGCCGTGGTCGCCGATGAAGTTCGCGCCCTCGCGACGCGAAGCCAAACCGCCACCCAGGAAATTAGCCAACTTATTCAAACCTTAGTGATGGATGCCCAGTCGGCCGTCGACTCGTTTGCCAAAAATGAGCAACAAATCAATGAGTCATCGCTCCTCGTTAAGCAAATCAAACAAAACTTGTTTGAGATCTTCGATGCCTTAACTCAGCTCTCACAGGCTAATTCCCAAGTGGCCACTGCCAGTGAGGAGCAAGCTGTGACCGCCGAAGATATCAGCGAGCGTTTAAATTGCATCCGTGACTCGGGAGAGTCCGTTCTCAATAGTGCATTTGAAACCGCCAAGGCCAGCGAGTCCCTATCACAACAGGCCAATACCTTACGCGAAGCCATGCAGCAATTTAAGGTACGCGAAACCTAACTTCTCTGAGATTGTGGTTGAGTTAGCACTCAAAAAAAGATGCCCAGCACTGAGTGTTGGGCATCTTTTTTACGCATATTGTAACGGGGCTTTTGGGCTTGAAATCGATTTACGATTTTACGCGATTAGGGCGGTTATCAGACCGATGCGAGGGCTTTTTGTGCTCACCACCTGCGTGATTAGCACTCGGCTGAGTGCGGCCTTGGGGTTGATCTTGGCGGCGTGAGTCTGAGTTTTGTTTCTCGCTGCGAGCCTGCTGGCCGCGTTGCTGCGCCGCTGAATGTGGCTGGCCTTTGGCTTTATGTTCACTATTGGCGGCATTCGCCGGGCCTTTGCCGTGCTGAGGACGTTTATCCTGTGGTTTTGGCGTGCGGCCAGCTTCGGTACTTGAGTGCGTATTTTTGTGCTCAGCGTTTTTTGAGGATTGAGGACGCTTATGCTGACCTTGATTATTGCGCTGGCCTTGGTTTGGATTTGAGCTTTTTTGCTGCGCAGAGCCGTCGAT
Organism: Shewanella sp.; assembly: GCF_047975355.1. Lineage (GTDB taxonomy): Bacteria > Pseudomonadota > Gammaproteobacteria > Enterobacterales > Shewanellaceae > Shewanella. Next base: position 5,073 of record NZ_JBKEDJ010000080.1, on the reverse strand, counting down.
GCTGTCTGGCGTTTTACGACCATCGCGACCCGTACCGGTTCTTGGCGTAGGTTTGCCCGCACTGCGGTGCTTACGTTGGCTCGCCACCGCTTTGACTTTGTTATCTTTGCCATGAGCGCTTAAGGTTGATTCCGGTAGTGCATGGGCGGGGCCGAAACCCTCAATTTCTTGCCTTTCAAGTACGCGGTTGATTAAACGTTCAATGTCCCGAAGCAGCTTAAATTCTTCACTGCTGACCAAAGACACGGCTTGGCCCGAAGCCCCCGCTCGCCCTGTACGGCCAATACGGTGCACGTAATCTTCTGGCACATTGGGCAGATCAAAGTTCACCACTTGTGGCAATTGGTCGATATCGAGTCCACGCGCCGCAATATCTGTGGCCACAAGCACTCGTACTTCACCGCTTTTAAAGTCGGCTAATGCCTTAGTTCGGGCGCCTTGGCTCTTGTTGCCATGGATAGCAGCGGCGCTGATCTCGGCTTGGATAAGGCTCTTCGCGAGTCTGTTTGCTCCGTGTTTAGTGCGTGAAAACACTAATACTTGCTGCCAGTCTTCCTGCTTAATGAGTTGGATTAGCAGTGCCGATTTTTGATTTTTATCGACGGGGCAAATCCATTGTTTAACTGTGTTCGCTGCGGCGTTGCGTGGCGTGACTGAAATTTCTACTGGCTGATTCACTAAACCCTTGGCGAGCTCGCGAATTTCATCGGAGAAGGTCGCCGAGAACATCAGGTTTTGTCGCTTAGAGGGTAAGAGCGCGAGGATCTTTTTGATATCGCGAATAAATCCCATGTCGAGCATGCGATCTGCTTCATCCAACACGAGTATTTCCAGTTGGTTAAATTTCACTACATTTTGCTGTACCAGATCTAAGAGCCGCCCTGGTGTGGCAACCAGTACATCGACCCCATGGCGCAGCTTTTGGATTTGGGGATTAATAGGTACGCCACCAAAGACGACCGTCGAACGCAATGGCAGATATTTACCATAGGTTTCAACACTTTCACTGACTTGTGCTGCCAGCTCACGCGTTGGCGTTAAGACTAAGGCTCGAATTTGTCCGGATTTAGCTTTATTGCCTTTAGAGAGTAATTCGAGCAACGGCAGGGTAAAACCTGCGGTTTTTCCTGTTCCTGTTTGGGCCGCAGCCATTACGTCTTTACCCGTCAGAACGGCCGGAATGGCCTGTGCTTGAATGGGGGATGGTGTGTCATAACCTTGTTCAGTAACAGCTTTTTGGATGGGTAAAGATAAACCTAGGGAGGAAAAACTCATTAATGGGTCTCTTGTGGCAGCAAAGTGTCGCAGCAGTAGTATGGCCGAATTGGCGGGCGTGCAGCTTACATGAAGAGGCGCTAGATCGCCATGTTTGAAAGTGGTTTGTTGTCTATCTGGCGCAAAAGCCGATTCAGGAGTGGCTAATTTATCGACCTATCAGTATCTTGTTCAGTATTTAGGGAAAGATCACGCTTGTGTTAATTTCATTGCTTCTAAGTAATCTAACTTGGGGTAAAATTAACAAACATCCTCAATAGGTTGCAAAGACGTTAGTCATCAATCGGATTAGTAAAGATAACTGGGAAATTTTCCCTTTGTAGCTTGAATTCAGCAGCATTGAATTCTTAGGATGAGTCCTCTTAGGCATATTGACGCTCCATGGCAGGTGGATTATGACAGCAATACAGCATATTGAACGCCTCGCACGTGGTCGAAGTGAACAGGCCGTGGCGGTTATTCGAAACGTGCAGCAGATGTCCAACATTCCCATGCAGGAGATGCAAGCGGCGCTGAAGCAATTGTTACACTGTGGCCGAGTCGCACTGCATTTTCATCCCGATAGAATCGATAGCCGCGGTATCACTGTGGCCGAAGGATTATTGCGTGATGGTCAATACCGTAGCCAATTTGAAACCCATATCTCCAACGGACAGTTATCCCCCGAGTTAGGTGGGCCAAGGGATCATTGGGAAAATCAACTCTTTGGCGATGCTTACAAGGGGACTAAGTCTCGGCCTAAGTATGGCGCCTTGGATTTAGGCATGTGGCAGGATGGTCCTGCCCCGCGTTTTGGCAGCTGTTATTTGCTGACCCATTCGCAGTTGCTCACGCGCTCGACGTTCACTTATTTAGATTCCTACCGTAACCCGAAGGAAAAGGGCACTTTATCCTGCTTTGATGATGTATTAGCGGCGCTGCTCACCGAGAGTTTTGAGCGCCACTATGCCTTGGGTAAAGTGGATTTTAAACCGCTCAACGTGATCCAATATTTGGCGCATCAACTGAACTCCTCCTTGCTATCGCGCTTTGAACGGCCGATGTCGAACAATCTCGACCATTATATTGAGGCGCAGATCCACGGTGATGTGTCCCTCGATGAAGACATTGCCATGCTGGTGGCAGATCCTAGTTTTAAAGGGACTGAAATCGGTGCTACCTTGAGCAAGCTCTGTGATCGCTATGATATCGAGCTGCAATATCATAATGGTTTTAGCCTGCACACGGCGCAGATCCCCAGTGATTTCCGTGGACCGACTATGCCATCTTTGGCGAGTCGCATTGCTATCGACGAGCGTGTCGATGCCTATGCCATTGGCGTGGCGGCGCGGGATTTATACCATTCGCCCCAACATTGGCGCGACCGGGGGAACCGCGCTCAGGTGGCACACGAGCTCAAGCTGCTCTGGCATGTGTTAGTCAAATACGGCGCTCAGCAATAATTAAGGCCGATTGATTAAGCTGGCGACGAGAATCAGCTCTGGGTTCCCGTACTTTGGGAATTTATTGATCTTTATCTCATTTTTGTGAATAGGCTAACAAAAGCTTCCGCTAAGGTTTCATCTGCCTTGGATGCCTGCGATACTGCGTCCCTATCGAACCTTTTCAACACTTGCAAGCCCCTCGGGGGGATTCAGTGTTTAGCCTATTTCTACAACCTACTGCTTTGCTAGTTTCTGTTGGAGCACCATGGATAAGTCGTTAGAAAAGTCCCTTCTCGTTTGGCTCAAGTCGCAAAAAAAAGCCTGTGGCTGGTTTGTTAAGCTCTCCGTATGGTGTGGAATGTTAAGTGCTATTGCATTGATAGCACAGGCTTATCTGATAGCCACACTCCTCGATGGCGTCATCGTTGGCAATGCCTTGCAGGCTTTGACTGAGGGAGCGAATAGCACGCCAATCCAGCCTGCTGTAGGTGCGAGCGATTATCTGCCACATTTTATGGCCTTGATTGGCTTAATGTTGCTGCGAGCCTTACTCGCCTATGGCCGCGAGCGCGCCAGTTTTGAAGCGGGTAAGCGCTTACGCCAACAGATCCGCGGTGCGGTAATGGATAAGTTAACTCGGCTAGGGCCTGCGTTTATTAAAGGTAAACCCGCAGGCAGTTGGGCGAGCATAGTTTTAGAGCAAGTGGAAGATTTACAAGATTTTTATGCCCGTTATTTACCGCAAATGACCCTTGCTGGCGTGATCCCCTTATTGATCCTCATCGCCGTGTTTCCTATCAACTGGGCGGCGGGGCTGATTTTGCTGTTAACCGCGCCACTTATCCCGCTGTTTATGATCCTCGTCGGTATGGGCGCGGCCGATGCCAACCGTAAAAACTTCAATGCCTTAGCCAGATTAAGCGGCCATTTTATGGATAGATTAAAAGGGCTTGCGACCTTAAAACTGTTCCATAGGGGGGATGCTGAACTTAAGGTTATCGAAAAAGCCTCGGAGGAGTTCCGTAGCCGTACTATGTCAGTGCTGCGCATGGCCTTTTTAAGTTCGGCGGTACTGGAGTTTTTTGCCGCGGTATCGATTGCCGTATTAGCGGTTTACTTTGGTTTCAGTTATTTAGGTCACCTCGATTTTGGTTACTATGGCGCGCACGCTCAACTTGGGCCTAATGCGAATGAAGGCTTACCTTTTAGCCTGTTTGTCGGCTTATTTATCTTAATTTTGGCGCCTGAGTTTTATCAGCCTCTTAGGGATATGGGCACTCACTATCACGCTAAAGCGCAGGCGATTGGCGCTGCCCAAGCATTGATGACACTGCTGGAGCATCCTGAGCCAGAGTCGGGTTCTGAACCGAGTTCTGCGCAGGACAAGCTAGGGCAGCAAACGCGACTCGATAAGCTGACTCACCTTAGTGTTAAAGATCTGGAAGTCTTTAGTACCGATGGCAGTCGTTTGCTCGGCCCCATCAGTTTTGAGTTGAAGCAGGGCGAACACTTGGCTCTGGTTGGCCCAAGTGGCGCAGGTAAAACCAGTTTACTCAATGCTTTACTAGGGTTTTTGCCCTATAAAGGCAAGCTGTTAATCGATGGCGTTGAGCTAGCAGGCCTCGACCTTGCCCATTGGCGACAACAGTTAGCATGGCTTGGGCAAGAGCCGCAGTTATTCCATGGCACAGTGCGGGAAAACGTCGCCTTAGCCAATCCTGAAATGACGGATGAGCAGGTTTGGCAATTGCTGGAGCAGGCCAATATTCATGAGTTTGTCCGCAGCCAACCCCTTGGTTTAGCCACGCCTATCGGTGAGCAGTCATCGACCTTATCGGTCGGGCAGGCGCAGCGTATTGCGCTTGCACGGGCATTAGGGCAGGAGTCGCAGGTATTTATTCTCGACGAACCGACGGCGAGTTTAGACAGCGTCAGCGAGCAACTCGTCAGCCTCACCTTAAAAGCGGCGATGGCGGGTAAGATGGGTATTATGGTGACCCACAGGGTCGATCAGCTGGACCATATGTCGTCCATCCTGGTGCTCGATAAAGGCAAGATTGTCCAGCGGGGGGATTTTGCGACGCAGTCTACTGAGGCGGGGTTATTCCAAACTATGTTGCATGAAAATACTGAATCAGTAGCCGATATTGGGCTGGAATCACCCATGCCCGATAGCCACAGCGATATCGCGTTAGGGACAACCGAGGGAGCCGCACAATGAAAATTCTCCTTCCCTTTATTCGGTTGTTCTCCCACCAATGGTTAATGAGGGCTGTTGGGCTTGTGCTCACCTTAACCACACTTATGGCGGGGATTGGTTTATTGTCGCTGTCGGGCTGGTTTTTATCGGCGACGGCGGTGGCGGGATTAACGG
>NZ_JBKEDJ010000079.1:0-33622 GCF_047975355.1 Shewanella sp. | reverse complement strand
CGAGCTGTCTTTTAAGTTGCTCAATTGCGTTAATTTAGAATCCCTTAAAGAAGTATTAGCCGATAGTTTAAAGACGCAGTTTAATTTTACCCATGTGCGCCTGATCAGTGTGTTAGATGCCGATGTTGAGATGAAAGCGATTTGGGCGCAGCGTCTGCGTAAGGATTACTACTTTGGCCGCTTAACTCAGCAGGAAGCTAAACGCCTGTTTGGTAGCGAAGTGGGCTCAGTCGCGTTAGTGAAGTTAGCCGATGAAATTCCGATGATTTTTGCCGTTGCTAGCCAAGATGCGGCGCACTTCCACCCCGATATGGACAATATGTTGCTCGAACAATTGCGCCGATTACTCGCACATATGCTGGCCAAACTTTAAGGTATATGGTTCGCCTTGCCTCAATTCCCTAATGATGAGGAGATGGAGATGACCCCGCAGTGTCAGTCCTATTTGCAGCAGTTTGAAACCTATATGCAGTCTGAGCGCCAGTTGTCGGCGCATACGGTTCGCAATTATATGTACGAATTGCAGCGGGGAAGCGAGTTACTGCCAGAGGGCGTTGATCTGCTCAATGTGGGCCGTGAGCATTGGCAACAGGTGCTTGCTAAGCTGCACCGCAAGGGCTTAAGCCCACGCTCGCTATCATTGTGGTTGTCGGCCATTAAACAGTGGGGAGAGTTTTTATTACGCTCAGGCGTGATTGAACTCAATCCTGCTAATGGACTGAGCGCGCCCAAACAAGCCAAACCATTACCGAAGAATATCGACGTCGATTCTATCTCGCATCTGCTCGCGATTGAGGGTAATGATCCGCTAACCCTACGTGATAAAGCCATTATGGAGCTGTTCTACTCCAGTGGATTGCGTTTGGCAGAACTGGCGGCGCTGGATTTATCCAGTGTGCAATACGACCAGCATGAAGTGCGCGTCTTAGGCAAAGGCAACAAAGAGCGAATTGTCCCCGTTGGGCGTTATGCGCTTGAGGCCATAGATGCTTGGCTCAAGTGCCGCAAGCAAATCCCCTGTGAAGATAACGCATTGTTTGTCACCGAGAAGGGCAAGCGTTTGTCCCATCGCAGCATCCAAGCGCGCATGAGTAAATGGGGGCAGGAGCAGGCACTTTCTATGCGGGTGCATCCCCATAAATTACGCCATTCCTTTGCGACGCACATGCTGGAATCCAGTGCCGATTTACGTGCGGTGCAGGAATTATTAGGCCATGAAAATCTGTCTACCACGCAAATTTATACCAGTTTAGATTTCCAACACTTAGCTAAGGTGTATGATAACGCCCATCCTAGAGCGAAAAAACAACAGGATAAATAATGCGTTGTTATCTTAGACCCCAGAATATTCGCGCGATTAGTTTCGATCTCGACGATACCCTATACGATAACGAGCCTCATATTCTTAATGCCGAAGCCGAGCTAACTCAGTTTTTGCATCAGGCATTTCCGCTGACACAAGCTTGGCTGCCACAGCAATGGCGACTGCTCAAGTTACAGCTGATACAACAAAATCCAGCGCTAGCCCATGACACTTCAGCGGCGAGAATCGCGACCTTACATAAGGGCCTGTCATTACTCGGCTATAGTGAATCGGAGGCGAAACGGGGCGCGCAGGAAGGTTTGGATTGTTTTTATTTTCATCGCAGCCATTTTCAGGTTTCAGACGAAGTCTTGGCGCTGCTCACGCGCTTATCGGCCCATTTTCGGTTGATTGGTATCACCAATGGCAATGTGGACGCAGAGCGTATTGGCTTGAGTGACGTGTTCGAATTTGTGCTGCATCCTGGCAGTGGTGTGCGGATGAAGCCTGCTAAAGATATGTTTTCACAGGCCTGTGAAAGGTTAGATATCGGCTTAGACGAACTGCTGCACGTGGGTGATAGTATGAATGCCGATGTTCGCGGTGCGCGTTTGGCGGGGTGCCAGTCTGTCTGGCTCAACCCGAGTTTTGGCCGAGTGGCGTCGCTGCCGATAGCTGCACTCTTGCCCCATATGGAAATTGCGACCCTAGATGCGCTATTAGAGATGTTGCTGCCTTAACTTGGCTCAAGTGGACTTGAGTGATGTCACTCGGCGAAATTAAGCGCTAGCTTAAGGTGATAAGGATCAAAGACTGTTTCACGGCTTTACCGTAGAGTATTCATCATCATTTTACCAGGTTGCTACGCCATCATCGACAAGGAACTGCTATGGTGCGTTTAAGTCTTTTTCTCCTTTTTAGTCTATCGTTTATTGCTCCAGCTTCGGCGCATGAAATCCACTCCGGCGGTGGTTTTATGGCGGGTTTTAACCATCCAGTGTTAGGCTTTGATCATCTCCTCGCCATGTTGAGTGTGGGTATGCTCAGTACTCAATTGGGCGGCCGCGCTATTTGGACTGTGCCCTTAGCCTTTGTGTGTTTCATGTTGGTGGGTGGCATTTTAGGTCTTAATGCGATTCCAGTTCCCTTTGTCGAAATTGGCATTGCGCTATCTGTCTTATTGCTTGGGCTGGCGATAGCCTTCGACCGCCAACTTCCGCTGTTGTTTGCCATGGCCTTTGTGGGCGTGTTTGCGATTTTCCACGGGCATGCCCATGGTATGGAAATGCCCGAACTTGCGAGCCCCGTACTCTATGCCTTTGGTTTCTTGTTTGGTACCGCGGTCATTCATCTTGGCGGGGTCATGTTAGGATTAGGCATGCAGCGCCTGACGGGGCAACGCAGCTTAATGCGGATATCGGGCGTGGCGATTGCCGCTATGGGTGGATATTTACTCGCAGGCTTTTAATGCCTTAACGCGCCTTGAGTTGCTTGGTGCAATGATGGGCGCGGCGCAGCATTTGCGTGACTTGTCTTCGGCTGGCATGCATGTCGGCATCCCCAACACGAAAATAAGTACCTGTGTAAGCATCAGTGCCGATAAAAATAGGTTTTAGGTGCTCAGGCGCGAGCGGTACACGAATTCTTATCAGCTTTTTATTCATAATCTCAATTAGCTGCACATCAGAAATCGCCAGAATATTATGGCTAGTGCAGCTGGGGTCATCGAGAATTTCCCAAAATTCCTGCAACACGGGCAGGGGATTGGGGATGCCTTCAATGGTGAAATGACGATGTTCTTCACGCACGCCGAGGATAATTTCTCCACCTAAGGTATTGGCGAAGGAGCTATAGGTCGCCCAAATATCTTCGGGGAGTTGACCTTGGCCATCGCGGCCCTGCGCGAGTTTAAACTCCACTTGGGCGGATTCATGCAGTGAACCAATATCATCGAGTGCGAATGTTGGGTATGTCATGGCGGCGGCTCCTTGCGTAGCACACCACTTTTTGTAACACTCTAAAATCACAAAGGCCAGCAATTGAGCTGGCCCTTGTGTTAATCAACCTTGTTTATGAGGCGAGTTGTAGCGCCTTAGGGAAGAGAATATTGTTCTCTAGGTGGATGTGTCGGTGCAAGTCTGCCTCAAATTCGACCAGAGTCGCGTAACAGACGCGCCATGTGGTGCAGGCATATTCCGGCGGCGTAAAATCGTTGGTTAACTCGTGTAATTTTTGCAAAATTTGCCCAGCTTCTTCGTGCTCATATTGCATCGCATTGATAGGGTTGCCTATATGGCCAAAACAACCTTGCACTTGTTCACCTTGGCTCATGGCGCGGATCGCCGGGAAGAGGATATTTTCTTCCTTCATCAAATGCGGTATTAAGTCTTCAATTAAGGCACGCACCCAGCCAGCGAAGGGAACTATCTCCGCATAATGCTCACCATGGGCGCGTACCATTTTCTCTGAGTATTCGAGCAATAACGGCGCCTTAGCGCGAACGTATTGATGGTGGGTGCGCTCGATATAATCGATTAACTGGTCGAGTGGCAATTGATTGAGTTCATCTTCTTTGGCTCCCGAGTGGGAAACAGCCTCAAGTGCGGCGACGACCTGTTCAGGATTGGCCTCTGCTCGCTCGCAGGCATTGGCGAGTGCTCGACCGCCCCCGCAGCAGAAATCAATACCAAATTGGCTAAATACGTGGGCGCGACGAAAATCCTCCGCGACTAACTCACCTACTTTACGTTCAAGCCATGGGGAGATTGATGGTTCTTCAACTTGGGTTCCAGACGAGAGATTGGCAGATAACATAGCAACACTCCAAAGCGAGAATAATTTTACATGCATAATATTTGCATCTTTTGTTGGGTGCAATAAATCCTGACTAAATTAGTCGGACATATCACATTTTATGCTGTGAAATATCTCTAAGGGAGTAGTGGGGTAGCGGCGATATGGGTTCAATCGAGTCGCTAAGTTTGTTGCTTGCGTTAAACGGAAAGGTTAGTAATAAATAAAGCAAAAAGGCGAGTCATTGCTGACTCGCCTTTTTAATACAACAGCTTAATCCTTGCGGATTAGTTCATGCCGTATTTCTTTAATTTTTTACGCAGAGTACCACGGTTGATACCTAGCATGTTTGCTGCGCGGGTTTGGTTGCCGCGAGTGTGTTGCATGATGATGTCAAGCAGAGGTGCTTCAACTTCACTTAGCACCATTTCGTACACTTCTTGTGCTTCCTGACCGTCCAACTGTGCGAAGAAGTTAGTTACGGCACGCTTAACGGCGTCACGTAATAACTGGGGCTTGATAGTGCCGTTTGCGGTTTCGATTTTGCCAACGGTAAGCTGGTGAACTTCTGTGTTAGTTGTCTGATCAAACATTCTATTCTGCTCTTTATTAATTCTGTACTAATTCATCAAAATAATATTCCACTAGGGAATACTGTTCTGCAGCGGTTTCCAGCTGATTAAAGTCAGCCCGGAACTGGCGCTGATCCTCTTGGTCTAGGTACCATCCAATATGCTTTCTGGCGAAGCGGATACCCTTATATTCACCATACAAATCATAAAGTTTGGTGAGGTGTTCCAGCATCACTTGACGCTGTTCAGCCACCTCAATGGGCGCTAGCTTATTACCCGTGTCCAAGTAGTGCTGGATTTCTCTGAAAATCCAAGGCCGTCCTTGAGCACCCCGTCCTATCATCAGAGCATCGACACCGGTATAGTCCAGCACGAAGCGGGCTTTCTCCGGACTGTCGACATCCCCATTCGCGACAACAGGAATCGAGACATTCTGTTTAATTGCCTTGATGGTGTCGTACTCGGCGTTGCCTCTGTACATGCATTGTCTCGTGCGGCCGTGAACGGCGAGCGAGGCGATACCACAATCCTCAGCAATCTGGGCGATTTGAACACCGTTCCTGTGTTCAGGCTCCCAGCCTGTGCGAATCTTTAACGTGACAGGTACCGTTACTGCAGCGACCACGGCTTGTAAAATTTCTTTCACTAAGGGTGGGTTTTGCATTAGGGCAGAACCGGCCAGCTTTTTATTCACTTTTTTTGCTGGGCATCCCATGTTGATATCAATGATGTGGGCACCTTGTTCGACGTTGAACTGGGCGGCCTGCGCCATTAACTCTGGATCTGCACCTGCAATTTGCACTGAGCGAATACCTTCCTCGCCGGAATGCGTCATACGCTGGCGGCTCTTATCTGTGTCCCAAACTTCAGGATTCGATGAAAGCATCTCCGACACCGCTAAGGCAGCACCATAACGAAGGCAGAGATTACGGAAAGCTTGGTCGGTGACACCTGCCATTGGTGCCACGATCAGCTGATTCTTCAGTTGATAGGGTCCAATCTGCATTTACTGTTTCACCTTAGCTCTTCAAAGGGGCGCTATAGTAGCCCTTTTTATTGGCCGTGAAAAGGTCAATAAATGACCTAGGAGCAATTTTTTTTCTTGACTTTTTAGCCTTGAGAAGTCATCGACAAAATAAGCCTAAGCCAGTGGTGGCGCATGTTGCGCCACCCCTTTAGCGTTATTTGCGCTTACCTGTCAAGCGGCTCCAATCTTCTTTGTGAGCCGCTTCGTCCATGTCGAACCATTGGCTATAGAAGTCAGAGATTTCTTTCGCTTGCTCTTTAAGCAGTCCAGAGAGGGCTAATTTACCACCAGATTTGACGCGCTCGGCGATAAGTGGGGCAAGTTCACGCAGTGGGCCTGCGAGAATATTGGCAACTAACACATCGGCCTTAAGATCGGCGGGTTGGTCTTCGGGAAGGTACAGCGCCAATTGGTCGGCAACATCGTTACGCTCGGCATTGGCTTTAGAGGCTTCGATGGCTTGATAGTCGATATCGATACCTGTGACCTTTTTCGCGCCCAGTTTCAGCGCTGCCACGGCGAGAATGCCTGAGCCGCAGCCAAAGTCGATTACTTCTTCGTTGCTGAGATCTAAGCTATCTAGCCATTCTAAACACAGCGCCGTTGTGGGGTGGGTGCCTGTGCCGAAGGCCAGACCCGGATCTAAGATCACGTTCACTGCGCTTGGATCGGGGACTTCACGCCAGCTTGGGCAAATCCACAGGCGTTTACCAAATTGGATTGGGTGGTAGTTATCCATCCACTCGCGAACCCAGTCTTTGTCTTCAATTTGCTCGATTTTGTGGCTGAAGCTTTCACCTAAAAACGGCAGGGTTTTCAGTATCTCAATAGTCGGTGCTAAATCCGTGTCAGCCTCGAATAGGGCAACAACTACGGTATCTTGCCACAGAGGGGTTTCGCCCAGTTTAGGCTCAAAAATCGGGGTGTCTTTACCATCTTCAAAGGTAATAGAAACGGCGCCTTCTTCCATAAGTAAGTCGCTGATGGTTTCAGCATCATCACTGTTGGTGTTAATGCGAAGTTGGATCCAAGGCATGGGTAAAATCCTGTGGCTAGGTTTAAAAAATATTGCGCTATTGTATACCCAAACCGCGCTAATTTGCAGAATTCGGTGGCAATTTAACACCAGTAACTGTGTTTTGGTGTGTTGAGGAATTCGCGCTAACAATCAGGGGGATTTACGGTAGGAATTGAGGTTTATTTCAACATGGACAAGGAGTTAGCTTGTCATCTTTGGGTTGTACGCAAAATCGAACCCTCTGTTTTGATTTTTAATATAAAGCCATGAATTATAATGGTTAATTGGTTTTACCTTTGTTTAGTTTTTGCGGCTTTTTTGTGATCCTCTTCTAAGAGTTGACGCTTGTCCCGTGAGTTGCCTCACGATTTAAATCTGTGACGTTCAGCCGCGTATTTTGTTGCTGCTATGGTGTAGTTTGCAAAGAGGCGTCAACAAACCATTAAAGGGTAAAAGCAAGATGACAAGCGTAACGCGCGTTCACACTAGCGTGAAAACACAGGGGATAGGTCACCCTTGGTCGGCTAAGGCTGACAGATTACAGAGCGCGACTGGTATTATGTTGGGCTGCTTTCTGTTGCTGCATATGCATTTTGAGTCGAGCATTTTGCTCGGTAAAGAGGCTTTTTACCATGTGGTGCAGTTGCTCGAAGGTGGCATGTTTAGTAATACTGGCCATGGATTTCCAGTAGTTACCAAAGTTTTCTCTGTATTTATGCTATTAGTCGTCATCTTGCACGCCGCCGTTGCCCTTAGACGATTTCCGGCGCAGCTTGGGCAGTGGCGAGCGTTGCGCTCACATTTAGGTGGCATTAAACACCGCGATACCCATGCTTGGTTTTGGCAGTTAATCACGGGTTTTATTTTGTTTTTCCTCGTGCCAGTGCACCTCTTTACCATGATCTTAAATCCTGAAATTGGTCCGCATTTATCGGCCAAACGTGTCTATCTCGATAATGCTTGGTTGCTCTACGCCTTATTGCTGCCAGCGGTCGTTATCCACGCCATGATCGGCTTATACCGGGTGGCGGTTAAGTGGGGCATCACGACCCAGCGCTCAGGCTTACGTAAACTCGCTAAGATCTTGATTATCTATTTGTTATGCCTAGGCTCTGCCAGCTTAGTCTCCTATATGTTTATCGGTAGTGAGCTGAGTCTGCCTGTGCAGCCCTATGTACCACATTGATGTGAAACCCTACTGCTGCGTCATCCCATGAAGGAATTGGGCGCAGCAGGATTTTGTTTCGCTGCTAATATTTAAGCATTCGATTAATTATTCGCCTCCTAGTTGATCTAACTCAGGTTTTTTGATGGATTTGTGAGCGATAGTAATTTTCGAGGATAACTTAATGAGCTTGGCTCACTAGAGCCTGCGGCACGAGGCGAAAACAATGGCAATCAAACTAAGTATAAAAAAATGGAGTGCGTGGCTGGATTTAAGCCAGAGTTTGTCTGGTGTCATTCTGGCAGTGTTTTTATGGACTCACTTAGTGTTGGTGTCGTCCATTTTGTTGGGTGGCGATGCCATGAGCTGGGTGGCTCGCACTATGGAGCTGAGTTTTCTCTCCAGTGATGGTCATGGCTACCCCTGGGTGGTGACTTGTATCGCCATCGGCATTGCCGCCTTAGCCCTTGTGCATGTGATTGTGGCGCTGCAGAAGTTGCCCATGAGCTTGCGGCAACAAAGGGCGCTGCGACAACAGATGCAAGTAATCAATCACAGTGATACGCGATTGTGGCGCTGGCAAGCCATAACTGGCGTGGTGATCCTGTTGTTGTTGCCTGTGCATCTGTGGCTTATCGGTTCGGCCCCAGAAACCATTGGCCCGCAAGGCAGTGCCGATCGAATTTGGAATCAGGGGGTGTGGATGGTGTATCTGCCCTTATTGCTGACGGTGGAATTACATGCTGCCATTGGTATTTACCGCGTGGCACTTAAGTGGGGCGCAGCGCGGGATCTCAATAGTCGCAGCCGTTTACGTAAGATCAAAACCATTGTGAGTGTCGCTTTTGTCACCGTAGGGATTGCGTCATTACTGGCATTTTTACCCCACGCGAGTTGAGCGAGATAAATAAAAGAGTGTTGTCCCAAAACAATAACAGCAGTACCCGTTAAGGAGCAGGCGTGAAACTGATTTATACCGATTCATTAGTGGTTGGTGCCGGATTGGCAGGCCTGAGAGTGGCCATTGCCTCTAAAGAGCGTGGGCTCGATACCTTAGTCTTATCGCTTATTCCTGCCAAACGTTCTCACTCCGCCGCAGCGCAGGGGGGAATGCAGGCAAGTCTTGGCAATGCCGTCAAAGGCATGGGCGATGATGAAGACGTGCACTTTCAGGACACAGTAAAAGGATCTGACTGGGGCTGCGATCAAGAAGTCGCCAGAATGTTCGCCCATTGTGCGCCTAAGGCGGTGCGTGAATTAGCCAACTGGGGCGTGCCTTGGACTCGTGTGACCGCAGGCCCAAGGGAAGTGATTGTTAATGCCCAAAAAGTCACACTGCAGGAAGCAGAAGAGGCTCATGGGTTGATCAATGCCCGCGACTTTGGCGGTACCAAAAAATGGCGCACCTGCTACACCGCCGACGGTACCGGCCACTCTTTACTCTATGCCATGGATAACAAAGCGATTTCAATGGATATTCCCGTCCATGAGCGCGTCGAAGCGCTGGCAATAATCCACGATGGTCAACGCTGTCACGGTGCCATTGCCCGCTGTTTAATCACGGGCGAACTGCGTGCCTACGTTGCTAAATCAACCACCATTGCCACTGGCGGTTATGGCCGCATTTATGAAGTCTCAACCAATGCGATTATTTGCGAGGGGATAGGTCAGGCGCTGGCGCTCGAAACGGGGGTCGCGACCCTTGGTAATATGGAGGCAGTGCAATTCCACCCAACAGCGATTGTGCCCGTGGGGATTTTGACCACTGAGGGTTGCCGTGGTGACGGCGGTTTACTGCGGGATAAAGACGGCTACCGTTTTATGCCGGACTATGAACCTGAAAAGAAAGAGCTAGCGTCACGGGACGTGGTATCTCGTCGCATGACCGAACATATGCGTAAAGGTAAGGGCGTGGATAGTCCCTATGGCCCACATTTATGGCTCGATATCACCCTGCTTGGGCGCAAACATATCGAAACCAACTTGCGTGAAGTTCAAGAGATTTGCGAGAACTTCCTCGGTATCGACCCAGCTAAGGATTGGATCCCCGTGCGGCCCACACAGCATTACTCCATGGGCGGGATCCGCACTAAAGCCACGGGCGAGAGCCCTCAGCTCAAGGGCTTATTCAGCGTGGGCGAAGCCGCCTGTTGGGATATGCATGGCTTCAACCGCTTAGGCGGCAATTCGCTCGCCGAAACCGTGGTCGGCGGTATGATTATCGGCAAATATGTAGCTGATTTTTGTGAGAATAACAGCCTTGAGATCGACACTAAGCTAGCCGAAAAGTTTATGCGGCAGGTGCAGACTGAAATCGATACCTTAGTCGATGGCGAGGGCCACGAAAGCCCCTTCGAGCTGAAGCGCGAAATGCAGCGGATTATGATGGATTACGTGGGGATTTTCCGTAATGGCCCTGAGCTTGATAAAGCAGTGACTGAGCTAAAAGCCTTGCTTGAACGCTCACGTAAACTCGGGATTAAGTGCAAAAAGCGTCACGCCAATCCAGAGCTGGTCGAAGCATTAAGGGTGAAGCGTATGCTGAAGGTGGCGCTAACGGTAGCCTGTGGCGCGGCGGCTCGTACCGAGAGCCGAGGTGCCCACGCCCGTGAGGATTATCCGCAGCGTAATGACAGAGACTGGCTCAACCGTACCCTAGCAAGTTGGCCCGATGCCGATGCCTTAGCACCTGTTTTAAGCTACGAGCCGCTGGATGTGATGAAGATGGAGCTGCCGCCTGGATACCGGGGTTATGGTATCGATAATGCGATTGCCCACCCAGATACCGCCAAGCGTGAGCAACAAATTGCCGAGATTTTGGCTGGGCTTGGTGAAGATGCCGACCGTTATCAGCGCCAAGCGGCACTAATGCCCTTTGAGCTGCCGCCGAGCCTTCAAGCTAAAAATGAACGTTTAAGTGATACCTTACAAAGACCATCAGCCAATGCGCTAGGAGAAAAATCATAATGAGCCAAGGTCGCCAGCTAACCTTTAATATTTTTCGTTATGATCCACAGGAGCCAAACGATAAGCCGAAGATGGTGCGTTATCAGCTGACCGAAACGCCGGGGATGACGGTATTCATCGCGCTCAATAAGTTGAGAGAAGAGCAAGACACTTCGTTGCAGTTTGACTTTGTGTGTCGTGCCGGGATCTGTGGCAGTTGTGCTATGGTGATCAATGGTTTCCCAACCTTGGCTTGCCGAACCTTAACGGCCAAGTATCCTAAAGGCGAAATCACCCTGATGCCGCTACCTGGCTTTGAATTAATTGGTGATTTATCGGTGAATACAGGTAAATTTATGCGCGAACTCGCCGAACGCTTAAAGCTATGGTTACATCCTAAGGCTAACGATATCAGCATCCATCGCCTCGAAGAGCCGATGGCGCCAGAGGAAGCTGCGCGGCTCTATGAATTAGAACGTTGCGTCGAGTGTGGAGTTTGCGTATCTGCCTGTGCGACTAAACAAATGCGTGAGACCTTTGTCGGTGCGGTGGGCATGATGAAAATCGCTCGTTTCGAACTCGATAGCCGCGATGCACGTACGGCTGAGGACTTTTACCATGTGATTGGTAATCAGGACGGGGTGTTCGGCTGTATGACCCTGCTCGGCTGCCAAGACAACTGCCCGAAAGATTTACCCCATATGCAGCAGATTGCCTATCTACGCCGTAAAATGGCGATGACACTGGTGTAATATCGATTAGCTGTTTGATTTACAAGTAAAAGCGCCTTTGTAGGCGCTTTTTTGTGGGGTTCTCAACAGGCATACGTCTTATGAATATCAACCTGCTTAACTAATGCCTCTGAGGCCGCTAAAAAAGTATTAAAGTGCGGACTTGCCATATGTGCATCGAGCGCCGCTTGGGATTGCCACACTTCATACACCCAAAACTGATTAGCATCATCTAAGGCATTATGTAGAGTGTATTCAATGCAACCTGCCTCTGTGTGGGTATCCCTCACTAACTGTTTGAGTACCCTAAACAACGCATCGCTTTGGCCTGAATGCGCTTGGATTTGCGCAAAAACTGTAATTTTCATTGGTTAAATCCTTCTAATACAATTTTTCCAATCGCTTTACCCGACTCTATTTGTGCATGGGCTTTAAGCAAATTCTCTGCATTGATAGTGCCGTAATGTTCACCAAAGGTGCTTTGAAGTGTGTCCGCATCGATAAGTTCGGCGATACGATTGAGCAGATGATGTTGGGCAATCATGTCCTCAGTTTGATATAGGCTACGGGTAAACATTAGCTCCCAGTGTAGCGACAGGCTTTTACGCTTAAGCTTCATCACATCTAAGGGACCGACAGGATCGTCAATCAGCGCCAGTTTTCCTTGAGGTCTGAGTACTTTTACGATTTCGTCAAAGTGTTTATCGGTTTGGGTTAGGCTAATCACATGGGTAACATCGGCAATATCCAATTGAGCCAGTTCGTCCGAGAGAGGCTTGTTGTGATTAATGACCGCATCGGCACCTAAGTTTTTAACCCAAGCTGCTGATTCTTGGCGTGATGCCGTGCCAATCAACTCCGCGCCAGTGAGTTTGACTGCAAGCTGAGTGATGATGGAGCCGACACCGCCTGCCGCGCCAATAATCAAAATTCGCGCATCGCTGGCAGAACCATCTTTGGGCAATCCTAAGCGATCAAACAATAACTCCCAAGCTGTGATACTGGTTAAGGGCAGGGCGGCAGCTTGAGCGTTGCTTAAGGTTTTAGGTTTGTGACCCACTATTCGCTCATCTACTAACTGATATTCGGCATAGCTGCCGCTGCGGCTAATATCGCCGGCATACCAGACCTCATCACCTACCTTAAACAGGCTGACTTTGTCCCCAACGGCTTTAACGACACCGACGGCATCCCAACCGAGGATTTTATATTCCCCCGTAGGTGCCGAGCGCGATGTGCGAACTTTAGTATCGACGGGATTGACGGAAATCGCTTTGACTTCGACTAAAAGATCAAAGCCTTGTGGTGTAGGTTCGGCGAGTGTGATGTTTTCTAATGCATTGGGTGCGCTAATTGCCCCAGCGGTTTGGTAACCAATGGCTTTCATGTCAATTCCTCGTTTGGCGACGCGTGTCTGTTACTTGTCATAGGGAGTCATTGTGTGGAATATTAACTCCAAGATAAACGGGGTAAAGTTTGTAATTTTTTCAAAGGAAATTTGATAATCATGCTGCTTAATGATCTCGCATTATTTGTTCGCGTCGCCGATTGCGGCAGTATTTCTGCAGCTGCAGCCGAAATGGAACTCTCTGCGGCGTCGGCAAGTGCAGCGATTAAACGCCTTGAAAAACAGCTTGATAGCAGTCTGTTTGTGCGCACGACTCGAAGCCTTAGGTTAACGGCGCAGGGGGAACGTTACCTTATTCATTGCCGCCGAGCCTTAAGTGATCTCGCATTAGGAGAGCAGGCTATAGCCAGTGATAAGGGCAAGATCTCTGGCACCTTGAGCCTGTCGGTTTCATCCGACTTTGGACGTAACCTATTCGTCCCTTGGCTCGATGACTTCCTCTTAGATTTTCCGCAGCTGCAGGTGCGCTTGCATTTGGGCGACAATATCAGCAGTTTTTACCACGATAAAATAGATGTGGCGGTGCGTTACGGTAAGCCGCAGGATTCTAATCAGGTCGCCTTCCCGATTTGTTCTGTAGACAGAGTGTTATGTGCCTCGCCTGAATATCTAGCAAGGTTTGGTAAACCCGAAACCTTAGAGCAGCTAACGCAACATAATTGCTTGTTTTATAAGTTAGATGATAGAACCCATGACCAATGGCAATTCGAACGCGATGGGCAAGAATTTAAAATCCGCGTGACGGGGAATCGCAGCGCGAATGATGCGGAAATCGCTCGCCGCTGGGCGGTTGCAGGGAAGGGCTTAGTATTTAAATCGAGCCTAGATCTGGCGGAAGATATTATGGCGAGGCGCCTTGTTCCCTTACTCCCCGAATATCGAGGTGAGGCGGTTAATCTATATTTAGTGTGTCCTGGGCGCGAACATGTGACTCCCGTCGTGCTGCTACTACGCGAAATGCTTAGGCAACAGACCCAAACCTTAAGCCGAGCCTTGGCGGCGTACCTTAAATCTTAAACGCTGTTTACATGCAAGTTGAATGTACTCCTTACCCAAAGCATTGATATTTAGTGATGAAATTGCGAAGGCTGTTACCCGTTAAAGGCTGTTTAATGTCGGGAGGCTCGTATGTTACATGGCTTACAAAGGGCAATAAAAAAGCCGCATTTAGCGGCTTTTTTATGGAAGATGAATCTCGAATTAAGACTTAGCGCGTTTCATCGCGGTGAAGAATTCTTCGTTGGTCTTAGTCATCGCCAGTTTATCGATCAGGAATTCCATTGCGCTGACTTCATCCATTGGATTTAAGATCTTACGCAGGATCCACATCTTTTGCAGCTCATCAGGCGTCGTCAGTTTTTCTTCGCGACGAGTACCACTGCGGTTGAAGTCAATCGCTGGGAATACGCGTTTTTCAGCGGCTTTACGAGACAGATGAAGTTCTTGGTTACCAGTACCTTTAAACTCTTCGTAAATCACTTCGTCCATCTTAGAACCGGTATCAACCAGTGCGGTAGCGATAATGGTTAAGCTGCCGCCGTTTTCGATGTTACGAGCCGCACCGAAGAAGCGCTTAGGACGGTGCAGGGCGTTAGCGTCCACACCACCAGTTAACACTTTGCCCGATGAAGGGATAACAGTGTTGTAGGCGCGGGCTAAACGAGTGATAGAGTCGAGCAGGATCACGACGTCTTTCTTGTGTTCAACTAAACGCTTGGCTTTTTCAATGACCATTTCAGCCACTTGCACATGACGGCTAGCTGGTTCGTCGAAGGTTGATGCAATCACCTCGCCTTGAACTAGGCGTTGCATCTCGGTCACTTCTTCTGGGCGTTCATCGATCAGCAGCACCATCAACACCACTTCAGGGTTGTTGTAGGTGATTGACTGAGCAATGTTTTGCAGTAATAGGGTTTTACCCGCTTTTGGTGGCGCAACGATCAGACCACGTTGCCCCTTACCGATCGGCGAGCATAAATCCAAAATACGGGCAGTGATGTCTTCAGTAGAGCCATTACCACGCTCCATGCGCATACGTTCTTCTGCGTGGAGTGGGGTTAAGTTTTCAAAGAGGATTTTGTTGCGAGAGTTTTCTGGTTTATCAAAGTTAACTTCGTTAACTTTTAGCAGGGCAAAATAACGTTCACCTTCTTTCGGTGGGCGAATCTTACCAAAAATAGTGTCGCCCGTTCGCATGTTAAAGCGGCGAATTTGGCTTGGTGACACATAAATGTCATCTGGGCCAGCTAAATAAGATCCATCTGCACTACGTAAGAAACCGAATCCGTCTTGGAGTATTTCTAATACACCGCCACCGAAAATGTCTTCGCCACTTTTGGCGTGGGCTTTAAGAATAGAGAAAATAATGTCCTGCTTGCGAGCACGGGCCATATTTTCGAGTTTCATATTTTCGGCTAGCGAGACTAGGTCGGATATCGGCGTGTCTTTTAATTCAGTTAAGTTCATGTTGGGGATCTTGTGTTACGCGACAAAGCTTACCGCGATCAATCAGTAAAGTTTGTGATTCAGGATAGTGATTGACGAGCGAGAAGTGGTTTAGTTAGAAAGAATCTGGTTATTAAAGTAGCACTAACAAAGCGGGGCGTCCAGAAATTTAGGGGTATTCCGGCACAATTAATTAAAGCTTGTGCCGGAGGTCACTCATAGCGACAACAAATTAGATTTGTGCGTCGATAAACTCTTTTAATTGAGTTTTAGACAGTGCGCCAACTTTAGTCGCCGCTAATTCACCGTTCTTAAATAACAGTAAAGTTGGGATACCACGAACGCCATATTTCGCTGGAGAAACGTTGTTTTGGTCAACGTTTAGTTTAGCGATAGTTACACGGCCTGCGTACTCTTCGGCAACGTCGTCAAGGATTGGAGCGATCATTTTGCATGGACCACACCATTCAGCCCAGAAGTCTACCAATACTGGTAAATCGGCCTTTAATACGTCGTTTTCGAAGCTGTCGTCGCTCAGGTATATAATTTTATCGCTCATGATGTTCTCCAGTTTGGTTGCCATTGCTGGTTTGTTAATGGCTTACCATGTATATTGGGGCTGAAAAATAGCTTTTCAAGTTACCTTTTTACAATGTGGCTATTTCAAACGATCGAGTATCTTATTGCAACCCCAAATGGTATGCTTGCGCTATGAGCCAAACACATTTATCTAATCAAAAATTTGCCGACCTTCCTCTGCATCCAGAGGTAAAACAGGCCCTTGCCGAAAACGGCTTCGAATTTTGTACGCCAATACAGGCGTTATCATTACCCGTATTACTTCAATCAAAAGATATCGCCGGCCAAGCTCAAACGGGCACAGGTAAGACAATGGCGTTTTTGGTTGCCACCTTTAACCATTTATTATCGACGCCAATTCCTGAAAACCGTCAGCTTAATCAGCCGCGTGCCATCATTATGGCCCCCACTCGCGAGCTGGCGATTCAAATTGCAAAAGACGCGATTCTCCTTGCCAAGCACACTCACTTAAAAGTGGGGATCGTTTACGGTGGCGAGAGTTATGATATTCAACGTAAAGTGCTCGACCAAGGCGTTGATATCTTAATCGGGACTACCGGTCGGATTATCGACTATGTGCGTCAGGGCATTATTAGCTTAAATGCGATTCAAGCTGTGGTCTTAGACGAAGCCGATCGCATGTTCGACCTCGGTTTTATCAAAGATATTCGTTTCCTCTTCCGACGTATGCCCAATGCCGATCAGCGTCTGAATATGTTGTTTTCTGCGACGCTTTCAATGAAAGTGCAGGAGCTGGCTTACGATCATATGAATGATCCCGTGAAAGTCGAAATTGCTCCCGAAGAAAAAACCTCTAAGAACATCAAAGAAGAAATTTTCTATCCTTCCCAAGAAGATAAAATTCGTTTACTGCTGACATTGATTGAAGAAGATTGGCCCGAGAAGGCCATTGTTTTTTCAAACACTAAGCACAGTTGTGAGAACCTATGGTCTTGGCTTGAGGGGGATGGTCACCGTGTCGGTTTACTGACGGGCGATGTGCCGCAGAAGAAACGAATTCGTATCCTTGAGCAATTTACCCAAGGTCAATTAGATATTTTAGTCGCGACCGACGTTGCTGCACGCGGATTGCATATCTCCGATGTTTCTCACGTCTATAACTATGATTTACCTGATGATTGTGAGGACTACGTCCATCGTATCGGTCGTACAGGACGTGCAGGTAACAAAGGCGTATCGGTCAGTTTCGCCTGTGAAGAATACGCTCTAAACTTGCCAGCGATTGAGAGCTATATCAATCACTCTATTCCGGTGAGTAATTATGACCGCGATGCGTTGCTGGATGATATTCCTCCGCCGGTCAAAATTCATCGCAAACACCCCGCTGGAGCGCGCAATTTACGTGAGCGCTCTGGAGCAGGGCGACCTCAAGGTGCTCATCGTAGTGGTGGTCGTCCACCTCGTCATGACAGGACGCGTAGACAGCCGTAAATGCCAACACCTGCTTATGCCGCCATTACTTTAGGCTCTAACAGTTTTAATATGCTGATCGCTAAGACAAAAGGTGGTCGGCCACATATTATTGCTAAATATAAGCGTAAGGTCAGGTTGGCAGAAGGTATCGGTGAAGATGGTCATTTAACTGCGGAAGTGATGCAGCGTGGCTTAGATTGCCTAGCGATGTTTGCTCAAATGTTAGCGTTGCATAAGATCCATCCAAATCATGTCGCTGTGATTGCCACGGCGACACTGCGTACAATTAATAACGCCGATGAGTTTAATCAGAAAGCGATCCCGCTCCTAGGTCATCCGATTGAAATTATTTCGGGTATGCGTGAGGCCGAGCTAATTTATCAAGGCATGGTGGCGACTACCTGCGGGCAAGGTCGACGTTTAGTCATTGATATTGGCGGTGCCAGTACCGAGTTTATTATCGGTGATGGTCATCAAGTTCAGTTTAAGACCAGCTTACCTATGGGCAGCGTGACTTTTAACCGTCGCTTCTTTAGCAACGCCCCGTTGCAAGAGCTTGATTTTGACGATGCCAAACAAGAAGTGCTGGAAGTCTTAGGTGAACATAGACAAAGGTTAAAAGACTTGGGGTGGCACTGTGTCGTTGGGGCTTCTGGCGCGGTGCAATCTGTGGTTGAAGTTTTAATGCACCGTAAGTTGTCGGAAACCATTACCTTAGCCGTGCTGACACAGCTCAAAGCGGAAATCCTTGCCGAGGAGGATGCTAGCCTAGCCGGAGTTATCGGCCTAAGTGCCGAACGTGCGCCGACATTTGCCGCTGGGGTGGCAATTTTACTCGCACTCTTTGAACTCTTGGGGATTGAGCTGTTGGCGTTATCAGGTGGTGCATTGCGTGAAGGCGTGTTAGTTATGCTGGCGCAGCGGATTTTAGAAGAAGCAATTTAATCTCAACGCTAGAATTAAAATACAAAGGCCGCGAAGTTTGCACTTGGCGGCCTTTGTTATTTGACAGCTTGAGATTATTTTAAGATCTCGACTAAATCTTTTTCGAGCGATACTGTTGGACGTTCAACGATACGGCCAATTTCCTTACCTTGCTGTTGCACGATAAAGGTTGGAATACGCTTAAATTCGTATTTTGCCGCTAGTCCTTCGGGGTCCTGTTTACTGCGATCGACTCCGATATAAGTCACTTTGATATTGGGGTTAGCCACTTCTTCCATGATGCGGATAAAACGTGGTGTTTCACGGTGACAGTCTGGGCACCAAGTACCAATAATGACTACGATTTCAGTCGGCTCAGAGATATTTTTCAGCGGCGCTAAGGATGCGGTATCCACCTGATAGCTTTTGTAGCCCTCTGCAAATTCATTGAGATCTTTTACTAAATGTTGCGCTTCAACTACACCTGTTAAAATCACTTCTTGTTTCTCCTCGCTGCAGGTGGCAATCAAGCCCTGTTGTTGCTCTTCAAAACCACAGCCGCCATTTGCCAGTACCTGGCAACTAAAAAATAACGCGGTCGTGGCGAGTAATGCTTTAACGTTATTGTGCATGATATGCCCTCGAAATCGAAGAAGAATAATGAGATTGCATTCAAACACTAATTTGCGCTTTCTAAAAGTTACGGATGAATTTGCTGCAACCCAGATCACGTCTTGCTAATGTAAAACCTAAATCTTACCCACTAAATACTGGTTTTTGTTATTGGGCTCGTTCCAATAATTTGCTCAGGATGGGCTTATTGGCCTCTGGGAAATCGTAATGGGTTAGTTCATGCTTATCGACCCAAGCAATTTGTTGTCCCTCAAGCCCTTGTGCCTCACCGGTAAATTCACTGACAGTGTGAATATCGAGTAACACTTGTTTGTCGGGATAATCGTAGCTCAAGGCCATAAAGGGTTCACTTGTGCTGACGATTAAAGCAACTTCTTCTTTTAACTCACGAATTAAGGCTTGGGTAACAGTTTCGCCCTGTTCAACTTTGCCGCCTGGAAATTCCCACTTGCCGCCTTGATGTAAATGCTCTGGGCGCTTAGCCAGTAGGATTTGCCCGTTAGTGTTGAGGATAATGCCTACGGCGACATGAATACGTTTTGTCATAAAATTCTGCTTCTAAAGAACTGTAATGAACTAATTATTGAGGCTTATTCTTTAAAGAAACTCTCTTCGTCGTAACCGAGTTCATCTAAAGCATCGACGTCAAACTCAGACTTGACGGGAATAGCGTGTTTCTCGGAGGCCCAATCACCTAGGTCGATCATCTTGCAGCGTTCACTGCAAAAAGGTTTGAATTCCGATTGGGCCCCCCATTCTACTGGGGTTTTACAAATAGGACAGTTGACGGTTAACGGCATAATAGACTTCTCCTTAGCAGTCGACTGAGAGAATAAGTGAATCGCTGAGTATCAAAGCGTGCCAAAGGAGGCTTACAGCTTTACTCTGCAGAAACATAGAGGTCGTTAGTGTAAAGGCTTCAGGCACAGGTCGCTAGTAAGAATTCGATGCTACGGTCGGAATGGCGTTGTTGATCGAACTGCACAAAGTGGATCGCGTAGCGATTTCGGTGACCACTGATGGTGGGGTAGCAGCCTTGTGCAGCATCGACTTTGACTCGCACCAGCGAGAGTGCTTGAGCGCTATCTCCTTGGTAAAAACCGGCGTGGGCGGTGGCATTATCGAAATGAGCGGTACTGCGGGTGAGTTGAAGTAAAAGCGTGATAGGGGTGAGTAAGGGATCAAAATGGCTGATCCAAGCTTGGTAGTCCTGCTGTCTTTCTTCCCAAGGTTTAGCGAGCCAAAAATGCAGTTGTGGAAGGTCGAAGTTGCAGCAGGCCCCTGGCATGCCAAACCGCTGTCGAAGAGCGGAGAGAAAGCGGTCTTGTTTTAGCTGGCTGCCACAGCGTTCTGGGCGTTGTAATTGCTCTCTGGCTTGCGTCAATGATTGAATGTAAAACTCAATCTGTTCGCTATCGACATGCTCTAGTTCCTGCCATTTACTCAGCTGTAGCAGATTACGCTCGATATCTTTCAGTACTTCATTGCGATAATCGCAACGCTCGGATAATTCGCACAGGGAGAAAAGAGGGTAGAAACATCTATGCTGGTGGTCGTGATTTAGGTTATTAACGAGCTGCTTATTGAGATATTCGAGCCGCAAGTAGCTGCGAATTTTCTCATTTAGTGGCTGTTCGTAAACTAAGTCAGTCATGGGCATTGTGATTACCGGATAATTGTAAATAGCGCTGGTGCAATGCTTGCACCTCTTGTTTGAGTGTTGATATCTCTCCCTGATTATCAATAATGTCATCGGCTCGAGCGAGTTTTTCACTGCGACTACATTGGCTATTAATGATGTTATTTACCTGAGTTGCATCCACATTGTCCCGTTTTACGGTACGGCTTATCTGCAATTCCGGTGAAATATCCACCACTAAAGTCCGATTGACTAACCTATCTAACCCATTCTCAAATAGCAAGGGCACAACCATAATTACATAGTCTGAGGTGGCATTTTCAACTTGAAAAAGCATTTCTTGGCGGATCATTGGGTGTAGCAATTGATTCAACCATTGTCGCTCTTGCTCATCGCTAAACACTCGTTGCCGCAGTTTTGCACGGTCAAGCTCACCTTTGGCAGTTAATATTTCAGTACCAAAGTGAGTGATTATTGCTTCGAGCCCTTTTGAGCCTTTAGCGACAACTTCACGGGCGACTACATCGGCATCGACTAAGTCGACACCTTCTTCGGCAAATAAGTTGGCAACGGTGGTTTTTCCGCTACCAATGCCACCCGTTAGACCTACGACAAATTTGGACATAAGATTCTCATATAGATGATGTTCTTATTCGATTTGGACTATTCCGCACGAGCTTGAACGCGAAACGCAAAAGATAAAAAGGTGTATCCAGTTCATTTCCTACAGCGTGCTTAGATACCAATCGACTATGGGCTGTCCCCATATTAGTGCTCCCCAACCAGCTGCCGCAATATAAGGCCCAAAGGGGATCGGGTTTGCGAGCTGATTACGTTTGAGTACGATGAGCGTGATACCAACAAGGGCGCCGACTAAAGAGGACATTAATATGACTAGGGGGAGCATTTGCCAACCTAGCCATGCGCCAAAAACGGCGAGCAGTTTAAAGTCGCCGTAACCCATGCCTTCTTTACCTGTGAGTAGCTTAAACAGCCAAAACACCGACCAGAGACTTAAATAGCCCGCTACTGCGCCTATAACGGCATCGGTTGGAGTGGTAAAGGTATGGTTTAGGTTAATCAGTAACCCTAGCCATAAGAGTGGAATGGTCATCTGGTCGGGAAGCAACATCTCATCCAGATCAATGCCTGTTAATGCAATCAATACAAAGGTTAATATTGCTGCAAACACAAATTGCCAGCTTGGGCCAAAATGCCAAGCGAGTGTCGCAACAAGTAATCCTGTTACCAACTCAATAATCGGATAACGTGAGGATATTGACGCATGGCAGGCGGCGCATTTTCCTTTCAGCATTAACCAGCCCAAAATCGGCAGATTATGCCAAGGTTTGATTGTGGTTTTGCATTTAGGGCAAGCGGAACCTGGTACCACTAGATTGTATTTTTCAGGGTAAGTATCTATCGGCTTATTAAGTTTTTCGATACCAATCTGTTTTACTACATCAGCATGATATTCCTGCAGATATTGATTGCACTCCTGTTGCCATTCACGCTTCATCATTACAGGAATACGGTGAATGACAACATTTAGAAAGCTACCAATTGTAGCGGCAAACACAAAACTTAACGAAATAAATAGCCAAGGACTCTGCGCAAGAGAGTGGCTTAAAAGATAAATAAATTCTGGCATTAGTTTTTAGTCACTAGATTTTTTATTCTAATCAAAAATGTTAGGGCTAACCCACAACATTGCCCATTTGGAAAATTGGTAGATACATACCGACAATTAAGCCACCAACTAAGGTACCAATGACTACCATCATAATGGGTTCGATAAGGCTTGATAAGCCATCAACAGCGTCATCTACTTGCATTTCATAAATATTCGCCACTTTGTTCAGCATATTATCGAGTGAGCCGGACTCTTCACCAATCATCACCATTTGGATCAACATATCGGGGAAAAGTCCTGTGGTGCGCATGGCGACGTTCATTTGCATCCCCGCCATTACTTCTTGACGCACTTTTAACAGTGCGGCGCGATAAACCGCATTACCAGAGGCACCTGCCGCTGACTCCATACCATCAATCAAGGGAACCCCTGCGGCGAAGGTGGTAGCTAAGGTGCGGGAGAATCTTGCCATCGCCGCTTTATGGAGAATTTCGCCAATTACGGGGATTTTCAGCACGAGCTCGTCTATCCGGTCCCTAAACATTTGTGAATTTCGGTGGGCGCGCACAAACAACCAAATGCCTATAACAATTGCTGCGAAGAAAATATACCAAGAGCTTTGTAAAAAGCGTGATATACCGATAATTAATTGGGTAAAAGCGGGCAGTTCTGCACCAAAACCTTTAAAAATCTCTTCAAATTGTGGGACAACAAATAATAAAAGCAATGTTGTTACAGCAATAGCAACCACTACAACGGCAGCCGGATAAAACATCGCCTTTTTAATCTTAGATTTTAAGGCTTCTGCTTTCTCTCTATAGGTTGCAATCCGATCGAAAACGGCATCGAGTGAACCCGAATGTTCACCCGCAGCCACCAAGTCCACATAGAGATCATCGAAATAGCGTCTGTGGGGACGCAGTGAATCAGAGAGCGGGATACCCGATTGCACTTCCGACAATATGCTCCCAAGCAGTTCGCGCATTTTTTGCTTTTCATGACCTCGGCCGAGCATTTCTATGGTCGTGACTAAGGGAACGCCTGCCGCCAGCATAGTTGCTATTTGCCGGGTTACCATTGCGATATCCATAGGTTTGATATCGGGATTGCGGGCAAAAAGAGGTGATGCTTTTTTGCGGACAACTTTAGGGTTTACCCCTTGGAGTTTGAGCTGGCTTTTTACTTCGGCCACACTGGCGCCTTTTAATTCGCCACCGGTTTTTTTGCCATCACGGTTTAAACCTTTCCACTCAAAGGTATATATTTTGGGGGGCGTTTGTTGCTCGTTCTTTTTGGCGCGAGGCTTTTTTACTGTTGTTGCCGTAGCCATAGTGTATTCCTGTTAGTCACAGTTAATCCCTGTTAGGCATTGCTAGCTATAAGTTGATTATTACTAGATTAGTATATATAGCGAAAGATAAATTATCTTATATAAAACTGTTGTGAGAGTGATGCTCTTTATTGCAACCAAGGTACAAGTTAGTAAGCTTAAAAACTAGTTACCCTATTCACCTCGGCAATACTGGTTACCCCTTGTAGTACCTTAAGGAGACCGGACTGGCGTAGATCGCGCATGCCTTGAGCCTTAGCTTGATCTGCTATCTGTAATGAATTGCCGCCTTCCATAATAGTACGGGCAATTTCATCGGACATTTTCATCACTTCGTAAATACCTACCCGCCCTTTATAACCGCCGGAACAATGCTCACAGCCTACAGGCTTATAGGTGGTAAAGCCTTGGGCTATTTGCTGTTCGGTAAAACCTAGACGTTGTAATTCATGCTCGGGAATATGCTCCGCCTCCTTGCACTCAGGGCAAAGCCGCCGTGCAAGTCGCTGGGCAATAATAAGGTTAACAGAGCTGGCAATATTATAGCCTGGTACCCCCATATTAATTAAACGGGTTAAAGTTTCCGCTGCTGAGTTGGTGTGTAGTGTGGATAATACTAAGTGGCCGGTTTGAGCGGCTTTAATGGCAATTTCGGCGGTTTCAAGATCGCGGATCTCACCCACCATTACTACATCGGGATCTTGACGTAGAAAAGAACGTAGCGCTGAAGCAAAGGTTAAGCCCGCTTTTAAATTAATATGGACTTGGTTTACACCCTCAAGGTTTATCTCTACCGGATCTTCGGCGGTAGAGATATTACGTTCGGCGGTATTAAGTATATTTAACCCCGTATAAAGTGAAACCGTTTTACCCGAACCTGTAGGACCTGTGACTAAGATCATGCCTTGGGGTTTTGCCAGCATCTCAAGGTAGAGCTTTTCCTGGTCAGGCTCATATCCTAGTTTTTCAATACCGAGCTGTGCGGAGGAGGAGTCTAATATCCGCATTACTATTTTTTCACCCCAAAGGGTCGGTAGTGTACTTACCCGAAAGTCTATGGATTTAGTACGGGAAAGTTTCATCTTAATCCGCCCATCCTGAGGGACGCGGCGCTCGGCAATATCGAGTTTAGACATCACCTTTAAGCGAGCTGATAAGCGCCCGGCTAGACTAATTGGTGGTTCGGATACTTCATGTAAAATACCGTCGATACGAAAACGAATGCGGTAGCGTTTTTCATAGGGTTCAAAATGAAGGTCTGATGCCCCTTTACGAATTGCATCGGTTAATATCTTATTAATATAAATAACAATAGGCGCATCATCGCTGCCATCACCAGCGTTTTCCTCTTGACGCTTATCGGTATCGGTAATCTCAATGCCCGCTAAAGCCGCCTCGTCCATACCGCCTAAATCTAAGCCGGTAATATCTTCCTCTAATACCTTTTCAAGGGCTTTAGTGAGTTTATCTTCTTCAACTAGGATGGCTTCGGCATGCAGGCCCGCGCTAAATTGAAACTCTTCGAGGGCGGCAATATTGGTTGGATCTGAGGTGGCTATATAGAGGCGATTACCACGTTTAAACAGGGGCAAGCAGCGATGTTTTTCAATCAGCTTTTTATTAATAAATTCTTCTGGAATGGCGCTAATATCAAATTCAGCTAAATCCAGTAGCGGGGTGCCATATTCTTCATAGCAAAGCTCGGCAATAGAGCGTGCCGAAATCAGCTTAGTTTGAACTAAAGTAGTAACGAGAGTCTGTTTAGTTTGGCGGGATTTAGTGATGGCATTAGCCATCTGCTCTTCATTAAGCAGGCCTTTACGGATAAATAAGGTTGATAAACCTAAATGAAGACCTGTTGTTGGCATAAAACCTTAGTCTTAATAAATCGGTGAGAAGCAGTTAATAACACAATCTCCTCACCTATACTCTTGAAAATAAAAATAAATTAGCAGAATTTTGTGCAGTTATCTACCCAAGTTACTTGGCCGCCTGCTAATGTACCTGTAAGAATGTAAGTATCACTTGCCGTTACCCCACCAAAAGCAACTGGAGTTACAGTTATAGTTACTTTATCTGCTGCGGTACTTGCAACTTCGACTTTAGTTACTAATCCTGATGCACCTGCAGCAGATGGTACACCTCCTTTACCATGACCACAGTTTGCAGCTGCTAGAGTTCCCTCTACTTGTCCGCAAACTTCAAGAGCAGTTTTGAAAGACGAAGCAGCTTGTACTATTTCTGTATATTTTGCTTTATCAGTATAAGTTTGATAAGCAGGTAGTGCGATTGCGGCCAAAATACCGATAATGGCAACTACAATCATTAACTCGATCAAGGTGAAACCCTGAGCTTGCTTGTTTAAACCTTTATTCATTGCTTTCATTTCTTTCTCCAGCTTACGCAGTATTAATTAACAAGTTAACTTGTAGTCACCCAATGATAAGTAAAAATCCTTATTTAACAGTTACTTTTGCTTATCAGTTTTACTCTTTAGCTTTGTTCTTAGCAGGCAGTGCTTACAACCGTAAAGCCTATACCATATTGGCTGATAAATCGATTCAAATTGTAACAATTTACCAACACATCATTTTGTATAGATTATGCTTTGCTATATCGTCAAACATTTTGCCGCTATCAATGTGCCTTTTATGCAGACTCGTTATGTTATTGAGGTCGCGAGTCGCATGAAATTGCACAGGTTTTGTGTATCATTGGGAAATTTTCAGAGCGCCATCGCACTGTCTCATATCACCCTCATTTACACTTAATTTAACTCTTCTTGCAATGAGTCATGTGTCGAGAATAAGTACTTCACATGACACTTACTTCAATCCTTTGCTGTCTTTTCGTATCTCTATTTATAAAAGTGAGATACAAAAACTCCATGTCTTTAGTGCGTCTAGCATGACGCTATTCCCACTTCCGTAAAAGTTAGTACAAAGTTAAAAAAAAGGGAACTGCTTTTTGGTGAAAAACACTAATAAAATGATTATTTTGTCTAAAAAGTTGACATTAAAACGTATTGCGTTCTAACAATAAATTGACGGGGTCGTAAATGTTGACGTTATTGAGCATTGTGTCAAAACTGCGACATATTTTTGTAGCTTGTGAGAACGTTTTGACTAGTTCAAGATTGTTTTATTTAGTCGCTCTAATTGGTTAATTAATCGGGATAGGGGTACTATAAAATTATTTTTATTCAATATGTTAATTTTTTCCTTGCTATATGAATGGTTCAATTCTGAGGTGGTGTTAGGTTAACACTTTGTCTTTATTGTTTATAATATTGCGCAATAACGAAGATATTTTAGTCAATGTTTTAGTCATAATGGCAAGGCGGCTGGTTTGTGGTTCGTAGTGAGAGATTGATAAATAAGAGTGAGTGAAAGTTAATTTGTTTAAAATATGATTAAAGCGACAATATTCTATATCGTTATTTGTCGAAAAAAGGCCGGATACAATGCCGCCAGATGGTTTAAGCAATGCTTTGATAGTGAAGCGAAAAATACTTTGATAGAAACTCGTTGAAAAAGCGGCTAAATATTAAGCTTAAGCCGCTTTAAGTTGGGTTGAATTATAACACCTTCGACAGAGCTGACTTGAATGGGCTAAGACTTGAGTCTGAGTGAAAGATCGAGTGCTCGAACGTGCTTTGTTAGAGCGCCAACTGAGATATAGTCGACCCCTGTTTTAGCAAATTCTGCCAAGGTATCTAAGGTAACATTGCCTGAGACTTCCAGCTTGGCGCCGCTGCCTTTAGCCTTGTATTGATTATTGAGTTCGACGGCTTCAACCATCATGGTGATGTCAAAGTTATCTAACATAATGATATCTGTGCCTGAATCTAGCGCTAATGCGAGTTCTTCTAAGGATTCGACTTCGACTTCTACGGGTTTATTGGGGTGCAAGCTGCGCGCAGCATCCACCGCTTGGCGTATACCACCGCAGGCCATAATGTGATTTTCTTTAATTAAGAAGGCATCAAACAGACCAATTCGATGGTTTTTCCCGCCGCCACAGGTGACCGCGTATTTTTGAGCCGTGCGTAGTCCTGGGATGGTTTTGCGAGTATCGAGTAAGCGTGTGTGAGTGCCCGCTAACTTATCGACATAATGTTTTGTCAGCGTCGCTACTCCTGACAAGGTCTGAATAAAGTTCATCGCAGTGCGCTCGCCCGTAAGGATAGTGCGTGCCGGGCCTGATAGTTCACATAACACTTGGTTTGGTAGCACCAGATCGCCATCATCAACATGCCAGTGCAGTGCGACTTCGCCACCTAATTGGTTGAAGACTTGTTCGGCCCAAGCTTTTCCGCAAAAAACACCTTCTTCGCGGGTGATTAAGGTCGCTTCGGCATATTTATCAGCAGGAATAAGTTGGGCGGTAATATCGCCGTAGGCAATGGCTTTGCTGTGCTCGTTGATCTCGGTTCCACCAAGGTCTTCATTGAGGGCGGTTTTTACGGCGTGGCGAATATCGTTCTCTAGCATGATTAGGTCCTTGCATTCTTGCATGCCACAGATGGCGTGCTTGAAATTGCTTGCTTGCATTTAAGGCTAAGATTACCACCTAGTGCGGGTGATAAAAAGTCACGGGGAGTGGGCCGATTGATATTATCCGGCTAACTGATGATGGTTTGGGATGTGGCTGGTTATTTCACCTTTGTCATTGAATTGCATATATTCAGTCACTTAATGCTGTTAGAGTAGTGGCATCATGCCTGTAATATAGGAAGAGCTTATGCGCTTTGATGCCGGATGGTTTTCCTCTTCTCGACGCTGCGAGTCACCACATTTTAACCGTCGTCCCTTTGGGGAAATTAGCCTGTTGGTGATCCACAATATTAGCCTGCCTGCGGGATGCTTTGGGTTGCCTTATATTGATCAATTATTTCAAGGATGTTTAGATACCGAGGCCGATGAAAGTTTCACCGATTTAGTGGGGCTACAGGTATCGGCGCATTTTTTAATTCGCCGCGATGGTGAATGTGTACAGTATGTCAGTTGTGAGGATAGAGCCTGGCACGCTGGTGTATCTCGTTATGGTGAAAGGGAAAATTGTAATGATTTTTCCATTGGTATCGAGCTTGAAGGCACTGATACTGAGCCCTATACTGCCGCCCAATATCAACAACTGATAGAGCTGACTCAAGCCTTATTGGCACAATATCCCGCGTTATCTGCGCAGCGGATTGTCGGTCATTGCGACATTGCGCCAATGCGTAAGACGGATCCAGGACCAAGCTTCGACTGGGAAAGGTATCTAACAGCGTTAGGTTAGAAGCGAAAAGGAACAGGCTGAGGGAGAGATATTTTCGCTAATAACCCTGAGCGTTTCCGGCTTTTTTACAAGGAGTATTACCGATGGCATTATTTTCATTACTGGTCGCCATTCTTGTGGAACGATTGAAGTTCCTTCCCGCTTCGTGGCAATGCGACCGCGTACTGCAATCCTATCAATCGACTTTTTTTGGCGACAAAGCCTCGTTAACCAGTACCAGTATGTTGCTCGCCTTAGTGCTGCCGGCTTTAGTGGTGCATGTTTTGGGTTGGATTGCGTCAGGCATGTTTTGGGGGCTGCTAAGTCTCGCCCTGTGGGTGGTGGTTGCGATTATTTGCTTTAATCATCAAAAACAGCGCGATACCTTCAAAAAGTATATGCAGGCGGCGTGTCGTTCCGATGTGCAGGCCTGTTATCACTATGCCGCTGAATTAGATTGCAGTGAGTGTTTGGATGCGGTTTCTGAAAAAGACCTAGGGGCCAAGGTAGGGCAGAGTGTTGCTTGGATTAACTATCGTTATTACGGCGCAGTGGCATTATGTTTTATCTTCCTAGGCCCAGTTGGCGCAGTCTTATATTGCACAGCACGCTTTTACGCCGAAGAGAATGTGCGTAAATCCCTTAACCTACCGCTTATCGAAGATATTATGTTTGTCCTAGATTGGATCCCGAGCCGGGTATTTTCCTTTGGCTATGCGCTCAGTGGTCAGTTTAGTGAGGGGCTATCTGCTTGGCGCGACCATGCGTTAAATATCAATGCCAGTGCCAGACGTGTGGTGACCGAAACCGCGTTAGCCTCCCAGCCACTGCCGGAGGAGTCTAGTGCGCCTGTCTGCGTGCAATCGACCTTAGCATTATTAGTCTTAAGTAAACGTAATTTCACTCTGATGGTTGCAGTGTTGTCGCTATTGACCATTTTTGGCTTAGTAACTTAAGACGTAGCCGCCTAGTGACATTTTATTGAAGGAATTGATGAATGTGATTCGCCAATTCCTTTTTGTTTTTAAGACGCTTAAACCAACATTTCTGCTAGGTCACAGAATGCTATTTCGCCACTGTATTTTGGAATGATTTTCGGTGAAAATGCCTTTTGCTCAGAGGCTTATTTGGCATTCATTTACTTATGTCAAATGGTCTGACCCCATAGTGACATTTTTAGGCTATGCTCTCTCATCGTGAGCTGTTTTGAATGGGATCACCTTTTAAGGTCGATTTTCAATCTAGACATCAAAAGTCTGATTTGATAAAGTGCGCTCACTCATAAAAATTGGTAAGACCAATTTACAACGGAGCTGAGTGCCTAATGGCCTATAGTAAAATTAATCAGCCAAAAATTTCTGATGTGATCATGGCGCAACTCGAGCAGATGATCCTCGAAGGCAGTTTACAGCCGGGTCAGAAATTACCGCCGGAGCGCGAACTGGCCATCCAGTTTGAAGTGTCTCGCCCCTCATTGCGTGAAGCCATTCAAAAGCTTGAGGCGAAAGGGCTATTAATGCGCCGTCAAGGCGGTGGCACTTATGTCAAAGAACAACTCTGGCAGAGTCTTGCCGATCCTATCGTTGAATTAATGACTGCCGATCCAGAGAGTCAGTACGACTTGCTGGAATTCCGTCATGCGACCGAAGGCATGATGGCCTATTTTGCCGCATTGCGTGGCACAGACGCCGATATGCAGAATATCAAGCGCATGATCCTTGAGGTGGAAGCCGCCACCAATATCGAACAACAAGCCGCTGCCATTGTGCGTTTCTACCGCGCCGTCGCCGAAGCGTCACACAATGTGGCTATGTTGCATCTCGTACTCAGTTTAACCCCTGTGCTGCATAAGAATGTGGCGCAAAACCTGGAGCTTTTAAGCCGCCGCGAAGAAGCTTCCACTATGGCTAACGATCACAGACGTGCTCTGCTCGCTGCAATCGTTCGTCGTGATCCTGAAGCCGCCAGAGAAGCCTCGAATGAACATTTAAGTTACATCGAAGAGGTGATGTTATCTGTGCGGGAAGAAGATAGCCGGTTGCAGCGAAGTTTGCGCCGTTTAAAGAGTGGCGCTTAAGTTCCCGACTTTAGCACTCGCTAAAGCGGAATATGCCGCAAACACCATTCATTATCATGTATATAGAGAAGGACAGTGTCATGTCTGAAGATATGCTACAAGACTTAGATCCGTTAGAGACTCAGGAATGGGTTGACGCCCTGCAAGCTGTATTAGAACAGGAAGGCCCTGAGCGCGCCCATTTCTTATTAGAGAAACTGATCGATAAAGCCCGTCGCAATGGCACACACTTGCCTTACACTGCGACCACAGCCTATTTAAACACAATTCCAGCGGGTCAAGAGCCGCACATGCCAGGCAACCAAGAGATGGAACGTCGCATTCGCGCCATCATCCGTTGGAACGCCTTAGCTATGGTTCTGCGTGGTTCTAAGAAAGATTTAGAATTAGGCGGCCATATTTCGAGTTTCGCGTCGAGCGCGACCATTTATGACGTGTGCTTCAACCACTTCTTCCGCGCGCCAAACGAGAAAGACGGCGGCGACTTAGTGTATTTCCAAGGCCATATCGCTCCAGGTATCTACGCTCGTTCATTCTTGGAAGGTCGTTTAACTGAAGACCAACTGGCTAACTTCCGTCAAGAAGTGGATGGCAAAGGTTTGTCTTCTTATCCGCACCCTAAGTTGATGCCTGACTATTGGCAATTCCCAACTGTTTCTATGGGTCTGGGGCCAATCCAAGCGATTTACCAAGCTCGCTTCTTAAAATACCTGACTGACCGTGGTCTGAAAGATTGTTCTGATCAAACCGTTTACTGCTTCTTAGGTGACGGTGAGTGTGACGAGCCAGAAGCCTTAGGTGCTATCGGTTTAGCCGCTCGTGAAGAATTAGACAACTTAGTCTTCATCATCAACTGTAACCTGCAACGTCTGGACGGCCCAGTACGTGGTAACGGTAAGATCATCCAAGAACTGGAAGGCGAATTCCGCGGCGCTGGCTGGGAAGTGGTGAAAGTGATTTGGGGTCGTTACTGGGATCCATTATTGGCCCGCGATACCAGCGGTAAGTTACTGCAGTTAATGGAAGAAACCGTTGACGGTGAATACCAAAACTGTAAAGCCAAAGGTGGCGCTTATACGCGCGAACACTTCTTCGGCAAATACCCAGAAACCGCCGAAATGGTGGCTAACATGTCAGACGATGACATTTGGCGCTTAAACCGTGGTGGTCATGACCCAGTTAAAGTGTACGCAGCATTAGACCATGCACGTAAGACTAAAGGTCGTCCAACGGTGATCCTAGCGAAAACCGTTAAAGGTTACGGCCTAGGTGATGCGGGTGAAGGTAAGAACATCGCCCACAACGTGAAGAAAATGGGTATCGAGTCTATCCGTTACTTCCGCGATCGTTTCAATATCCCAATTCCAGACGATCAATTAGAAGATCTGCCGTTCTACCACCCAGGTCCAGATTCGGAAGAAGTGAAGTACATGATGAGCCGTCGTGCCGAGCTGCATGGCAGCGTGCCACAACGTCGTGAGAAGTTCAGCGAAGAGCTGGAAGTGCCATCACTGAAGATTTTCGACTCGATTCTGCAGGGTTCTAACGGCCGTGAAATTTCGTCAACTATGGCGTTTGTTCGCGTACTGACGGCACTGTTAAAAGACAAGAAAATTGGCAAAAACATCGTGCCAATTATTCCTGACGAAGCGCGTACTTTCGGTATGGAAGGTCTGTTCCGCCAAGTGGGTATTTATGCGCACGAAGGCCAAAAATACGTTCCGCAAGACTCTGACCAAGTGGCTTACTACCGTGAAGATAAAACGGGTCAAGTGCTGCAGGAAGGTATTAACGAATTAGGTGCTATGTCATCTTGGGTATCGGC
Organism: Shewanella sp.; assembly: GCF_047975355.1. Lineage (GTDB taxonomy): Bacteria > Pseudomonadota > Gammaproteobacteria > Enterobacterales > Shewanellaceae > Shewanella. The sequence continues at coordinate 878 of NZ_JBKEDJ010000079.1, read as the reverse complement.
TGCGACTAGCTACTCAGTGAACGATGTGCCAATGATCCCATTCTACATCTACTACTCAATGTTCGGTTTCCAACGTATTGGCGACATGGCATGGGCAGCGGGTGATATGCGTGCACGCGGCTTCTTAGTCGGTGGTACTTCTGGCCGTACAACCTTGAACGGTGAAGGTCTGCAGCATCAGGACGGTCACAGCCACGTACTTGCTAACACTATTCCTAACTGTATTACCTACGATCCAACTTACGGTTATGAAATTGCCGTTGTGGTACAAGATGGTATTCGTCGTATGTACGGCGAGAACCAAGAAGACATCTTCTACTACCTGACCACAATGAACGAAAACTACGAGCAGCCAGCCATGCCAGAAGGCGCGGAAGTTGGCATCGTTAAAGGTATCTACAAGTTAGAAACCGTTGCTGGCTCTGGTAAAGGCAAAGTTCAGTTAATGAGCTGTGGCACCATTCTTGAGCAAACCCGCAAAGCGGCTCAGGCTCTGGCGAAAGACTTCGGTATTACTGCCGACGTATTTAGCGTAACTAGCTTCAACGAACTGACTCGCGATGGTCAAGCGGTTGAGCGTTGGAACATGCTGCATCCAACGCAGACGCCAAAACAAGCGTATATCAGCCAAGTGATTTCTAGCGATGCACCAGCCATTGCAGCAACTGACTACATGAAGATCTACGGCGAGCAGTTACGTGCTTACATGCCAACCGATTACAAAGTGTTAGGTACTGACGGTTTCGGTCGCTCAGACAGCCGTGACAACCTGCGTCACCACTTCGAAGTGGACGCTAAGTTCATCGTTATCGCGGCACTGAAGTCACTGGTTGATCGTAAAGAGCTGCCTGTTGATGTGTTAGCGAATGCCATCAAGG
>NZ_JBKEDJ010000072.1:0-22858 GCF_047975355.1 Shewanella sp. | reverse complement strand
TCTCCCAGGGATTTGGGATCACCAGTGTGCTTGAAATGGCCATTAGTCCAAAAGATGACATTCTCGCCAAGCCTTTTGACCCACCAGTGTTTTTAAATCTGCATATCGCCTGGAAAAAGCAGCGCCCCGTCAGCCAAGCCGACCGCGCCTTTGTGGAATTTTTAATGAAAAACCGCTAACACAAAGCAATAAAAAGGGCCGATTGCTCGGCCCTTTTAATGAGTCACCTAATACTTAAGGTGAAATAGGTTAACTCATAACAAGTTAGCGCGGTTTACGGCGACCAAAGGCAAATGGCAGCAGTAATAAACTTAACCAGCCAAGAGCACCACCGTCATCCTTCTTCGGCGGGGTATCGGTAATAGATACAGACACTAAACTCGAATCGCTATTGCCATGGTTATCGGATACCGTCAGTTGGAATGACACGGTTTGCGCTGCACCATTCACACTTGGCGCCACTAAGTTTAATTTGGCCGCTGCAGGGTCAAAATTAAAGCTGGTGCCACCTAACTGAGTCCACTTGTAGGTCAGCGGATCATTGTTCGCATCCGATGATTTGCTCGCATCGATAAATAGCGGCTTACCTTCTTGTACTGAGGTTGGCGCTTCAACCTTTGCCACTGGCGCCACTTCTGCCACATCAAACTGGTAACTTTGAGCCAGAGTTTCTGACGATGCATTGTTGACCTTGTTGGTCAGGCTTAACTGATTATCGACACTCGCCTTACGTGGTACCAACTCAAAGCTGATGTCCTTCGCATCAGCGCCCGACGGCATCTCGACCGTCCAAGTGATCTTATTGCCGTCTTGCTTACCGTCATGGCTGATGTTAGCCACTTCATGGCCTTCAGGCAGCAGAGCTTCTAAGTTATACACACGTGTTTCTTGGGTTCTGTTGGCTTCGATACGGGTCTTCATCATCTTAGCCACGCCTGGTGTCAACTGACCACTTAGCGCATTGCCCAGAGGCGACAACACATCATCACCTACACGTTCAAAGATAACGGGTAACTTCACTGGCGCTACCTTGTCATCACCCGTGGTGAGGGTCAGCATGGCTAAACCATCGTCACCCACTTTGAGCGCGTCCTTCCACGCCAGCTTGACGTCGAAGTCCTTAGTATCGCCAGAAAGCGTCGCCGTCAGGTTATCCCCTGCGGTTTCATTGTTGTAGAAGGTCAATTGTTTCAAACCAAACACATCATCGGCCGTCGCGGATGAAGCGCTGTAGTTTTGCACAATCACATAGTAAGTGCCTTTAACAGGATTGTTGAGTAATACACTTTCCTCTGAACCGTCTTTCGCAGATGAAGCCACTCGAGCAAGCTTGCTGCCATCGTTTTTATCGAGTAATACGTACATATCGAGATCAGGCGATGTGGTGTAGCTAATCGATGCACGGAAATACAGTGCATTTTCATTCACGTCAAATTTAAACACTTTGACGCCATCGGCAAGATCATCAGTGTAAGAAGCATTGTTCGAATCTTGCTTCACGCTTGACTCAATGGTTTGGCTAAGCTTTAGGCCCGACACTTCGGCGCCAACGCTGGCAAAATCCACCGCCTTTAAGCCTTCAAGATTGATTTCATCCGCATTACGGGTCGCTTCAATATTCACCAAATTGGGCAGATTACGCTTACCAATCTTAGCGGCAATCGGCATAGTCGCCGTTGGGAAGCTAGCCGACTCGAGCACTAAGTTAGCAAAGCCCCAATCTTCGCCCACTTGCGTCACATCGGCGGTCACAGTGATGGTTTGGCTCGCGCTTTTTTTCAGGGTAAAGCTTTCAGGCGATACCGTTACTGCTAACTTATCGGTCACCGCTTGGCCCTTCGCCGTCCAGCTACCATCTTGAGTTGCGGTTACGGTACGGGTCCAAGTACAGGTATTCACGCAGCGAGAATCGGCCATGCTAGGCACGTTTAACTTACGGGGGTCACCGTTCACAACTGGGTTAGCAATTTCATAGTTCAGGGCACTTTCGTCCATCACTAAACCGGTTTTAGCCGCTAAATCGACACGAATACGGCCAGCGCCCACATCGAACGGATCGGCAACGGTTTTAGCATCGGCTTTTTTCATCGCCTGCGCGGTCGTTGCAGTTAGCATTAATGCGGAGCGGATATTGTCCGGCGTCCAATCCTTATGCAGTGACTTTAACAGCGCGCCAGCACCGGCAACATGGGGGCTCGCCATTGAAGTGCCTGACAATAAGGTAAAGTCGGCAGGGTTGGTGCCCGATTTATCATGGCCAAATTGTTGGTCAGAATAAGCGGCGTAAATGTCCGTTCCCGGAGCGGCAACCGAAGGCACTATCACATCGTTGGTCGCATTTGGGCCAATCAGTGAACTGGCAGATAACACATCCGCCTCACGGCTAATCGCCTGCGGTGTAGGGGTTAAGATTAATTCAAGTGCAGGATTGGCGGCCATGACCTCGAGTAAAGCTACGCCATCAGTATTACCAATAAATACTGCAGGTACATTTAATGTCTCTAATGCCGACATGGTTAAACGCGCATTGCCTTCACCATCGCGGTTGTACACTATCACCGCTTTAGCACCCGCAGTTAATGCACCCGACACTTTGGTGGTGAAATCACATGAACCCCGTTTAATGACGGCAATTTTGTCTTTAAAGGCATCAGCAGGGAACACTTTACAACCTTCAACGTTTGTCGCATCAATCGAACCTGCATACACAGGAAGCCCTTTCACGACCTCAGTTTGCACCGGGCCTGAGCCTGGGGTGAACTCAAAGGTCTTGCCATTAAACTCCAGCTCACGTACCACTTCACGATTGTGAGTCGAGTTAGCTACCGAGGTATACCATGGGGCATTTTTTGGCGTTGAATAAGGTACTTGCGCTACATTTGCCCGCGTATTGCCTGCGGCAACAGCAGCAAAGATGCCGGCATTGCGCGCCGCTAAAAAACCCTGCTCCGTCGCGCTATTCCATGGATTGCCACCGCCACTGATGGAGAAGTTAATCACATCCACGCCATCTTTAATCGCATCATCAATGGCTTTAAGAATAGGTACTGTTGGACAACCTGAATACTTGTCACCCGCATCCCCTGGCTTACAGACTTGGTAAGCAATAACATTTGCATGGGGAGCCACGCCGGACATTTGCGCAAACTTTAAGCCACTCGTAATACCATCACCTTCTAGCTTACCCACTTCTCCCTCAACATAAGACACATCGAGTAGGATATTCCCTGCCGCAGTGCTGGCCACGTGCGAGCCATGACCACCGTAGTCTTCGCCGTTTTTAGCGGGTGGTGTCGCACCGAAAATCTTTTCATCGTCATAGATATCGGTAATTTCTGGGTAGCTGCGTACACCAATCAGCTTGTCGTTACACATGCTGGCAAAATCGGTTTTACAGTCACCAATATAAATCCCTTGGCCTAAAGGGTTAGTATGGTCATAACCATCAGCGCCAATATCTGCGAACGAGGCATGATCAGAATTAATCCCTGTGTCGATGATCGCCACAATCACGCCTTCTCCCATGGCCTTAGTGCCCGTTGCACTACCGTCCCAAACCTTTGGGGAGCCGATCAGTGTCTGACTCACATCGGTCTCGAGTTGTTCGATTTTCTCGCGTTCGATATAAACCACCTCAGGTAATTCAGCCAATTTGATAGCCTTAGCCTGAGTCATACGCACAGCGACACCATTAAGTGCATATTGATAAGTGGTTAATGGTTCAAGATTCGCACCTATGGCCGCACTGGCGCTCGTTAAAAAGCGCTCTTGTTTGACCTTGAGGAAACTAACGTAATTTTTTACCTCAGGTGCGGCGGCGTTAAGTTTGGCATTGCCAGTTTTACCATTGCCTGTTGCCTGTGATGTCGACTGCATATATTGCGGACTGGTGGCTTTAAAACCTGGAATATCGCCTTGGTAATTAGCGGCGGCGCTGTCACGCAATCTCACAATATAGGTATATTCCCCTTCTGGTAAATCTGGCTCAGGAATAAATTTAACATCCGAGTGATTAACCGCGGTTAATTGACCTCGCGTCGAATCATTTGATAATTCGGCTGGAATATCTAGCTGTATTGTTTCACCCGTAGGAGATAATACGGTTTGCGCATTTGCCGCAGCCGATAGCAATGCCATAGACACTGCTAGTGCAATTTTTGTTTTCATTATCGCTTCCTTCGCTATATCAAAATTAATGCTGAAAGTTCAATTTTTAATATTTATTCAGTACAGCAGCATCCTAAAGTGACTGTAACCGAGAGAACTTTACTGCAGCGTTTTAACACGCAATGATACACATTGAAACATCTTATTAACCGAATAATTGCCCATAAAATCAATTAATAAGAATGATGTTCTCAATAAAAACAAACAACTTTATAGTTAACGGAATGCGCAACTGTTTATGATGTAAAAAAGAATGTTAGCAAGCGCTTAAAAACAAAATAAAAATTCATTACCACTCATTAATAAAGCCTTTGCTCAATTGATTATAAACAGTATAAGTAACCGATAAAAAATATGAATAATCGGCTAGATTTAAATGAAAAAAATTCAATAAGACATAATTACTAACAATTAAGACTACGATGATTTAAATGATTGCATGTACCAATACCTGACATGTTATTTAACGAATGCCGTACTCATTTACCGAACAAAATGTCTATATTAAATGCACCGTAAGATAGTCGGATAAAAGAAGAAAATGAAGGAGTAAAAATGAAGTATAAAAAAGGGGATCGACTCCCCTTATAGGTAAAAACGCATCCACACATCAAGCCATATAGGTCTTAAAACACTAAGCCTACTGCTCAGAGCGTACCGCTTTCATCAATACTTCAGTGGTGAATTTGTCATTATTAATCACAGGGAAGCGATCATAGGTTTGGAAAATCACCTTATCCTGATACTTGATCATGGCCACTACGCCGTAATTAATGCGTTTATCGATAGATCGCGCGGGTAACAGAAACTTAAATGGCACAGGCGCTCGGGCGATATTAAAGCTCTTTTGGGCAATGATGACGCCGGGCGTATTCAAATCGATGATCGCAATGGTAATTTCACAGCCTGGGGGAAGGATAATTTTTTCCAAATAGCCCGCAGCACCATTGACCACCACCGGTGGGTCGGGTTGTACCGTCACACAGCCACTTAAGGTAAATGACACCAGTAAAAATAATATAAACAACTTTATTTTCATCAACATATTAACTTCCTTTTACCATACGGATCAGCCCTTCTTGGGTCGTCGATGCGACGAGTTCACCCTGCTGATTAAAAAATTGGCCTCGTACGTAACCTCGTCCACCACTGGCGGTTGGACTGTCGATACTGTAGAGCAACCATTCTCCCATATTAATCGGTCGATGGAACCACATTGCATGATCGATCGTTGCCATGCGGATCCCCGGGGTTAAAAACGACACCCCATGGGGCTGAGCCGCCGTGACTAAAAAGTTAAAGTCAGAGGCATAAGCCAGCAAATATTCGTGGATATGGGCATCCGTTGGCATTGGTCCATTCGCCCTTAGCCACACGTAGCGATAGGGTTCGGTTTCTTTGGGCGCGAAAGGATGCAGAGGATTCACTAAACGCATCTCGATGGGTGCATCTTCCATAAACTTTTCGAGAATGCGCGCGGGCACTTTATTCCTTAAAGTCATTGCCAGCTCATTTTGATTCAATAAACCTTCAGGGCCAGGCACCTCAGGCATTTTGGTCTGGTGGTCAAAGCCCGCCTCGGGTTCTTGGAAGGAACAGGTCATATGAAAAATCGGCCGCCCCTTTTGTATCGCGCTGACTCGCCTTGCACTGAAACTGCCGCCATCGCGCATATTCTCCACTTCATAAACTATGGGTAACTTCTCATCCCCTGCGCGTAAAAAATAAGAGTGCAAAGAATGCACTTGACGCTCGGCCGGTACCGTTTGCTTAGCGGCACTCAAGGCCTGCCCCATCACTTGGCCACCAAACACATGCCCAAATCCTAAGTCTTGGCTTTGACCGCGAAACAGCCCAATTTCGATTTGCTCGAGGGATAATAATGATAAGAGATCGTCTAATACCTGACTCATGGGATCCTACTGAAAATTAGCGACTAATACCCAAGGGTAACTCAGTTAGACTAGGGCTGACCAGTAGTGAGTCGATAGCTTATCGTATCTTGTTCGTTATTAGCGCAATCACCAGCACGGGAACTACTCAATCTTAATATGATGCTCAAAGGCACTCTGTTTTGACCAAGCCAGCACTTTATCTTCGCCGCAAGTATGCAAATTAATCGGAAAGGCATAGTGCAACTCGGGCCAGTGCTTGACCAGTTTATCGGGTGTGCACAGACCCTCACTGAAATAGATGGACTGAAATTCGGCAAACATGCCATGACTCACGCTGCCCGCCCCCGCGAGCAAATGCTGGCCATTCGGTGCGGCACCACTGACTAAAAATGCCGTAGTAGCCGTTACCGTATCAAAGGAAAACAATGGCTGAATCGCTGGGGCTAAGTGTTTACTGGTCATGGTCGTGAGCGCCTGCGGGCATAGACTATTAATATGGATGTTATACTGCTCGCCCTCCAAGGAAAGGCTATTGACCATACCAACGAGGGCCATCTTAGCGGCACTAAACGGAACCTGATATAAGTCACCAAACAGCGCCGAGACACCGGTTGTCATCAAAATACGGCCATAACCATGGGCTTTCATTAAGGGCCACAGGGCTTGAGTAAGATAAAAGCTGCCGTTCACATCCACATCAAACTGTCGCTGCCAGTCGGCTTGTTGGATATGCTCGAAGGGACACGCGCCATATACCCCCGCGTTATTAATCAAAATATCCACGCTTTGCCAATGTTGTAGCAAGCGATTTACCATAGCCTTCACTTGTGTCTGCTGACTAACATCCACTTCAAAATACAGGCATTCTCCCCCAAGCTTTAAAATGGCTTCATGGGTTTGTTGCAGCTCACGGTTAGTCGCACTCAACGGTTCATCTTTAGCTGGAACCAACTTAGGTTGGTCAACCAATACCACCTTGGCTCCTCGCTCAGCCAACATAATGGCATAGGCTCTCCCTAGCCCTGAGCCAGCACCAGTGATCAGCGCCACTTGATTATCGAAACGCATCCTATCGTATCCTTATCATTGACATAAACGGTCACATACACACTGATCCCATTAACCTTTAAATCCCTTTAGCCAAAATAGGTGTAAAGTTCATTAGCTTAACGGATGAAAGTCGTAGAACGGCATAGGATATAAAAACACAGACATAGTGGATTTTCTTTGAACTTGGCGACAAATCTTTCCCCTAAAAGCGAAACATCTGTGCGCCAATTCAAACTCTATTACATGCGTGTATTAGATAGTGCTCACTTTAAGACAAATTCTTGTTATGCTATGACGCTGTTCACTACCCAATTCTTTTCTCAGATAACGACTGGACATCATGAATCCTTGGATTTTAGCCATCAGACCCCGCACCTTACCCGCGGCAATCGGTCCCCTGTTAATTGGTAATATTCTAGCACTGCACCTTGAACGTTTTAGTTGGTTAATTGCCGCCACTTCTATGTTGTGCGCCATCCTATTGCAGATCGCCGTCAACCTCGCCAATGACTACTTCGATTTTAAAAACGGCATAGATACCGCCGAACGTATCGGTCCAGTTCGCGTCACCCAAAGTGGCATGATCCCACCCCATAAAGTACGCAACGCGATGATCCTATGCCTTTTGCTGGCATTAGCCGTAGGCTCATATTTGATTTGGCACGGAGGCTGGCCTATTGCGATTTTAGCAGCGGCCGCCATTTTAGGTGCCCTCGGCTACAGTGGCGGCCCTTATCCTCTGGCCTCACATGGGCTTGGTGAAGTTGCCGCCTTTGTGTTTTTTGGCTTGGTGGCCGTGGTCGGTAGCTATTATTTGCAAGCGGGCGATACCAATATCAATGCTTGGCTACTGGGCTGTGCGATTGGCTTATTTAACGCCGCCATTATGTTGGTCAACAACACCCGCGATATTCGCACCGACACCCAAGCAGGCAAACATACCCTAGCCGTAAGAATTGGCGAGGCGCAGGCCAAAGTGCTGTATCAAGCCTTAATTTACTTGCCCTTTGGTTTAGTGATTGCGGGATTTTTACTGGGGGTTCTACCGGGATTACCTGTGCTGCTGGCGGGCTTATCCCTGCTTATCGCCCGTAAACTCAGCACTGACTTCTATGCCGTTTCGGGCGAAGCACTCAATCCATTGTTAGGGCGCACGGCAAAACTCACCATGATTTTCAGTACCCTATTCAGTGTGGGATTGGTATTTACCGCTTAAGCTCGACTAGGTTTGAACGACTCGGCAAGCTCAGTAAACGCCAGCACGCCGATGTATAAAGGCTAAAAATACAAAAGGTTCGTCAAGATACGTTTAATACGCAACATGACGAACCTTTTACTTTTAACGCTTTGATTATGACCAGAGATAAGCCGATATCGCCGTGTTAAATAGCACGCCACTAAATTGATGTGTAGCTTGGGGTGTCTGCACATACGCAGCCCCGAAACACACATGCAAAGGGATTAAGTGTTCTTCTCTTGGGTGGCTAAAGCGTGCTTCAGGCGCCGATTGCCAATCGATTAATTGCTTCTTGGCATTGCTATCTCGAGATGTCACCACATCCGTTAACCAAGTATCAAACGCTTGGCTTCGAGGCAGCACTTTTGGATCGCCCGAGAAAAACGCTCGCATATTGTGAAACGACATCCCAGAACCCACAATCAATACACCTTGCGATCGCAATGCAGCGAGGGCCTCGCCGATAGCGATATGGGGAATGGGGTCGAGGTGCTGCACTAACGACATTTGCACTACGGGAATATTCGCCTCTGGATACATCAACTTGAGTGGCACAAAGGTGCCATGGTCGAAGGCACGCTGATTATCTAGCCGCACCTCGATTCCACTCGCCTTGAGTAAACCGGCAATGGTTTCGGCAAGCTGCGGCTCGCCGGGCGCAGGATACGAAAGCGTATAGGCCTCAGGGGGGAAACCATAATAGTCAAAAAGCATGCCAGGATGGGGATGACTCGACAGCGTCACCTGCGCCTCTTCCCAATGTGCTGTGATCAATAAGATCGCTTTGGGAGTGGAAATAGTATCCGAAACCTTGGATAAGAATGCCCTCAACTCCCGATGATTAGCATCATTCAGTAGCGGTAAAGGTCCACCACCATGGGGAACAAATAACACTGGCATTAGATCGGCATTCGCGTGCGTCATAGTAAACTTCTCTTAATGAAACCCTTAGTTGTCACTTGTAAATCGGAACCTGCCAGCGCTGTAGCTAAGATTAGAAAACCGCTTTCATGTCCACCAGCTGACGTTGAAAACGCACTAATCTATCGACGGTTTCATCGAGCTTAATGATTAAAAACAACAGTGCAGATAAAGACAATGCGGGCAAGGCGCTCAGGGTCGTTTCGTAATTAAAATGATAATAAATGGCCCCCATCATAACTGACAATAATACCGTTGCCGACACGACCCGATATTCACGCCAGCCGATACCAATGGCGCCCAACACTTCAATCACACCGATAAAGTAACCAAAACCCGTTGGTAAGTTCATGACACTAAAAGGCACATGGAAAAACGGCACGCTGAGCAACTTACCCATGCCCGAAACGAAAAAAACTATGCTAAGCGCCAACGTCACCACAACAGCCGCACGATTTAAGGTATTGGCACAAACAAAGAGTTTTTGAGGGTCAGTCTCGGCCGCGGTGTTCTCTTCGTTGCCTTTGGCTAAACATAATTGATTGCTCGACATAACTACCTCATTACTCTTAACTATTAGCACCAAGCTCAGCCTTTACTGGTCGCTAAAGGGCGCCCTAAAGGCAAAGTAGTGGATTCATATTGAGCCCACTACTGTCATATAGCGGGATTATGCGCCCACAAAAAATAAATAAATATGGAATAATATCTAACATCTTCTAAAATAATTCTTTATTTGTTTAAGGGCGTAGCCATGACCTTAGAACAACTGCTCATGTTTAATAGCGTCGCCCTCGCCGGCTCGCTAAAAGCCGCTAGTGAGAAACTTCATAAGACGCCGCCCGCGATCAGTCAGAGCATAAAACAGTTGGAATCCCAATTAGATTTAGTGCTGTTCGACCGCCAAGGTTATCGATTATCCCTTACCCAAGAAGGACGAAAACTGCTGCAATACGCCCAGCGGGTATTGAATGAAGCTCAGGAGATGCGGCAAGTCGCCAAGCATTTAGCCAAAGGCAACGAAGCCAGCATCACCTTAGCCTTTGAGGCATCCTTTAATCTTGCCCGCATATTGCCGATCCTAGAGCAAACACAAAATGAGTTCCCTCATACGCAAATCATTCTTAAACAAGAATATTTAACTGGCGCACTCGAAGCCTTAAATCAAGGCGAAGCCGATATTACGATTTCGGCAGGCGGTATTGAGCCGATACGCTCAAGCCATTTTGAGCTGGCCTATCTATTTTCGGGCAGTCTTTTAGATGTGGCCTCGCCGCGCTTACTGAGCCGGCATCCCACCTTAAGCCATGTACGAGAATTGGTGAACGAGTACCAAATTGTGATCCAAGATACCGGTACGGGTACCGCCAATATCGAGTTTGGCGTTCAAGCTGGACAGCGCCGTTGGTATGTGAATGATTTTTATACGAAGAAAATGCTTATCCAGAGCGGGATGGGGTGGGGAAAGTTGCCACATTATCTGGTTGAACAAGCCCTTGCGGATGGAAGCTTGCTACCACTGGAACTGCGGGAAAGGCAAAATCTTATCCAACTCGATTACTATGTGATGCGCCCACCTCACTCGCCATTAGGCCCAGTAGCACAGGCGTTATGGGAAAACTTAGTCCAATTAGCAGCCAAGCAAATGTCGCAATGAATCTTACTCGGTACCAGACTCTCGATATATGTCAGTCGGGATAAAATGGGCACACATTCAATGCTCCACACTATTTTACGCTAAACACATAGCAGGCCTTGGCAAGCGCCAATATCTGTCGTTTGATTATCCGCTTATGACAAGCAAACTCAGCCACTCTTGAGGATTAGCCAAAATAAATTGATACGCACTGCCATCATCCAAGGTGATTTTTATCGCATCAGAAGTCACAGGTAAAATGCCCCCGCCCTTACCCCAATAGGGTTCAACCTTGGCGATATTCTTTCTCTGCAGCTTATAAGGCCCAAGTCCTAAGGTTTTATTATAGGGGGAAAAACAAACCATCTGCTCGGTGACACTTAACTGGCCATCTGCTCGCGCCACACCTTCTTGAGCCATCGCGATAGCAGACTTTATTAGGCTTTCTTGCATATTAATCAACCCGTTGATTTAGTGTTTAAGTGCTACTCGCTTCGGGAATCAATCTAACGCATAAAATCATCTGTAGCTAAACCCATGATTAGAAATTATAAAGGGCCTTACGGCCCTTTATTCGATGTTAGCGTAACAGCATGATTATTGGATTTCTTGCTTGGCGAGTGCGCGGTCAAGTTTGGCGCGCTCAACCTCAGGAGAGGCTTTAACCGCTTGGATTAAACCGAGCAGATCTGCGCCCTCGTCGGCAGCAAGTAACAATAAGTTGTTATTATTTTGCCAATCCACCTTAAGGCCATGGGCCTTAGCAAAATCGGCAGCTGATACACCTGGCTTTAATTTAACCACTAATTTACCAGTCATTTCAGCAAAGGGACTACCCGATTGTGTCACCACTTTTTGCCCTTTGACCAACTGCTTAGCCTGCTTAACCCCTGACTCAGTTTTTACAAAGTAAGGCGTATCCAAACCTAAAAACTCGGCGCGACTGACCTGAACACCTTTAGACTCGGTTTGAGGTTCAGTAAATTCGACTTTGTCGTGTGCCATCGTCTGCGCCGACAGTGAAAGGGCCACAGCCACTAACGATAAATTTAACGCTTTCATTGATTACTCCTTAAGATGCAGACTTGGCAGCATGACCATGGAAACGAATTGACCAACCTTTCAGCTTGCCATCGGCTTCGTTAGGGATAGAGATATAGCCTTGATCGTATTTAACAAATCGATAGCTACCGCTATTCACATCAATCAGCTTGATTGTCCATTCACCTTTTGATGATTCGCCATAGAAGGCATTCGATAACATAGGAGTTGCATCGTAGCCAGTGACCAGATCATCAGGGTCAGTTTTATCCATCACACCTTGGTAAACTAAACCGTTATAAGGTGTCATCAACACACTCTTAGTTCCCGAAGGTGAAATCAGCTCGACCGCTAAATCCGGTAGACGCAGGTGGTCGGCAGTCAGCTCAATCTGCACGGCTTCAATCACTAAATCGTCTGCGACCACTTGGGTATCGGTCACACCATTGACATCCGCATCGGGGATAGCCTTAGTCAGTTCAGGGCTTGCTTGCCACTCAGTGACCACATAGTCACCTAAATCTTCAGCATAGGATTTAGCCAGTTTAACGGCTTCGGTTAGATCCACACGACCAAAACCATAAAGGTTATGGAAAGAGAAACCTGCCGCGTTTTGTAACCAGCCAGGGATAGCTGTATACACCGGAGCAGCTTCCCCCTCACCTATGGTCACCGTTTTAGGCACAATATCCGCATCCACTTTAGTTGCCGTCTTCGCGAGGATATAGCGAACATCACGCCATGAGAGATCTGGATTCGCACTCATGATCACCGCCACTGCACCCGAGGTATTTGGCGCCGCAGAGGAGGTACCGTTCATTGTCGAAGTGTAGTCACAGTTAGGGTTTAATGGGTTTAAACCACCGTGGAATGGCGTACTTGGTCTATCTTCGGCAATCGCTGAACCATTCTCACATCCCATACGGTCTGTGGTCACAATCGCTGGATTGTCATCACCATATTCACCACCCGGTGCGGTGACGAAAATGTTCGAGCCCACGGATGAATAACTAGAGAGCTTACCCTTAGCGTTAATGGCACTGACCACTAAGTTATAAACGTTAGCATTGTCAGAGGACATGTTGGAATTATGGAAAGGTAAGCCATGGTTAGCAGGATTTTCCGCCGTTGCCGTGAAGTAATCCCCTGGCAACCAGAAGGTGCGGAAACGATAGTAGTTATAACCGTTACCCGCGGATTTAACGAAAATGCTGCCTTTGCCATCGAAGCTTTGGGTTGCAATATCTTGATAAACTTCGGTTTCATCCTCATCAAAACCATGGGGGAATGGCACGCTGTAACCATAACTTTGGTTAAAGACTCGCGCGCTATCACTATAGGCACTGGCACCATGGGATTTAGCAAAGTTTTCAAATGTTTGGACGTTAGCAACTTTACCCGTTGGATCTTGATCTAAAAAGTTAAAACCGATCAACTTAGCCTTAGGCGCAACGCCGCGACCGCCGATACCATTCCAACCTTCGGCTGCAATAATCCCACCAACGGCAGTACCGTGGCCTGATGCCCCCGAGAAAGGCGTTGGGTCAACGGTGCCAGTAATCAAATTGTAGGAGCCGCCATTGACCGTGTTGTTCATCAGATCAGGATGTGCAATCTCTAAACCATCATCCACTACAGCAACGGTAATGCCCTGTCCCATGGCTTGTGCAGAAATCGCCCCGCTCACATTCATATCTTCACCAGCAACACCGCGGTTAGCCGCAAATGCATTCTGCCCGGTGTTTTTTAAATGCCATTGGTAGGTAAAGAGTGGATCGCCATGCTTAATATTGATTGTCAGAGTGGCTTCGGCATGTAATTGGCCATCGGACACTTTAAACCGAACTACTTCAGTCCCTTCAGTAGCATCGGATGCATAGGTAAATTCGCCGGTGTTTTTATTCACTAGTGTAAAGGTGCCCAATTTTAGATCGGCAGGGTCGACCAATGAATAGGTTAAACCGCCTTCAGCATCGCTCGCTTCCAGTTTTCCGGTAAAAAGAATCGACTGTGACACATCCACAGTCATATCCGCAGTGATAGGGGCGGTATTCACTTTAGGCACAGGTGCCGGAGCCTTCTTGTCATCGCTACCACAGCCAGCCAATAAGGCCGCTGTGATGCTTAATGCAACAATGGACATACGCATAGTAGACATTCCTTCTTGTCATTACTTCGTGCTACTTAATTTGGCTTAATAATTTGATTAACACTATTCCGCATTAAGTGCTGTTATTTTAGTTATACCCTATGATGCCTTATAAAATATAAGCACCAAATGGATGCAAAGATTTAACACAAAGGAAATAATTGTAAAAACAAATATAAACAGAATGGAAAACCGAATAATTTGATTAGATTACTTTATCAGCAATAAAATATATAAACGGATAAGAAACAGACAAAACAACAAGACGAGAACAAAAATTAAAACAATATTAAAACAATATAAAAACAATGATTTATTTTTATTTTACGTTTTATAAGTTACAGAATAACGAACTGTTAAATATACATAAATTTTTACATTTTTGAATATTTAAATTACATTGAAACTAGATAATGTAAAAAGCATCACCACAAAATACAGCATGATAAACGGCCAAATATTTTTAACATTTTAAAAACAAAAATTAATAATTAAAATAAACCAAACCATTAAAAAGACCCCTATTTTAGGGGCCTTTTTGACTATTTAAATTTAGAGTTTAATTAATACCCTGTTTGAGGCACTCCAATCTAAATGATATTTCTCACCGGCTGGCTTATCTAAGCGTTCAAAGGTATGGGCACCAAAAAAGTCCCTTTGCCCTTGGAGCAAGTTTGCCGGCAGGGTTTCACTGCGGTAACTGTCGTAATAGGCAAGCGCCGAGCTAATACAAGGCACAGGAATACCTTGCATCACAGCTGCCGCCACAGCAGTTCGCCACTCGGTTTGTTTTTCCGATAAAGAGGTTGCAAAAGTCTCGGCCATTAACAAACAGCTTAAGTCAGCATTCGCTTGATAAGCCTTGGTTATCGATTGCAGGAAAGTGGCGCGAATAATACAACCCGCGCGCCAAATCTTAGCGATTTCAGCAAAATCGAGCTGCCATTTTTGCTCCTGCGCCGTCATAGCCATAAGTTGGAAACCCTGGGCGTAACAACAGACTTTAGCGCAATAGAGCGCACTCTCTAAGGCATCAATTAAGGAGGCTTTTTGAGCATCATCCATCGCAGGAGATACAGGGCCGGCAAGCTTTTTACTGAGTTGAATGCGTAGGGATTTTTGGGTACTCACCGCCCGAGCATAAACGGCTTCTGCAATGGTGGGAGCCGGACAACCAATTTGCAAACTGCTTACCGCAGTCCAAAGGCCAGTGCCCTTTTGCCCCGCTTTATCGAGGATCATCTCAACTAACGGTTGACCGGTTAGCGGATCCGCCTGTTTGAGTACCTCGGCGCTGATCCCCATAAGATAGCTATTTAAGCTGCCCTTATTCCAACGCTCAAACACCTCTCCCACTTGCGCCGCACTCATACCTAAGCCATCGTGCATTAACTGATAAGCTTCGCAAATCAGCTGCATATCGGCGTATTCAATACCGTTATGCACCATTTTCACATAATGTCCGGCGCCAGCTGGACCAATATAGGTAGTACAAGGCTCGCCTTCGGTCACGGGATTTCCCGGTTCGAAACGCTCAATCGGCAGCCCGGTTTGAGGGTCGACCTTAGCGGCAATGGCCTTCCAAATTGGCGCCACATGTTGCCAAGCCCCAAGATCGCCGCTTGGCATTAATGAAGGGCCAAAACGCGCACCGACTTCACCGCCAGAAACCGCCGAGCTAAAGAAGATAAACTTGCCTTGGTAACGCTTTTCGCGTTCAACGGTATCCGTCCAAAGACTGTTACCGGTATCGATAATAATGTCGTCCGCTTCAATACCGGCAGAAATCAGGGCGTGGCATACCCCATCCACAGGCGCCCCCGCAGGGACAGACAGCACAAGAATACGGGGTTGAGTGAGGCTGGCTAACATTTCTGAAAGATTAGCACAACCTGTAATACGCAGATCCTGTCCTACACGTTCTTGTTTTTCTTGTTGTAAAACACCGTTGACTTTAACAGGATCGAGGTCGAAGGCACTAACACGATATTGGTTGTCGGCAATGTTTAGCGCGAGGTTTTTCCCCATCACACCAAGACCAATCACACCAATATCATTAAGATTGCTGTGGTTTTGCATTATATAATTCCCACGGGTCACAGAGGTTAGAAATAACCAATTTGGAGCTGTAATTATATCGGGCTTTGTAACTTAATTACCAGAGAGAATAGACGATGCATACGATTGGCAATCTCGATTACAGCCTAAGATGTGTTGTTTTTTCAGGAGAATATTCCTAGATCTCATCAAACATCTTTACCAATCGTATACATCTGGGCGAGCTCTTCCCTGAGGAAGTAAATTGATTAATGAGCGAGTTTTAAGCCGAGTACGCCAAGCAAAATGAGGATTAAGCTGGCGATTTTCAGCAGGCTCACGCCCTCGCCTAACAGAATAATGCCCGCAATTGCCGTGCCCATGGCACCTATGCCAACCCAAACACCGTAAGCCGTGCCTATCGGCAATTGCTTAACCGCCAGTCCCAATAGCAGCACACTGACCGTCATGGAAAACACAGTAAATACACTCGGCCAGAAGCGGCTAAAACCGTCGGTGTACTTAAGCCCGATGGCCCAACCAATTTCAAATAGCCCTGCAAGAATTAACAGAAACCAGCTCATAGAGAACTCCCTTGCGGAGTCGTCCCCAAATTGATATCGGCGTATTTAGGGTCGTCCCTAAGCCGTTGTGAAATGTTTAATGTCGCTAACAATTTGAATCTAGATATAAAGCTTAAGATCCAATGCCTTAATAGTGCTCCGTAAAGGCTTAACGATTAAGTATGCGGGCTAGACTAGCAAATAGTGATGTATAAGAGCAAGCCTTGGGCTCCAGTCCTTTCCGCAAAATAAAAGCGATAATCTAATCAGACTATCTACCATCAGATTATTTCTGGTCAGACTATCGCTTTATCTTGGCTTTACGGCCCTTATTTTACCGCTCACTACTGCCTTGTCACTTAGCCCACAAGAGCATCGGCATAGCCCATGCGGGTTAAGGTCGTGCGGACTAAATCGAGGGTCTGCGGGTCTTCAATGGTCGCTGGCGCCGTATATTGCTGATTGTCGGCAATTTTACGCATAGTGCCGCGCAGGATTTTACCCGAGCGGGTTTTCGGCAGCTTTTGAATCGCGCTCACCAACCTAAAGGACGCGACGGGACCAATTTCTTGGCGAACGAGGGCAATTAACTGCTTATGCAGTTCCTCGTCCGTAATGGTCACGCCCTTTTTCAGCACCACTAAGCCCAAGGGTACTTGGCCTTTGAGTTTATCATCAACGCCAATCACGGCCGCTTCGGCCACATCGGGATGCTGGCACAGGACCTCTTCAAACCGCCCGGTGGAGAGTCGATGGCCAGCAACGTTAATAATGTCATCGATACGGCTCATGATATACAGATAACCATCTTCATCCATGTAACCCGCATCCCCCGTGAGGTAATAGCCTGGGTACATAGATAAGTAACTGTCTTGATAGCGTTTATTATTTTGCCAGAGCGTAGTGAGCGTACCCGGTGGCAGCGGTAATTTGATGACCACGTTGCCCGAGACATTCGCCGCCACTTTGGCGCCCAGCTCATCGACCACATCGACCTCATACCCTGGGACGGGTCGACCGGGCGATCCCGCTTTAACCGCAATCGGTGCTACGCCCATCAGGTTTGCCGCCACAGGCCAGCCCGTTTCTGTTTGCCACCAATGGTCGATAACGGGTTTATGCAGTTTGGCTTCGGCCCAATGTAAGGTATCGGGATCGCAGCGCTCCCCAGCCAAAAAGACATTCTTCAAGCAGCTTAAATCGACACCTTGAATAAATTCGCCGTCGGGATCCTCGCGCTTAATGGCGCGGATCGCCGTGGGCGCGGTAAAAAAGCTTTTGACTCGATACTTAGCAATCGTGCGCCAAAAGGCACCAGGATCCGGCGTGCCAACGGGTTTACCTTCGTATAACAGCGTCGTCGCCCCCACGAGTAGCGGGCCATAGACGATATAGGAGTGACCCACAACCCAGCCCACATCCGATGCAGCCCAAAACACATCCCCTTGGGCAATATCGTAAATATTGGCCATGGACCAAGCCAATGCCACCGCATGGCCGCCATTGTCTCGCACCACCCCTTTAGGTTGGCCCGTGGTGCCCGAGGTATAAAGCACATACAAGGGATCGGTGGCTTTCACCGTCACACAATCAGCATTGCCACAACCGTTCAATGCCGTTTGCCAATCCTTATCTCGCCCTGCTTGCATCTGCACCTCATACTGGGGGCGATTTAGAATTAAGCAGTGCCCAACTTTGTGCACAGCTTCATTTAATGCTTTATCCAATAAAGGTTTATAGGGCACAACGCCCGAAGGCTCAATCCCGCAGGAGGCAGACAACACCAACTTTGGCTTAGCATCATTGATACGGGTTGCCAGTTCATTGGCCGCAAAACCGCCGAAGACCACAGAATGGATGGCGCCAATCCGCGCGCAGGCAAGCATGGCATAGGCGGTCTCAGGCACCATGGGCATGTAAATGACCACACGGTCTCCCTTAGCCACACCAACGCTTTGCAAATAACCCGCAAGCCTTGCCACTTGAGCCTGCAACTCACGGTAAGTAATGCTGTATTCAGTTTCCGTCACAGGGCTCACGTAATGGATAGCAATCTGCTCACCACGCCCCGCCAACACATGCCTATCCACCGCGTTGTAGCAAGTGTTTAACTCGCCATCGCTGAACCAGTGATAAAACGGTGCCTCGCTTTCATCTAATATTTGTTTGCTCGGCGTAACCCAGTCTAAGGCCTTGGCGGCTTGTTGCCAAAATGCCTGTTTATTCGCAATAGATGTCTGATGTAATTGTTGTCCAACATCTGTCATAAGGCCTCCCATCATGACACTCACCCATGTCACCACAGATGAAACTCTCCCCTTCCTACCGAAATTGATTATGACCTGCCCTGCGCTATTCCCCCATTAGACTAAGGGATATAACCGCTAAAAATGTTAAACATGTTGGATAATTGTACATCTCGCTTGCTGTGCGAAATGATTCAACATAGTCTTATGTCTTTAATGGTTTTTTTCATGGAAAGAAATACTCATTATGATGCACTTGAATCAGTTCAAATCTGCCTTACTCCTGATCCTCAGTCTCGTTAGCGCTAGCAGCTTTGCATCAACCCAACAGTTAGAGACCTTACTCGAACCCTTATCTATCGGTGAGCGAGCCAAAGTCGACAACACCCAGATCATTAGTGCTAAGTTGTTGTCTCGGGTCTACCAAGTGCGTCAATATCAGCCGCTTTGGCAAGACAGAGACTACGCGGGCACTATGCTGGATGTGATTAAAAGTGCCGATAAGGAAGGCCTTGCGAAGGAAGATTACCACTATTCTAAGTTGCTCGAACTTCACCAACAACTCAGTGCATCGAATTGGCAAGATGAATACCGCAGCAATGTATTTGAAGTGCTGCTAAGCGATGGGATCATCACCTACGCCATTCACTTACTCAATGGCAAAGTGAACCCCAGTATGCTCGGCAAAACCTGGAATTATGATGAAACCCATCTGGATTTCGATACTACGTTAAAGCAGCTCGAAGAACACATAAAAGCCCATACTGTAGCCGATGCAATTGCAGGTTTAGCCCCTAAGATTGCGCCTTATCACCAGCTCAAACAACATCTTGCCCATTACAAAGACTTGGCGACACGTTACCCTTTTACGCCCATTCCCTATACGGAAGTAATCAAACCCGGCAGCACGGCTCCATCGGTGCAAGGTATTGCCACAAGGCTGAAAGAATTAGGTTATCTCGATGCGGGCACGACAGCTGATAATGCTGCCACATTGAGCGAGCCCTTAACTTACGACAGCGCGATTGAAGCAGCTGTGCGTCAATTCCAAACCGACCACAGTCTTAAGGCTGATGGGGTAATTGGTGCGGGCACTATAGCGGCGCTGAATGTGCCCTACTCACAACGAGTCGATCAAATCCGTATCAACCTTGAACGTGCTCGCTGGTTATCGGCAAACTTGCCCGCTAATTACCTTATCGTCAACTTAGCAGGTTACGAGCTGTTACTCTTTAAAGACAATAGCTTAAGCTGGCGAACCGACATTATCATCGGCAAAATTAACGCTAAAACACCGCTGTTTAAATCCAAGTTAAAATACGTGGTTGTCAATCCCACTTGGACTGTGCCCCGCAGCATCTCCACTGAGATCATCAATCACTTACGTAAAGATCCCGATTATTTACAGAAGAAACACTTTAAAGTGGTTGAAGGCTCGGGCACGCCCGTGGATGCAAGCGGTATCGACTGGCATAGCATGACGCGCAAAAACTTCCCATACTGGTTTGTGCAAGACCCGGGTGAAGATAACTCATTGGGGTTAGTGAAGTTTATCTTCCCTAACCAATACTCGATTTATCTGCATGATACGCCAGCAAAAAGTCTGTTTGAACAAACGGATAGAGCCTTTAGTCATGGCTGTATTCGAGTCAAAGATCCGCTCGTGCTGGCGGATAAACTGCTGAGCGCCAATGCCAATTGGTCAAGTAGCACGCTCAGTAGCAAATTGAGTGAGGGAAAAACGGAAAACCTGTTCTTAGATGAACCCTTAGACATTTTGATCATGTATTGGACCGTCACCTTAAAGAACGGGAAAATCAAGTTTTACAATGACGTATACAAACGCGACCCGGTACTTATCGAGGCGTTAAATCGCCCAACCTATGAGGGTGTGTTAGCCGATGATGGTTTACTCAACACTATGGAGTAAGCGCTAATAATCGCGGCATTTGATACAAGTTGTTTGCTCAATCCACAGCGCTGCGTTGCCAATAGTAAGACGAGGGCAACGCGGCACATCCCCGCATCAACAGTGCCTTTCTGACTCAGTATTTAGACCATTAATATCAATAGGTTGATTTGAGGCAACTCGAACGAGTGGCAACAAGAATTGACAAAAAAATCAGACTAACCACACCACAATCTTTACCTTTACGTAAACTTCATATATCTTGCTTAAAAATGATTAACTAAGGTGCCTGAATGAGCGCAACTAACACGCCACAAACGACTTATTCGATCAGTGATCTCTCCAAAGAGTTTGATATCACGACCCGAAGCATTCGTTTTTACGAAGACCAAGGCTTACTTAAGCCAAAACGTCGCGGTCAAACCCGCATTTACAGCCTAAAAGACAGGGTGCGACTCAAACTTATCCTGCGCGGCAAGCGCCTTGGATTCTCCCTTGCGGAAACCCGTCGCCTGTTCGAACTTTACGATGCCGACAAGAGCAGCACCACTCAGCTCAATACCATGCTTGCCCTAGTGGAAGAGAAAAAATCCGCACTGCAGCAGCAAATGGATGACATTAAAGTGGTACTGATGGAGCTGAATTCGGCCGAGCAACAATGCCGCCTCGCCCTAGAAGAAAGCAAGGCCAAGGCCTAACTCCTTCAAGGCTTGCGAGCATAGCATTAATCAACACCTCAGTTGGTACGACCGCGTGACAGGGACATATCACGCACTGTAAGACGGTTTTAAAGACTCAAGCACCTAATAATCATAAAAATATAAATTAGAACCTAAGATAGGACACAAGCAATGAACTCACTCTACACCAGTCTCAATTTTGGCCTAGGCGAAGAAGTCGATATGCTGCGCGATGCGGTGCAAGATTTCGCTAAACACGAAATCGCCCCCATTGCCGCTAAAGTCGACCACGACAATGCCTTCCCTAACGAAATTTGGCCCGTGCTCGGTGGAATGGGACTCTTAGGTGTTACTGTGCCTGAGGAATACGGCGGAGCAAACATGGGCTATCTTGCCCACGTGGTCGCCATGGAAGAGATTTCCCGCGCCTCGGCCTCTATCGGGTTAAGTTACGGTGCCCACTCCAACCTGTGTGTAAACCAAATTAACCGCAACGGTAATGCTGAGCAAAAAGCCAAGTATTTACCAAAGCTGGTCAGCGGTGAACATATCGGCGCACTGGCGATGAGTGAACCCAATGCAGGGTCAGATGTGGTTTCTATGAAGCTGCATGCCCGTAAAGAAGGTGACCGTTATATCCTTAACGGCAACAAGATGTGGATCACCAACGGTCCCGATGCCAATACCTATGTGATTTATGCCAAAACCGACTTAACCAAAGGCGCACACGGCATCACGGCCTTTATCGTTGAGCGTGGTTTTAAAGGTTTCAGCCAAGCACAAAAACTCGACAAACTGGGAATGCGCGGTTCAAACACCTGTGAACTGGTGTTTGAAGATGTCGAAGTGCCAGAAGAAAACATTCTCGGCGGCCTCAACAATGGCGTTAAAGTGCTGATGAGCGGCTTAGATTACGAGCGCGTCGTGCTCTCAGGCGGCCCGCTTGGGATCATGAACGCCTGTATGGACATCGTCGTGCCTTATATCCACGAGCGTGAGCAATTTGGTAAATCCATCGGTGAATTCCAATTAGTACAAGGCAAATTAGCCGATATGTACACAGGTATGAACGCCGCTAAAGCCTATGTCTACAGCGTGGCAAAATCCTGCGATCGCGGTGAAACCACCCGTAAAGACGCCGCGGGCGCTATTCTTGACAGCGCGGAGCTGGCGACCAAAATGGCACTGGATGCCATTCAATTGCTTGGCGGTAACGGTTACGTCAACGAGTATGCGACTGGCCGCTTACTGCGCGATGCCACACTCTATGAGATCGGTGCCGGCACCTCAGAAATTCGCCGTATGCTGATTGGCCGCGAGCTCTTTA
>NZ_JBKEDJ010000051.1:0-20772 GCF_047975355.1 Shewanella sp. | reverse complement strand
CCCGATATGCCAAAGAAGTGGCGAAAAACGATAAGCCGTACTTCAACCTAAAAGCCGCGAACCATCAGATCATTGGCACCAGCCAAATGTATTCGAGTACCGCAGCAAGGGACAACGGGATCAAGTCGGTAATGGAGAATGGGAAAACCACGACGATTAAAGATCTAACCTAGTTCGGTATGTGCTGAGTGGTGGATCTTAAAGGGCATGTGTGTACCAACAAAAAGCTGGACTTAAAGCGGTAAGTATCTAACAATGCTGAATTTTAGATACAAAAAAACCGACTTAATGTCGGCTATTTGTATGGTACCAGAGGACGGACTCGAACCGTCACGCTTTTAAGGGCGGTGGATTTTGAAAAGATAGTGCTTAAAACCACTTTTATTTTTCAGCACGTTACGACATCATTATCGCACTTTGCAAATTCTTTGCAAAACCCACATCAGACGCTGACCATGAGCAAACAACTCGAACGACACGATATTTCAGACGAATTATACGTCTATAAGCAAGATAATAGCGAGCGTTGGTACGCGCGGATTAAAGTTGCTGGCAAGTGGATTGCCAAAGCCACAAAGCAAAAGGAAAAAGAGAAAGCCATAGCCATGGCTCACCGCCTACAAATGGAATTTGGGATATTGCAGGAACGTGGCCTTTTTGTTAGCTCCAAACGTTTTCGCGATGTAGCAGAAAAAGCCATTAGTGCCATGAAAGTTATTATCAAAATCGATACCGAAAAGAAAAATAAGACAGACAAAGACAAAGACAAAGACAAAGACAAAGACAAAGACAAACAGAATCCAAAAAAGCACAAGCTAACAACCTACATTCAGGTACTCCGCAAGTACCATATCCCCTTTTTCGACCGCACTTACATCACCTCTATCGACAGCGATAAGCTACGTGAATTTGATAAATGGCGAATAGAGCAATTCGGCCGTGAGCCAGCAAAATCGACGCTACTGAACCACAATGCTGCCATGCAGTTAGTATTCAAAGAAGCGGTAGACCAGAAATGGATGCTAGCCGCTCAAGTGCCGTCCCTATCGACTAAAGGTGCTGAGTCACAACGACGCGCACACTTCACACCAGAAGAGTATGAAAAAGCCTTTGATGCCGTGGTTGCCTTGGAGGAAAACAGCCGTAAAGAAAAGACCAGACAAATCCGTGAATTGCTAATCGATTATATGGAATTTGCAGTCTACACAGGTATCAGGGCTGGTACTGAAATGGATAACTTAACGTGGGGCGATATCCGCTTCCAGACCAACGGCACTGCCGTTCATTTATTTATTACCGTCACCAAAGGCAAAACCATAAAGCATACTGGGACTCGTGAGATTGTGTGTCGTGAAGAGGTTCTGTCGAGCTTACAATCATTACGCGAACGATTCCCAAACAGGAAACCCACTGACAAGATCTTTCGATTAGCAGATGGCACTACAACCAATGAGCTGACGAAAACCTTTGAAAAGGCGCTAATCAGTGCAGGTTTAAAGAAATCCCCACATGGTGATAGGTCGCTTTACTCTTTACGCCACAGCTATATCACTTGGCAACTCTTAGCGGGGGTGAATATGGAAGTCTTGGCTAAACAATGTGGTACCAGTGTAGCTATGATTGAAAAGCACTACAGCCATGTAATCCCTAAGATGTTCAGTAAAGAATTGTCTGGTGTTGACCTCGGTGAAGTTACGGTCAAAAAGTCGATTAAAAACCGCAGTGATAGACTTCTTAAAATATTGAAAAATAGGTATAAAGAGTGGGAAGCACACTATAAAAAAGTTGGGTGTATCTAAACCACATCAGAATTTAACTTGGCCTCAATCACTTAACATTCATAGCTTACAAATTCAGGAGCTAAAAATGACATTATATAAACGCGAGTTTGGTGCAAGCTTTAATTTAGGCTTTGACCATTCCGAATTCCCTTGGTTGGTTGATAAGAGTTGGCACAATGATGTCTGCCCTAGCTTTACTTTTAAAGCAGGTTCCCAGTACCTAGTCCTTTGGGTCGACTATGAAGAACCTGATAGCCGCGAACTTAGGCAAGAGCGCTATGTCGTAATGACAGCCACCAATGAAGGAACAGATACTGAGCCAGAAATATACGCAGACGAAGGGAGCGAAGTGGTATTGGCAACTGAAAGCCCATCAGAATTAACGGCGTATCTGAGACAATTAGCCACGGCACATTAATCTTGGGCACACAATCCCGATGAATTTCGCACAGGCTATTGCAAGCATTTGAATCCAAATTAAGTATAGGAAAAATATGATGAATAAATTTGAGCTGGGCGCGGAAGGTGTTGGTGATGTTCCAGACTATCTGGCACAGGAGGGATTAGAATTAGCGGTTCTTTACTTTGAGGAAAACGATGTAGACCCCGCTGCATGTTATGCGGCCTACAAGCAGGCTCCGGATTCTGAGCTGGGTCAGGCTTGGTACGCTGCGGAGACCGAAGCCAATAGAGTTATTCAAGGAAACAAAAAATATGATAACTCTATGATTGTGTTAGTTAATGAGTTGGCTTAACACCGTCACTTTAGTACTACGTATTATCTGAAATGCTGGCAGCCTATGAAAGTGACTCAAACTGAGCAGTTATGGCCTCTGTTTTATCAGTTCATCATGTAACCTACGGATAAACTCTTCAGAACTCACGCCTAGCGCGCCAATAAGCCCTTCAAGCGAATCAAGGGTGATGTTACGAACGGAGCGTTCAACTCCCGAAATGTAGGTGCGATCAATGCCAGATTGCCTTGCCAATTGTTCTTGGCTTAACCCTGCCTCATTGCGCAATTGCCTTAACGTTACCGCTGTTGCCAGTTTAATACTCATAGTCAGTCCTACACATAACAATAGACAGGATGTTCCCAAATCTTTGCCTTAGGCACAACCGACTATGAGTCACATACGGTTGTGATTAAGACTCATGCAGGCTAATAATTGTGCGCCTAGTACATCATAAGGCCTCACCGAGCCAATCAAGGGCAATGTTACGAATTGAGCACTCAACCCACAGCCATAAAAGTGTTAGCATATGCGCAGCAAAGCTTATGGCATTCCACTTATGTTTTAATTTCGGTTGCATTACTTCATGAACAAACCAATTCTATTTTCGTTCTTTTCAGGGTCTGGTTTCTTAGACTTAGGTTTTGAAAACGCCGGATTCGAGGTGGCCTTCGTAAATGAGTTCCACCCTCCATTTTTAGATGCATATAAATTCACTCGTGCCAATATGAAGCATAAAGCTCCAATTTATGGCTATAGTTTAAATAGTATTGAGGATTTTCTATCAGGAAATGAAGGACTTAAATTTAGTACTAACGTAGAAGAGGCAAAATCAAGTGGTAGGTTAGTCGGCTTCGTTGGTGGTCCACCTTGTCCAGATTTCTCTGTAGGAGGCAAGAATAAAGGCAGCGAAGGTGATAATGGTAAGCTAACGCGTACTTATGTTGATCTGATCGTAAAAGACCAACCAGATTATTTTATCTTTGAAAATGTTAAAGGCTTGTGGCGAACAAAACGTCACAGAGAATTTTACGATAGTATGAAACTCGTGCTAGAAAATTCAGGTTATGAGCTAACAGATAGGCTTACTAATTGTATAGAGTATGGTGCACCTCAAGACCGAGATAGAATTTTTTTATTTGGAATTAAACGTGAACATATTAGTGA
The DNA here is from genome assembly GCF_047975355.1 of Shewanella sp. GTDB lineage: Bacteria > Pseudomonadota > Gammaproteobacteria > Enterobacterales > Shewanellaceae > Shewanella. Next base: position 17,090 of record NZ_JBKEDJ010000051.1, on the reverse strand, counting down.
TAAATTTAATGGTATTGAATTAAGCAATATCTTTGATTGGAATAAATATATTAAAGTAGATTTGAACTCAGTTATGGGTAAATATAAATGGCCTTCGATGCAACCATTTGTTGAAGATAGAATAACTGACTTTTCTGATTACATTACGGCTAAACAGAAAAAATTATCGATTCAGTATTGGTTCGATAAAAATGATGTACTAAATCATCCAAACGCGAGTCATTATTTTCAACCTAAATCTGATAAGTTCAGGATTATTATGGAAGGTGATGACTCTAAAAAGTCATTTAAGCGATTACACAGATGGCGTTACTCACCAACTGCTGCCTATGGTAATAATGAGGTTCATCTTCACCCATACAAAGCCCGAAGAATTAGCGCTGCAGAAGCCCTAGCAATCCAATCTTTACCAGCAAACTTTTATCTACCTCCTACAATGACCCTTAGTAACATGTTTAAGACCATAGGGAATGGTGTCCCATATTTAGCAGCCAAAGGATTGGCAGAAACAGTTAAAGATTTTTTTAAAAAATGCCAATAAATTTTTATAAAATCAGCAACTTGACCAGCATAGTTATATTTTACTATGCTGAGCTACTACCACAAGCTGCAATATCAGAATCAGCCTATACGTTATAAAACCTTAACTAATAAGTATCTATTTTTTACCACTTTTCCTAGGAGGCCAGTGCTCACCAATATAACCAAGACGTATATATTTTCTATCATATTTTTCATTATATTTCAAACCAAAATAAACCCTTACATAATCAGAAGAATTTAACCTAACTCCATTATCAGCATAATCTATCTTAAGGTGATATTCACAATTTACTATTTCATTTGATTGCGGGTTATCGATTTCAGGAAAGGTAAAATGTGGTTTATTAGCTCCTTGCCTAGTACAATCTAAGCCTCTACCTCTTAGAGCTTTTGACTTTGATAATCCACTAATTATATTTAAATCATCGTCATTTCTTGACTCATCATTAGACACTTTAAAAAAAGCTTGATTCAATACATTTAAAGCATGAGAAAAAACATTAACATAATTTAAAACATCACCATTTTTTATAGTGCTCAATTTTTCTTCAAACACGTTTGAGAATTGAATATGTTCGTAAATATTAGTAGCTTTCTTTACAAATTCAGCCGCATCTTCAACTCCTGATTTCAAATTAAAAGAATTAAAGTTGCAGACATCAAAATAATCGTAAACATGATTTTTATTAGTTAAGCTTGGCCATAAAACATCAAGAGAAAATGGATATTCATAAACAAATGAATTATTAGCATTTTGTCTTAAATTAAGCTCCATCAACTGCGTACTTAAGTATGATTTTTTATCGCCAACAGCTTTTTCTAAACAATCTAAAAGATAAATTGCAGCACTAGGATCATTAGTTAACTCAAGAAAATTATCTTCCAATGATACCCCATTAATCTTAAAGTCAGAGTAATCATTAGAAAACTGAATTTTATTATTCTTTGAGAAATCAAAAAGAATAAACACTTGTTTAAGTCTTTCTATATCATTTATTACATCATCAAAAGATGAACAGTTATTTATATGTAAAAATGAATAGGCACTGCCATAAGTTAACGATACATCCATCTTAAGACTCTCTTCCTCTCATCAAAGTCTTAATATCTATTGCCTGTTGGTCAAAAAATCCTTCAGGCCAACTAGAAAGCTCTCCTTTATCACCAATTATAATTTCTTCTACATTACTTGAATCATCTGAAGCGTGAACAAAAAAAACCTTAGCAATTCTATTATTATAATCATCTCTCAATCTTGCAACCACTCTAATGCCATTTAACAGGTGATCGCTATGTGTTTCTATAATAACTTGAACTCCTGCTATTGCGGTTAAAGCTATTAAACGGCCTAAATAACTCTGACCTTTAGGGTGAAGATGAGCTTCGGGATTTTCTATAATTACAAGCCCACCTTTTTTAGTATGCAATAGGGCTGTTACAATAGATAGGACATAACTCACACCAAAACCAACATTGTAAGGTTTAAGAACGTCATTATTATTTTGACTAAAAATATTGACCGCAACGGAAGCCTCTTCGACAAGCTTCGATATAACAGATATACCTGGACTAATCTCTTTCATCCAAGCATCAATCTGTGGTAATAAGCTAGATTTGGTTTCAGATGGATGAATTCTAGGATCAGAATAACTTTCGCTAGACTGAAGCGCACCACCTACAAACAGACGACTAGTAACATTCTGCTTAGATAATAGTTCTGCAGTAAATTCACCTTTCGCACCTAACCAATCAATATGAAATCTATTAGATTCCGTTACATCAAAATTATTTTTTGGCCCCAAACGCTCGGCTTGTAAAAATTGAAAGTTTAACAATAACTGTTGAAATACCTCTGGAGTTCCTGTGCATTTTTCTGGTATTAAAGAGATACTGCTATTACTCTTAAGTTTCTGCTCCTGTTGATCTGCATACCCCCATGATTTAACAGAATTATCAATTTTCAATTCAATTAAGAGACTTTCATCATCGGAAGATTTATTATGTAAATCTCCGATGAAACCGATTTCGGTTAGGTTTCCATTTAAAGATATTTCATCGCGAAAATGAGATTGTAAAGGGATTGATAATGCCTGTATAGCAGTGCTTTTACCTACTGAATTAGAACCACAAAAGACAGTAAGAGGTGAAAATATAAAACTTTGATTCTTATAACATTTAAAATTATGTAGATTGATTTCATTAATCATTAAAAAAACTCCTAATCAAAGGTTTAAGATCAACATCTACCCCTGTACTTTGTTTTAAAATTGTTCGGAATGCTTCAAATCTATATTTTACAGTAACACTTTTACCAGTAGATGTACTTATGGAAAATGCAAAACCACGTAGCTCATTACTATACCGCTCAGAATCCCAGCTAGCATAACAATTAGAATCGTTATGAATTGCATCATACAAAGTATCTATTAACACACCACTATTATTTATCACTAAATGTCGCTGCTGGTCCGTCAGTGCAGAAAAATATGTAACTATTAACTCGAATAAAGGTTTACTAATAGGAATATTTCTAGCACTACTAGGTTCTTTTTTAAATGCATACGCGCCAAAAACTTCATTTGCAGTATCTAAGGCGAGAATAAACTTTTCAGCAATAAGGCCATAAATCGGATTATTGTCCTTGAAAAGCAATGCCTTGCCTTCATCGATATTAATTTGATTTTCAAGATATAGATCTTGGGAGTTCATTCGCTCCATTGCATTCGCTAAAAACTGATTATAATTATTCTTAAATGAGTTGTAACCTTGTAACATAAATGCTAATGCTGATAAGCAAAGTTCCATGTCTTTTTGCCTTTCAGCTTTTACTTTATTCTGAGTAGCAATTTTAAATTCTTTTGTAGCGGCTAAATAACGAAGAAACTTAACACTTGAACCTTGGTTTAATGCTGACCTAATTTCCTGCTCACTAAGTTTAACGCCATATGTATTAATACGATGAAACAACTCAACGATAATATTATCTTTATCTGTAGCCATATCAATTAAATGAGCTGTCAATGGGTATTCTCTAATCTTTCTTTGTTCAGAACGTTCTAATTGGCTAAACTCCAAACCATTAAACTTTTCAAGAACCTCTAACCCATTTAAAGCAAACTCACCACGCATAAAATCAAAAATTGTAGTAATTCGCTGCAAACCATCAACGATTATCCAATCACCATTTTGTTTCTCTGCAAAATAAAAAACAGGAAGTGGCAATCCCATTAACATTGATTCAATAAGCTTAGACTTTCTTAGCTCAGGCCACACTCTATCTTTCCGCTGAAAATCTGGTTGCAGTTCTATTTCATTAAAACTTAAACGATCATAAATCAAAGACACAACGGGAGTAAGTTGTCTAATTTTTGTTTTACCTGTTGTAATTGATAGATTGTCATCATCTAACTCCTTAGTATTTGCAATACCAGTGTGCGATTCATCATCCATAAGTTCTTCAACAGAAAGATCAAGCGAATCAACATTCGAATCAATTTTCAGACTTGAAATAGGTAAACCACCATCTAGAGAAACAACAGAATCAAGTACTTCCTGATTCAGATTTTTAAGACTAACTAGTGCTCCCTCAGCATCTGCAATAATAAGATCGCCTGGATACTTCTTGCTAACCAGCTCTAGTGATTTCTCTAATGAAGTAATAATTCTCGATTGAGAATCTGAAATATATTGATTTGATAAACTAACATAATCGTCGACTTTTTTTCTAATGGCTCTTAATTCACCAGCTTGCAGCTCAGATAACTCCCCAAATTGGTGAACATGTTTTGAACGAAGTAGCAAGTGCTTACGATTTTTATATCGAAAATACTGAATATATGGTAAATGTGCAAAGACAGTTTCAGGCTGATTACGGCTACTTCCACCACCATACAATGCCTGATCCACATTGCAAAAGCCTTTAGTTGAAAGTTCGTTCCAAATATCTTCTAATTCACGAAATGAGCGCGCCACACCTTTCGAACCAAGTGTATTTGATACGAAATATTTCTCGAGTGTTTGATCTACTGATGAGATGTAAATAGATGAAGTCTTAGGATTGATAGAGCGTAGCTCCTGTCCTACTAGCTGTTCAATGTCCGAGAGAACTTCACGAAAATGCATTTCTTTTACCTAATATTTTATACGAGTTCAGATTATAGCATTGAGCAAACTAATATTACTAATGCAAAATACTTTTAAACACAAAAATAAGCCCCTAGATTAAACACATATTTTCCACTTTAGACAGTTAGAATTTAGAGTATATTCTTAATTTTCAAATCTGCATTTTAATAACTATTAATATGCAGAAATCGTGTGTTTTCGAGCAGATTTAAGCTGTTTTCGAAGCGAATTGCTCGATTTTATCGATAGACTTCGATTATGCATACAGAACTGCATAAATAGTCAGATTTTGACTCATATCTGACTTCTAACTAGCTTAGGCGTGCAGAAGCGAGTCAGCACACAACGAACACGAGATCTCTGGGCTTTATGCTTGAATCTGTCTGTGAGAGACTGACTCACAAGCTCACTTTGGGACAAAAGCGTGATAGAGCCGTTGCTCTAACTTTTCAGTTTCGGATTAAAATTTTTTAAGGATTTAACGCCGCCAACACAGGCCGAGCGTAGCGAGGTCCGGCCTGCGTCTTTTGCGGGCGTTGTGCTTGGCCTTGTTATGAATTTTCATATGACTATTTGAGCCTTTTCTTGCCCTTTAGCTACATATGTTGCCTTAAGCTTCTCGTTCTTATCCTTGAAAGCCTTAAGTTTTTCGTAGGCTTCTTTTTTATTTGGGGCGGTTGCCGATATATTTTTCTTAACATCGGTGAATTTCACATTAAGCATCCAATAAACCTCTTACGCAGGCATTACAAAGTCTTGATTTGAATAGTAGCCGTCTCGAACATGGCGTAGCTGATGTTTTAGTTCACAATGATTGTATTCGTAGATATTTTCATTTGCTGCTGTATAGCCACAAGCTGCAATTAGGTATTCAAATAATTTATCGAATATCTCGGTAAACTCCTTGAGAGCCTCCCACTCTTCCGCCTGTTCATTAAGATCATTCAGGAATGCCAAATGATTATCAATTATCATTCTTGGTCGGTGGTAGACAACGATTGCAGGCTGCCCCGTTGTTTTTGCCTCTACATGGGATTCTGGGTAAATACAAAACCAGAAGAAAATAAAGGCCGCAGCACTAATTACATATCGGTCGACTTCAACAATAACAGAGGCTTTCGTTTCTTTTATTGCTTCAATTAGCCAAATAGCTGCTTCAACTGAGCCCCCGCCGTTATAGGGCAACCTGATCTTGATTTCATTACCATCAACAGCTTCATCGAGCGCCTTTAGCGAATCAGCGACAGTTGCTGGTGTTATTTCGTCAACAATCTCAAATACTTCCAATGTAAGTTCTCCATGTATTCATAACTTCTTAGTATTTATGCGCTGCACTGTTTGCAGGGCATAAATCGCTTGTTGGATTTGGCCATAGCCACATCTGGCCATGTAGTGATCAACTGCTTTTTGACTCTTTATTTAGAGTTAATTATGTAAATTCGAATAAGGCCAAAGGCAATACCAATAGCACAAATGACACCCCATTCAGCCATATTTAATCCCCACCCTATAATACCGTGACATCTTCCAATACCCTCTAAACAAGGTTCTATTGGTTCATATGTCCACCGATAATCGCCATTGAGTAAAAGCATACAGATAAACAGAAGTACTGACAAAATGATGATTAACAACCCTTGCTTTTTAGGTTGAAGTAAGCCCAGTTTATCTAATAAATTTATTAATTCTTTATCCATGAAGCCAATTCTCCGTCTCAACTGTTGCAGATTGAATCGCCACTACTTCACAAGACGATTATTACATAATTAAAATATCGAGAGCACCGCGCTGATAGAACAGCATTATCATTGTGCTGAGCAGCTTTTACCTTGCTGGCTATCTCACATTCGTTCTTTGTCGCAGGATTTTGCTTATCCCATGCGTTCATAAGCTGTCGCTGAGCGCTACTCATCCTGTCACGAGGATACACCGCCTCAAAGTGCAGATATGTGCGCGCAATCCGTCCTCAAGACTCTTCTGGAGGCTGAATTTTGCAATCTTCAATCCGCATGTCACAACTGCCAAACCGAGATTTAGCTGAGGGTAACATCGTGAAGTTGTAGTTCTACTTCGCGGCATAAACAAACCTAATAGCTAGTGCAAAGTTATAGAGATCTGACTGCATCAAGCGGTATTCTTTGTTAGCTTTCTCAGCACAGTTACGGCCTTTGAACGCTTTACCCTTGCTATCGACGCAAACGGGGTTGCTCTTACGCCATTCTGGAAATGTGCTACAGAAGTTCTCTGCGGGTACTACGTATTCGACTTCACGCTTAATATAGACCGCTGTCTGAAACCCTTCGGGCAACTTGGCCTGCTTTTTACAATCGAAAGCTGCATCACTGTAGATTGTTCTGCGTATTGCTTCAGTGGTTTAAATGCTATTTTGCATGAGCTGTTAAGCGGTTGAGAACGATTCAATTTCTGTGTTGCCAGCGGCCATGACGTTAGAACAGAACAGTCCAACAAGTAACCAGCATACTTTCATTCATCATTCCCTATGCTTAACGACCGACACCTTCCAAGCCTAATCTGGTTTATAGACACCTGCTTTTTCAAGGAAATCTGTACCGACAAGATATGGTCTGTGATAGCCGGAAGGAGGAGTCTCACTTGGTCTAACAAACATTAGACATTCATTGACAGGGAAATCCCCCCGATCTTCAGTAACATCCAAAAATGCCTCAACAGTACAATCCAATATGCTCCCATCTGGCAGCGTTAACCATACATGTGCATTTATCGGTTTGCTGTGGTTAGGGGCTATCACCTCTGATTTGATATAGTCGTAAGACATCTTGCAATATATTTCATCGTCACTCCAATACAGCTCACCTATAGTGATATGGCTGCTTATATTCAATTCTTGTTTTAGCCAGTACTGAACGATTAGATGCACTGGAACACATTTGTTTGCCAGTTCAGAGGAACATCTAAATCCATTACCATTGAGGACGTCAGCCGTTAGTTTCAATATTGAAGCACGTACATGCTCGGGACACGGTTCACTAAATTCTTTTGGGTATGAATCTAAATTTAACCCTAGTTCTAACGTTTTATCGATAGCGTTTAAAAACGCCCCCTGATAATCCAATCGTTTTATCTCCATTATTTTAATCCCAATAACGCCCCAACATCCTAGCTAATAGTGCCACGATACCTCTGTGGCGGCGTTCCTGCGTCCCCATAAGAAAGTAGTTCCTCACACAGAAAAACAGTCCCACAGCGCCTGTAACGATGCCTAGATAGTGAAATAGCCGTATGCCACGACCATACATCATTTCCACTGCGGGATAACTGACTGTGCCTTGTGCGGCAGCTAGCCTTGATTCAAGCCAATGGGGGACTATGTAATAGAAAATGAGGAAGGATATGAGACCAAACAACAATGCACCATACCAAGGTAATCGACTGCCGATAACGACCGAGTCAGAGATTATCTGGCTGGCATTGCTTCTGCGTCTGTATCGTCGTCCCATGACATTCATTCCCTTAATGTGGTTATTCTAGCCCTTAACTAGTAGACACTGCACTCATATAGTGTTTACTTTTCAGAGCAACTATTTAGCTCGGGGGATTAAAGGCAAAATTGGCTCTTTAAGCTTTTTGTAAACTGATTCTGGCATAATATTAACATAGGGTCTTGGGTCATTTTGATCATGACATTCGTTATATACATCCAACAAATATGTAATAACATCATTAGTATTTTTGAATTGATGCATTTCCTTCAATGTCTGAAGTGCTTCCTGAGTACCAGCTGCCACGCTGAATCTCTTCCGGCTTTTTTCATACATCGCCTTTTTAAAGCTCTTTAGGGTTTCATCACTTAAAACATCGAACCAATCAGAAATATGTATAAAACTATCATCATCGAATTCGAGCTTGCCAGTCTTGTTAACATAAGACTTTAAGTCTTCCAACCTATGAGGGGGTTCATTTTTTTCAACCAAAACAAATAATTGTTCCAGAGAATCATTGATGGCGCCAAACTTCCATTTTAGCAATTCACTCATTTACTGTCCCTTAGCTACAAACCCACTATTGTATTGATGGTAATTAAGATACCGTCCCCTAAACTGTTATGAAACACATTTTAAATATAAACGTCAATACCTTAGAGCAAGATGTTATGATCCGAATATTGCCTATGTGAGATATCTTTGAGTTTTGCTAGTCGACGATTTCAAGCATATTTTCAGGCAGATCAAGGAATATGCTGCGGCCAGAGCGTTTGCTGCGTTCTTCATCCAATCCGTAGACCGATGAACCACTGCCACACGCCAGTATGGTTAGCGTCCTTTCTGCACGTGTCAGCGCTACATAGGCATTGCATAGTTCTTCTTTGTAGCTAGATAACTTGAATTGACTGAACTGAGGGTCAAGCACATAGCAATGTTCTGCTTCTAAGCCCTTCCCTTTGTGATAAGTAAGCACTTGAATAGTTTCATCTTCACCATACTTAACTTGAGCTTTCTTGAGGGCTTCTTCAACAGTTTCGACTTGCTTGTTGTATCGGCACAAAATAAGTAGGCTATCAGTCAATTGTCTCTCTTTGATGTCATCCACCAACCATTTAATAGCGTCCTGTAGCTTGTCGCAGCTCTTTAGACGAGGATTATCACCCTCTTTCGGATCATGCGCCGAAACTGAAATGCTGTAGCTAGGATTAATCTTGTAGCGAATGTCGTTAGCCAACCTAACTAGGGGCTTCAATGAGCGATAATTTTTGGCTAACTGGAAGCGTTTGTGGTTTTTGAAAGTATCAGCGAATTTGTCGAGGTATTCGTGTTTAGCGCCCCTGAAGCCATACATAGATTGGGCAGGATCGCCTACGCAGAAAAAATGAATACCATGACGATATAGCATCTCGATGATATCCCATTGAATTCTATTCGTATCTTGGATTTCATCGATGATCAGGTGCTTAGTCTCGCTAGTAACCTTCTTACAGAACTTACTCTCTTTCAAGCGTTGTCGTAGCTGTATCAAGAGGTCATTAAAGTCACGACATTTGCCGTCCTTGTATCGGTTGTAAGCTGTTAGTAGGGCTGCAATGTCATCTTCAAATTCGGCTAAATCTGGTGCTACTTTCATGATGCTGCGACCAAGAAGAGGCTCATCAAAGTTAGCCATGTGATTAAAGATCGTCTGACAACGGCGGCAAATATCATCAGACGAGTAGCTTTGGGCTATCTTGCTCTTTGGCTTGATCAAGGTTTCAATAACCTTTGACGCAGCTTCGGCGTTAAGTATGGGTTGATCATCGTTGATTTTAAGCAGCTTGTTGCACCAACTACTAAAGGTGCCCACGAACATCTTCTCACTGTGTAGCTCTGCTTGTTTCAAGCGTTCAGCAAATTCCTCGGCAGCTTTATTCGTAAAGGCAAGCACACTGATTTCACTCTCCTTAGTGCCTTGCCTAAGCAGATATTCAACTCGGTTGACTACTAACGATGTTTTACCAGAGCCCGGGCAACCCTCCACATAAATAGCCCTTTCTTTAGCCTTAATAATGTTAGAGAGCTTATGGCTCTTACTAGCGACCTCTTCAATGAGTGGTTCCACTATGTCACGAACATCAGCAACGGCTTGAGTGTAATTCCCCTTGGTAGCAGCGAGTTCCTTAGTAGGGTTGCAGATTGCTTCAAGTAATCGCTCTGATAATGTGCTTATGGCCTTTTTCAACTTCTTACCGTTGAACTTGAAAGTAAGATAACGAGCATTCTTTCCAGCCTCTTTACGAGCCTCGTTCAGCTCTCCCAAACGAGCGTGAATTGCTCGGCGATTCTTTAGGCTTTTATCAATAACCAACGTCTCAAGTTCAGAATCATTCAGGTCGAATAACCGTTTAGGTCGTATTAGACGGACATCTTCTAATAATGACTCTACTACGTTGATATCGGCCAATTTAAAAGGGTCTTTGTCAAACCTGCGCCGAGACTCTAGGCGGAGACTACAAACCTGATTAGGGAACCAATCATTAATACCGTCTAATGACGACGCTACAAGCCACCAACCTAATCCAACTTCCTCGACAAACTTCTTATTCTCTTTGAGCGTTTTGTCATAGCCAATAAGGTGGTCATTGCCTCGGCTCCCTGTGTAAGTCGTTTCAGTCGCCATATCCTTTTCTTTTGGGAAAACTTCACCGACTTTAACCCTATTTTGCCTCGTAAGTATAAAGCCATAGAGTTGAGACACGCCGTACATGATGTATCCAGTGTGTAATTCTAATAGCAGGGCATTATCTATAAGTTGCTTGTAACGGCGGGTTTCTAATACCGACTGGAACTGGTAAAGCATAAAAGAAGCCATTTGGCGGGAGACACGAGTAGGGATGTATTCAATTTCACAGTTATATTTTAATGTTCTACCTTTATTCTTCTCGGATTCTGGTTCGGCAATATAGATATTAATATATCGGTATTCGTCGTGGTCGGCGACCAACTGGAATCTCTGTGTAAAAAATGGTTTATTATCACTTTTCTTGAAACCAGCATTTTCATTACCAACATTCAGCTTTTTTACTGTTAGGCGGTCTTGCCTATTTTGGGTTCTAACCCGAATCAGGCCATTTTCGCCATCTAATAGCTTTTCTATATCAGTGATAGAGAGATTTAAACCGATACGTATAAAATCTATATCAACTGTATCTTCGCTGATGTTATGGATTGCTGCTTCCATGAGATTTTGTTGGTACTCAACAATTTCTCTGTTTCGCAGCACACTCATAATCGTTGCGACATTAGTTGTGTAGTTTAATGTCTTGGGATTTGTGAGGTCTGCCATTATACGATTAAGTTCTGGCTGAACTAATGGGTATTTATCTTTTTTTGATATATCAAAAATCTTACTCGGAACGAAGTTTTCAAAAATATTGGTTTCGTCTAAACCACTGTTAGAACTATTGGAATGATTATTAGATGGCTTAGAACTACTCATCCTTGAATACCTATAATATTGAATAATGATCTGACATTTAAGAAAGTTTCTACAGTTGATATTACTGCTAACAAACAACTTACACCACAACTTTCACATCCACATGAAGCAAACTATGCACGACAAGAGCACAACAGCGTGTGAGTCCCCAGTGTCATAAAAATGCTTCTCTACGGCATGCAATCGTTGCTTTCCATCAATGTTTGATAAATCATCAAAAGTAGAGCATTGTAATGACATCAACAATCCAAAAAGTGCTAAAACTCAGTAAAAAGTTAGATTACATGTGAATTTCAACAATTTTTTTCAGTCAGGACATACTGTTTTTATAGCGTGGACATGCTATTAATATAGCATGAACCAAACACTATTTTTACAGTGGACATATGTATGTCCATGCTAATATGTAAGCGGTAGAGATATGGTCGTATAGGTAAAACTTTAGCAGCGCAAGCGGTACAAATCATATATAAGGAAATATTAATATGGGGAGAGATAGACAGGATAGAACCACAGAAGAGTGGGCAACTTTTGGTCATCACCTATTAGACATGATGGGAAAGAAACACAAATTACATAAAGAAATTTCAGGGTTAATCACAAAACTAACTGTTCCCGCAGATGATATTAACAAGGATGAAGTTACGCATACTCTTAATAGCCACAAATACGAACTAAAAAGCCTTTGGCGCAAATGGACACAAAAAATAAAACAAACCCCAAAGGATAAAGAAAGAACCAAGTTCTATATTAAAAACTCAACATACGAAAAAATACTCAAATATCTCGGACTCACACCAGATAATAGAAAAACAAAAAACACAAGTGACAACGGGATATTTGAGATTTTGCTAACTCATTTAGATGGCTATGGTATAAGCAACACTAAAGAGATGTACGATTTAAAAGATGAGTTAAAAATGTACGGTTCAGCCACGAGTGAACGCTATTCAAAAGACGACTTAACGTCTGAGAATAAAGGTTATCAAGGCGAAACTAACAAAATAATACACGCCATACTGGAAGAGTTAAAGAAAAATAAAATATCAAACTTTGAAAAACTAAGGAAAATAAGAAGCACCATCAATAAAGATTTAAAAGAAGAGAATGAATCACTCATCAAAGAAAATAATGAGTTGAAAGCTAAAGTTCGTGAGCTGGAAATAAAAATCAAACCTCACTTGATATAGATTTATATTAAAGATGCTTTGATTACTTGATTATTCCACGTCAAACCGTGTCAAATATAGCGGCTGAAAAATAGCCGCATTTGTGATACCATACTCTTACAGTGTGGTATCACTATTCCCTTCTGTTTCAATCCCCTAGCAACATATCAACCTATTCTTACTGGAGTTATCTATGACTACAGCGACTGCTTATGCGCTCTATTTGAGCCGTCTTGCGCCCAATAGTCAGCGCTCGATTGCTTCGCAGATGCGCAGCATTGCACAGCTGATGGACTGGCCTGACGCGACGATAGGCAAGCAACTCAGCAGCATTAACTATCAACAAGCAATGCAAATACGCGCATTGCTAATCCACGAGCAGTGGTCGGCGCGCTCGATTAACCGTGCGATGACTGCGATTAAGAGTATTGTCAAAGTCGCGGCCTTAATGGGTGAAGCCGATATGCAGCAAGTCGCGCATATCAATAGCATCGCTAACATGAAACACGGTGCCCATCAGGGTAATCCCCTGAGTGCTGAGCAAGTCACTAAGCTACTCGCCTTACTTTCCAAACGCCAAGACACGTATGGACTTCGTACATTAGCTATCTTTGCGCTGTTCCTCGGAACGGGGCTGCGCCGTAGTGAGCTTACGGCACTGATGCTCGCTGATTATGACAGTTCAACATCAACGATTAAGGTGGTTGCGGGTAAAGGTAATAAGAGCCGTATTCTGTTCTTACCCAATTGGGTTGAACAGCATGTCATCGCTTGGCTCAACGTGCGCAAGATGCAATTGGGGCCACTCATTTGCCACTGTCGCACGACTGGCATTATCGTCCATTACCGCCCCGTGAGTCAGGATGCGCTCTATCGGTTAGTCAAAGACAAGCTAGGGGATATCGGCGTAATGGGTGCATCACCCCATGATTTACGCCGCACCTTTATTACTCGGCTACTGGAGCAAAACGTCGATATCAACACCGTGCGTCAAATGGCTGGCCATGCGGATATCAGTACCACCACTATTTACGACAAACGCGGTGATGCGTTTATGCGTGAAGCCGCTGCCACCCTGAACTATGTGTCAGCACCGAACGAACGGGACGGGAAAACAAGATGCTAAAGCGTGCAAAATCCCCCCGTAAATGGCGCGCCAATCATTGCCACTACCTCGCCTCGCAGTTTAGTGAAGCATTGATTTTTGCCGTCATAACCGTCGATAAAGCGGTGCCATCCTCAATACTGGGCGCAATCACAGGCGAGCAGATAGAGCCGTTTCTTCGCCTTAGCCTAGAGGATGCATCACTCAAGCTACCAAGCAAAGACCGTGCACCGCTCAACACGGCAACGGTTAAGCATAACGCGCAGTTTCTTGGTCAGTTGTTTGGCTTAATGCCGCAGATGCAACCTGTAGTTGAGTTCTTGATTGTCATCAATGCCAATGCCGGACTCAGGGAGTTAACCGAGTTCCTGATTGATGATGACTTTGATGTACTAGAACGCATGCTACTAGGTAAGACAACCCTAGATTTAGAGGTCATTCTATCACAGTTGGCGGTGTTCGAGCGTTACCAACTGATTGCAGAAGCGACCTTGGGTGCACCTTATCGATTGCTGTTCCCAAGCGTACTGGTATCCATTTTAGTGTCGCAGAAGTTAACCAGTGCAGTCGACTTCTTAGCCCCCATGCTCAGCAAAAGCCCCGTGGCACAATTTAGTCTGTCGCAATTTGAGCATGTGAACACTGACTTACTGGCTAACTACCTTGCGGCCATCACTCAAAAGCCCTCGGTAGGCGTCAATATCCTGCTCTATGGCAAAGCGGGTACTGGTAAAACTGAGCTGGCTCGGACATTGGCAAAGACGATTAAGCGCAATCTACTGGAAGTCCAAAGCCAGCAGTTAATCGAGAGCCAATACCGAAATGACAACATTGCAAAGGCAACCAGCATACGGCTTGCTCACCTGAACTTGTTACAAGGTCTACTGGCTCACAGCAATGACAGTTTGTTACTGGTCGATGAGTGTGAAGCGTTATTCGTGCAAGCCGATGAGCAATATTCCAAAGAACAATTGATGCAGGCGTTAGAGCAAAACCCTGTCCCAGCCATTTGGATTACCAACCATGTTGGCTTGTTAGAACCCAGCTTTATTCGTCGTTTTAAGTTGGTGATGGAAGTCCCTGTACCCGATGAACCCTTTGCCTATGCCATCAATGAGCACTTACTGACACCGCTTAAGGTATCACAGGACTATCACCTGCTACTGGCAGAAAAGCCCAATGTCACCCCCGCCATGGTTGGTAATGCTGCCCATGTGGCGATGACACTCAAACTCAAAGGTGCAAAGGCGGAAGTCCTTATCGATGAAGTGATTGATGCCGCCCTAGAAGCCTGTGGTGAAGAAGCGCCGCCGCCAAAGTATCAAGGGGAGCTGGCGTTCGATAGCAACATGGTCAACTTCAAGGGCAGTGATGATGTGACAAGTATGACTACCGATGAAACACTGGCCTCGATTAATCATGCCGTTAAGCAGGCCATGCCGATTAGGGTGATGCTGAGTGGTCCCCCTGGTACGGGCAAGACAGCATGGGTACATCACTTAGCTGAAACACACGGCTTTGAGCTGATGCACATCAAATGCTCTGATGTACTCAGTAAGTATGTCGGGGACAGCGAGCAAAACATCGCTAGGCTCTTCAGAGAAGCACACAGACAGCAAAAGCTGATGCTCATTGATGAAGTCGATAGCTTGCTCAGCAAACGCGATAGCGCTCAAGCGATGCATGAAGTGCAACTCGTTAACGAACTGCTATCACAGCTTGAGTGCAACACTCTACCCGTGTTCGCAGCAACCAATGCGCTTGCCAGTATTGATAGTGCGGTCATGCGCCGCTTTGATTTCAAGTTGGTGTGTGACTATTTAACGAGTGACCAACGCCAAGCACTGTATCGACAAGTTCTTGGGATTAAACGCCTAACCCATGAAGAAGTCTCAACCCTAAACAGCCTAAACCAGTTAACGCCCGGCGACTTTGCCATTTTAGCAAGACGCCAACGTTTTGAACCCAAGCGCGACCACCGCGCAACCGCCCTTGCGCTACTCACCACCGAGAACAGCCGTAAACAAGGGCAACCCCGTATCGGATTTATCCGCTAACACCCACTAAAGGAAACACACCATGACCACTGTATTGAGTTCTCTCAAGGTAATCGCTCGCCCTGAAATTGCCCCTAAGCCACCTGTGCTCGGCAAACGAATGAAGCTACTCGATAAGCTAGACCAGCAATTGTCGTTAGCCGAATGCATGATTGAAGGCCGTGAATTTGAAGCCTACAAAGAGCGCTCGGTTAAAGACCCTGAGACAGGCGAGCGTAAGAAAATTCGTCGCCGTTACATCGTCCGACCTTGGTTCTATGACAGCAACGAGCACTACTACTTTGAAGTGCGAATTAGTAACAAACCCATCGAACTGGAAAAAGGTTGCCCTGCTATTGATGTGGGTGAAAAGGCCAACTTGCCAGCGGTAATTAAGGTGGTGATTGATGCCGTGGAGAAAGGCGAGTTAGACGAGCAGTTACTCGCCCCCGCACCCAAGATAGGCAAGAAGGCTAAAACCGATAAGACGTCAGCTAACACCGAGAAACAGACCACCAAACCAAGTAAGTGACAACTCACATCACCCACATTTCATACCAACAACAGGGGGACATGATGCCCCCTTTGTTTTGCCACTTTTGAGGGTTAAATAATGAAAACCATTAATACCGACCTACCATTACCCGTGTCTCCTGTCTTTGCCAAAGCTCTGGCAGAACTCGTGAAAAATATTGATCGCAACGCTGTCACCATTAACTTTCGCGACCCCGATTACAGTCCACAAACAGGCGGCTTTCATCCTGTGGAAATCAGGCTAGAGAAAGGTGCTGACCAATGGCAGTTATGCTACATCACCGACTTTTGCTATGTCGGCTATGCGGGGCAATGGGAATTAGTGAAAGAGTTGGACTTTGACTTTAGCTGCGGCGTGTTTCACTCCATTAGTGGCTTGTTAGTCATTGAAACGGCAGCAGAGCTTTACCCCATTTGGGAGCAAAACTTCTTGTGTTACTGGCAGGAAATGGATGCTTTTAATGTCAGCATTTCGACGGACTAACCCTCAAAACACTCAAAAATGTGGCATCGGCACATATCAAACCAGATAAAGTCGACTAGACTGAGGCACGAGCAGGAAATGGTTTCCTTGCTTGCGCTATGCAATGCCTTAAAGAAGAAGGAGCAACCTCATGTCAGGATGGTATGAAT
>NZ_JBKEDJ010000023.1:0-43866 GCF_047975355.1 Shewanella sp. | reverse complement strand
CCAGAATGGAAAATATCCCTGCTTATTACGCCGCAGCGCGCAGCAATATTCAGCAGCCAACCTTAGAACACACTGAATTGGCGGTGATGCAAAACCAAGGCGCATTTTCAGTGTTCTCCGATGATTTATTAAAGCAAGTGGCGGATTCTGGTCTGTCTGATGCGGAAAAATCGCTGTTTAAGTCACGTTTTGATACTGCAACGAAAGCCATTAATGAACATATCACTTGGTTAAATACGCAGGTCAGCCAGCTTAAAAAAGACGGCGCTCGCAGCTTTAGAATTGGTGAAGAATTATACGAGCAAAAGTTTGCCTTTGATATCCAAGCGGGCATGACAGCAAAACAGCTTTATCAAAAAGCCGTGGCGGATAAAGAAAGAGTGCAAGGTGAAATGGCGAAGATCACCGACAAGCTGTGGCCAAAATATTTCACTACGCCAAAACCTGCCGACAATAAAATCGCGATTCGCCAATTGATTGATAAATTATCGACAGAGCACGTTAAGCGTGATGACTTTGTGAGCGAAGTACGTAAACAAATTCCTGAGTTGATTGAATTTGTAAATCAAAAAGACTTAGTGACCTTAGATCCTAAAAAACCATTAGTTGTGCGTGAAACTCCGGAGTATATGCGTGGTTATGCGGGAGCGTCGATTAGTGCCCCTGGCCCCTATGATAAATTAGGCAATACCTATTATAACGTCACACCACTCGATGGTATGAGTGATGAATCCGCAGAAAGCTATTTACGCGAATATAACCACTGGATATTACAGATTTTAAATATCCATGAGGCGATTCCTGGACATTACACCCAATTAGTTTATTCCAATGAGTCACCAAGCTTAGTGAAAAGCTTATTTGGTAATGGCGCTATGGTCGAAGGTTGGGCTGTTTATACCGAACGCATGATGCTTGAAGAAGGTTATGGTAATTTCGAGCCTGAAATGTGGTTGATGTATTACAAGTGGAATTTACGTGTTATCTGTAACACCATCTTAGACTACAGCATTCATGTTAAAGGCATGACTGAAGAGCAAGCCATTAGTCTGATGATGGATGAAGCGTTCCAGCAACGTGCTGAGGCGGAAGGTAAATGGCGCCGTGCCACCCTAAGCCAAGTGCAGTTGACCAGTTACTACTCGGGTTACCGCGAAATTTACGATTTCCGCGAAGAATATAAGCAGCTCAAAGGCAAGGATTTTGACCTAAAAGCATTCCATGAGAAGTTTTTAAGCTATGGTAGTGCGCCGGTGAAATATATTCGCCAATTAATGTTAGAACAGTAATCCATCATCCAAATATAAGGCGCTAACTAAGCGCCTTATATCTATGCGTTAAACGCCATTCGCTTAAAATCGATTCATTGGTCATGAATGATTTTTAATGACGTCCTTAAGACCGCCAAAATCACTCAAGCAACAATCCTGAGATGCTGTATTGAACCGAGACATTAGCGGAAAGGGTAAGATGCGCGATTTTCGAAGAGGGTTATTTCTTAGTGCTAGTCTCTGCCATGATGGCTAAAACTTCTTCGTAGGAAAGGTTTAATTCGCGAGAGAGGTTGATGATTTTGGTTTTATAGGTTTGAATATTTTCTTGTTGTGCGAGCTGATGTTTCTTTTCTTCTACTAATTCGTTAACAGTTTCTTGCAATATCAATAATCGACGTAAACTGTAGTCTAGGGATTTGATATATTTCCCCATTTGTTGTTTATTACGGGCTTGCTCAAGATCCGTTGAGGCTTTTTTCTCATATCCATATTCATCGAGCGCGGCAATAGCGCTTTGCAAATCAAGATCTGTTGTCATTTGGCGTTCACTTTATTACAAGAAGTTGAGAAGCGAAATAATGAATTAACGTACCCAAGCGGGTGTCATAGGAGGTTAACTATCGCAGATTATCATGTTTATGCCAATGTTCGTAAACTATTTAACGTGTAAAAGTAGTTAAAAAGTCGAGTTTCGAATTGGGCTTGTAGGGGTCTACAATAATGGTTAGTCTAAACTTTTCACTTCGCGGAGATCCAAATGTTTGATCTATTGCCTGATTTGTTCGATCACTACCCTACAAAACTGTCGCTGTTACCGCTCGATTTTCGCAGTTTTGGTGGTAAGCGTTTGTTTTGGGGTGAAGTTGTAACGGTCAAATGTTTTGAAGATAACTCCAAAGTGAAAGAAGTGCTGGCCCAGCCCGGTCATGGAAAAGTATTGGTCGTCGATGGTGGCGGTTCACCCCGGCGGGCATTACTTGGGGATTTGATTGCCCAAAGTGCCCTCGATAACGGTTGGCAAGGTGTGGTGATTAATGGCTATGTCCGTGATGTGGCTAGGCTTTCTACTTTTAATCTCGGTGTCTATGCCTTAGGGGCTATGCCGATCAAGACCGAAAAATTAAACCAAGGTCAAATCGATGTGCCAATTGAGTTTGGCGCCGTGACAGTAAAACCCGGCATGATGCTTTATGCCGATGAGAATGGCGTTGCCGTGAGCGAGGCGTCATTAAACTTTGCCTTTCTAAGTTAAGTGTTATCAAAAATTCAAGATGTTATTGATAAGGATGTTTCTATGAAATTCATTAAGTGGCTTTTAGCTCTTCTGGTGACCTTAGTGGTTGCAGTCACCTTATATCTCACCGTATTTTTCGACCCTAATGATTTTAAACCAGAAATAGTCAACGCCGTTAAAAAGCAGACTGGACGTGAGCTTGTCATCGGTGATGATTTGTCGTGGACATTTTTTCCGACGGTTGGGATTAATCTAGGGGGGATTTCACTCTCTAATCCCGAGGGATTTACACCCAAAGCTATGCTTGAAGTGAATAAAGCTGTGGCAGAAGTCGAGCTTATGCCACTCTTTAGCAAGCAAATTGAAATCGCGCAGCTAAGCCTTGATGGTGCAAAAATCAATCTGGTCACCCGTAAAAATGGCAGTTCGAGCCTCGATGGCTTAACGGGTAAGGGTGCTGAAAAACCAGCAACGCCTGCCGAGCCAAGCGCCAAAGCACAATTAACGAGCATTGATGTGGGCGGCGTTTCGATTACCAATACCGAAATCAATTTGATTGATGAAGCTAAGGGACAAACCCAAACCTTAACCTTGAAGCAATTTACGCTGGGGGCATTTTCACTCGATAAATTCGCGCCTATGGCCTACGAATTTGCCGCGATCCTGCCGGATATGACAGTGAGCAGCAAAGGCGAAGGACAAATCAAGTTAAGCCATGATTTTAATCAGCTGGTGATTGAGAAGCTGGATATTGAGACTCAAGTTGAAGGCGAGGGGATCCCCAATAAAAAATTGACTGCTGAGGTTAGCCTAAACAGCCAAATCGCATTAGATAAAAAGCAGTTGTCGGCGGACATCAGTAAATTAATGGCGATGGATATTAATGCAGCGGGTAAGTTGGCGGTGAATTACGGCAGTAAAGTGCCGCAAATTAACGCGGATTTTCAACTGGGTGACATTGACCTCGATGCCTTGCTGCCAAAATCGGATACGGCGGAAAAACAAGCCGCTGCCACGCCTTCACAGACTCAGGCGGTTGAGCCAGATCTTACCGCGCTCAACGGCATAGATGCCAAACTGACATTGGCGGTCAAATCCATCAAGGTGGCGAACCTGTCAACGCAAAACTGGTTGATGGATTTAGGCATTAAGAATGGTGTGGTTGACCTTAAGCAACTGACGGCGGATCTTTATCAAGGTAAGTTGATGCTCAATGCGCAGGTTGATGCCCGTTCAAAAGTTGCCAGTTACCAATTTGATAAGCAAATCTCGGGTGTGCAAATTCGTCCATTACTCAAGGATGCCGCTGAGCTGGAAATCCTAGCGGGTACGGCTAATTTCAACGTCAAGGGTAAAGGTAAGAGTTTAATTCCAGAGCAGTTGAAGAAAAACCTACTTGCTAATGGCCGTTTTGATATTACCGACGGTGCCCTTTACGGGGTGAATATTCCACAAATGATCCGTAGCGCTCAGGCCAAGTTAAAAGGTGACATGTCTGCCGACACCAAAGAAGAGCGTAAAACCGACTTCTCGAGCCTGACGGGTAACTTCAGCCTGGAGAACGGTGTAGCGACAAATCCTGATCTTGCCATGTCATCACCGCTATTACGTGTGGTGGGTAAGGGCAGTGCAAATCTTCTGACTGAAGCGCTGGATTATCGATTGACCACGACCTTAGTTAACTCCCTCAAAGGTCAAGGCGGCAGTGAGAAAGATGCATTGGCTGGAATTGATATTCCGCTTGCGATCACCGGCACCTTCCAAAAGCCTGAATACGCCTTAGATACCCAAGCACTGCTGAACAATCAGTTGAAGGAAGAAACGGATAAAGCCAAGGATAAATTAAAGGACTCCCTACTGAAAAAACTCGGTGGTTTTTAGGCATGGGAAAACACACCGCTAAGCAAGTGTCTGGTAGCAAGCTTCAACCTAAGCAGGCATTAGCGCGTATTGCGCGCCCGCTTGGGATGGCATTGGTGGCGGGGCAGCTGTTTGGCTGCTTTGCCCCGCAAGCGCAGACTAATGTGCCAAAAACGGATATTCGTACCGAGGCGGCAAAACAACCAGAAGTGGTACAGACCGCCGATTTAGCAGCGAAACTACAGGGAATTGAAGCAAAATCCAGCTTAAAAGTGGAACAGGTATCGAACAAACCGTCTCAGGCTTTGCTCATGGGTACGCTTTCCCTCGATGCTTTTGTGGATTTTAAACAACCCCTTAAGGCTACATTAACGGTTCGCAATCCCTCGACTCAGGCGGTCGCACTGCGTTATTACTCGGGCATGATTGCCGATTTGCTACTGACCACAGTGCAAGGAAAGCGTCTTTGGGCTTGGTCTGACGATATGATGTTTACTCAGGCCCTGCGCGATACGCAGTTAGCCGCTAGTGAGGAGCTGGTGGTCAGGTTTGCGATCCCGCCAAAAGCCTTGGCAGGGATCCCAAATGAAGGGGCTCATCTTGAGGCGCAATTTGCCGCTAAGCCGATGGAGAGCGAGTTACCAGCAATGACACCTGTCGTGCTGTTACTAACACTCGAATAGTGCTTATTTCAAAATTTGCGTAACTGAGTGTGAAAGAGAACTGAGTTTTACACATAGTTGTGTTTCAAGGATAACACTCTTCGAAAGACAGACAACCAAGCCACCTGCAAATAAAAAAGGCAGTAACCTTAGGGTTACTGCCTTTTGTTTTTGATTGTCTAATTGCACAAAGCTTAAGCTTTTAGGCTTACTGAGCCTTTGCCGATTATTTGGGTTTAACTAAGCATTAGCCAATTAAGCATTTAAATGACTTTCATCTACAACCAGCTTTAACACTTGGCCGGGTTGAATATATTGTGATGACGTTAAGCTGTTCCATTCAAGCAGTTCAGCGACAGTCACTTTAAACTTGCTGGCAATGCGCGCTAATGAATCGCCTGATTTCACCTTGTAGCTGACGGTACGAATTTGTTCCGCTTCCGCTTGGGTTTGCGGTGCAACTATGGTTAGTTTTTGGCCTAACTGCAATTTACTGTCTTTGCTTAAATGGTTCCAAGCGGTAAGTTGCTTAACTGATACCTTATGAGCCTGCGCTATTTGCCACAGGGTATCGCCGGATTTCACTTTATAAGTCAATTTATTGCCAGACCTAGAAGTTGCGGCCTTTTTGGGTAACTTCTGGCTGGTTGACATCGCATATAGCTGTTTATCGTTGGCGGAGACAGGGATAATAAGATGTCTTCCAGCGACGATAGTGTTATTTTTCATACCATTAGCCGCGCGGATCGCATTGACTGTGGTATGGTGCTTTTGTGCGATGGCGCCGATACTGTCACCGGATTTAATGGTGTATCTGAGCCAACTAACACGCGCCTCACTCTCAGTTTCGGCCAGCGCTTTTTTAAACTCTTCTGACTTATCAATCGGCAATACCAAGGTATGGGGGCCCGTCGGTGCGGTAGCCCAGCGGTTGTATCCTGGATTGAGTTTTATTAGCTCATGGGTCGTCATATTGGCGAGCCCAGCGGCCATAGCTAAATCAATTTGGCTATCAATATCAACAACTTCGATAGAAGGACTGTTATCAATCGGTGCCAGTGTGATGCCGTATTCATCGGCGTGTTTAATCACTTCGGCGAGGGCCAATAATTGCGGCACGTAACGCTCTGTCTCTTTAGGGAGATCGAGTGACCAAAAGTCGGTTTTAAGTCCTTTATCCTCATTGCGTTTAATTGCATTGAGCACACGAGACTCGCCAGAGTTATAGGCCGCAATCGCATAGAGCCAATTATTATTGGTTTTGTCGTACAGATATTCGAGCATATCTAAGGCGGCCACGGTGGAGGCGGGCACATCGCGACGGCCGTCGTACCACCAGTTCATCTCCAACCCAAAATGGCTGGCCATTGGAGTGGTAAATTGCCAAAGCCCTGATGCTGCACTGGCCGATGAAGCGCTGGGATCAAAAGCGCTTTCAATAATAGGCAGTAGTGCGATCTCGATCGGCAGATGGCGCTTTTCAAGTTCTTCGACGATCAAATACATGTATGGTGCCGCACGCTCAGAAATCACTTCGAGGTGTTTGGGGTTGTTAATGTACCAATCGCGATAATAGTTAACTAATTTTTTGTCAGGAACGGGGAGTTGCATTCCTTGACGAATTCGCTCCCAGACATCAGTAATTTGCGCCGATTCAGGTTCGGTTGCGAGATAATACTGTGGGACGCTATTTTCGGTTGTGACGGTTTCAGCTTCAGGTTTGGTCACCTGATGGTTGTCTAAGGTCTGACAACCTGTGAGTAGGGCAAATCCCCCTACTACAACATAAAGTGATACTCTCATGGAAAACGATAGTCCTCTGTTAGTGCATTGCCACTGCACACATCGAATAGCATGAACAAGCTAATTGATTGATTATTATGTAAATAGTGGCAACACAGAGCGCAAAGTATTCACGCAAAAACGAGCCATTCTATGGGATCTTTTCGATCTTGTCCTTAAATTATCGTACATCTTGTAGGGTCGCTTTTGATTTACATCATCAAAAGTGGAAAAATCTGTATAAATTTCAGCCATAAATGGATCGTTTTTAACTAGAAAATATCTTTCCACTGCCTGAGTAGGGTAAAGCAGGTCAGTTCATCTGCTTTAGTCAGATCTTGATCACAAAACTTACTTTTTATGCTGTTGACTATGGTGGGCGCCAATGGACGCAGGAAGGGATTAATTGCCCGCTCTAATCCTATTGTAGAGGGGATAGTGGCTTTGTTTTGGGCGCGAAGGTCGTTGGCGCGTTTCACATACGCCTTGAGTGCTTCATTATCGCTATCGACCGCTTGGGCAAATTTCAGATTGGCGAGGGTGTATTCATGGGCGCAGTACACGCAGGTTGCATCGGGCAGCGCCGCGAGCAGACTTAAGGATTGCCACATTTGTGCAGGGGTGCCCTCAAATAATCGGCCGCAGCCTGCACTAAAGAGTGTATCACCACAAAATAGTGCGCCATCAACCAGATAGGCGATATGCCCAGCCGTATGACCAGGCACAGACAAGATACGCACGGGCGCATCAATAAAGGGCAGGGTGAGTGTATCGTTGAGCTTTGGGTCAATTGGCAGATTGATGCCTTGAATATCTTCACTTTGTGGGCCATAAACCGCTAAGGCATGGCTTGTTGTTTGCTCAACATGGGCTGCGAGGGCGGCGATACCACCAGTGTGATCCCTATGGTGATGGGTGATCAAAATACCTGCAAGCGTGAGTTGATGTTTGTGCAAGTAGTCGAGTACGACATTGGCATCGCCCGGGTCAACCACATACACAGTTTGCTGGGAGTCTTGTCGCAACACCCAGATATAATTGTCATTAAAGGCATTAATCGCTGTTATAGTGAGCATAGCACCGCCGATCGCTGTATTTCGATTTGAAGATAGGGTTATTATCCATAAGAGGGATCCATTTGGCGACAGTTGGTATTGCATGAGACAAAAGCCAAGGCTGCTATGGCAAGATAGGGTGATCTCAATTCAGCATTAAGCAAACGGTAACGGGAAGGGAGGAGACTTGTGTCGTATTACAGTACTGTGCGCAAACCCGAGCAATGGGAAGATTTGCCCAATGGTTTTGCACTCCAACAAGCCGTGGCCGATAAGCTTGCCGATTGGTGGCCGAGGGTATTTGGTTACCACCTACTCAAACTGGGTCCATTAAGTGCCGAGCTGTCGAGTATGGCATCCCCCGTTGCTCATCATTTTTCTTTGTGCTCAGAGCCAAATGCCTCGCTCATTGGTGATTTTTGTCATTTGCCCTTACAAAATGGGGTGATTGATGCGGTGTTGATGAGCCTGTTGCTCGAATTTGAAGCCGATCCTTACCGTATCCTGCGGGAAACCGACAGGGTGCTGATCGCCGGCGGCTACTTATTTATCGTGGGCTTTAATCCCCTAAGCCCAGTGTTTCTCGGTAAGTTATGGCCAAAATATCAGGCCAATCTACCCTGGTGCGGGCGTTTTTTTATGCCCTCTCGAGTGCGAGACTGGTTAGGGCTATTAGGCTATCAAGTGGTCAGTGATGAACGTTTAGTCTACCACCCGTTAATTGGTGAGTTTAATGATGGCCGTTTTATGCAGCAAACCTTGGCCTCATGGCTACCCAGTGCGGGCAGCTTATATTTGATTGTGGCACGTAAATTAGAGTCGCCATTAACGCCAATCCGCGACAAACGTAAGGTGTTACAACCTAATTGGTCTACCGCCCCCAGCGCAGGCAGAACCGGGCATTTATCCGAACATACCAAATAATTCCATCCATTAATGAGTCTGTTATGCGTATAACCTTAAGGCAACTTGCGGTATTTGAAGCCGTTGCACGCAGTGGGCAAGTGGCTAAAGCGGCGGAGCAGGTTAATCTCTCTGCGCCAGCGACCTCAATGGCCTTGGCCGAATTAGAAAAGCAACTTAATGCCCGTTTATTTGAGCGGATTGGCAATAGGTTACAACTCAACTCCCAGGGCAATCTCTTGCTACCACTGGCCACGGACTTGTTACATCGGGTCGAGCAAATCGAGCAGGCATTCACTCGCCAAGACGGGGATTTAGTCGGACATTTAAGTGTGAGTGCCAGTTCCACTATCGGTAACTATTTGTTAGCAAAAGCGGCTGTAGCCTTTTGTCAGCAACACACTCAGACCCATGTGGATGTGGCGATTACCAATACCCAAGATGTGATCCAATCGGTCGTGCAATTTCGCGCCGAAATAGGCTTTATCGAGGGACATTGCACCGATAACCGATTGAATATTGAACCCTGGCATAAGGACAGATTATTAGTCTTTTGCCATCCCGCTCATCCTCTCGCTGGGCAAACGGTCAAACCCGCTGTGGTCAAAGGACAATCCTGGGTTCTGCGGGAAGAAGGTTCGGGCACACGGGAATATTTTGTTAATGCCGCCAATGAGTTGGGAATGCAGCCCGAGGCGAAATTTTGCTTTACTACCCCCGACGCTATCAAGCTTGCGGTAAAACAAGGGGCGGGATTGGGCGTTCTCTCAGAATTGGCGCTGGATAAAGACATCAGCCGAAAAGAGTTGGCCCTAGTCACCATTGAAGGATTAGTGCTAGAGCGACAGTTTTACCGCATCACCCATAAGAGCCGCCAAGCAACGTCGCTAGGTTCGGCTTTTGTGCAGTTTTGCAGTAATTTTTTCCATTTATCTCGGGAGCTAACGGCGCAATCGTGAGCGCCAAACTGAGTGTTGGGATTAGGATTCAGCCTGATAGCCTTCATCTATTTGGGTTGGGCTCGCCTCGGCGGCGGCGCGGGCGAGTTGATCGCAGCGTTCATTCTCGGCGTGACCTGCATGGCCTTTTACCCAGCGCCAATCGATGTGATGGAGCTGGGCGGCTTTGTCTAGGCGTTTCCAGAGATCGACATTTTTCACAGGCGTGCGATTGGAGGTCATCCAACCTTTTTTCTTCCAACCGTGGATCCAAGTGGTGATCCCTTGGCGCATATACTGGCTATCGCTGGTTAAAAC
The DNA here is from genome assembly GCF_047975355.1 of Shewanella sp. Lineage (GTDB taxonomy): Bacteria > Pseudomonadota > Gammaproteobacteria > Enterobacterales > Shewanellaceae > Shewanella. The sequence continues at coordinate 33,840 of NZ_JBKEDJ010000023.1, read as the reverse complement.
GACCTTACAGGGCTCTTTTAAGACCTCAAGTGCCACGATTGGGGCTAATAATTCCATGCGATTATTGGTCGTCAGGGCAAAACCATCGGACATCTCCTTTGTATGGCCCTTATAATTCATTACAATGCCATAGCCACCGGGGCCAGGATTGCCTAAGCAAGAGCCATCGGTGAAGATGTGGATTAGTTTTAGTTCAGTCATCAAATGGTTACCAGCAGTGTAAATATCGGCCGAGTATAACCAAAAAATGTCATAAGAAGCGCATAAAAGTATGAATATTATCTCAAACGCGAGCCGTCAGGTTATTTTGGATACTGAAACCACGGGTATGAACCAAGGCAGTGGTGCAGTGTATTTAGGGCACAGAATTATTGAGATAGGCTGTGTTGAGGTGATCAACCGCCGTTTAACGGGACGTTATTACCATCAATATATTAATCCCGGCCAAGCGATTGACCCAGAAGCCATTGCGGTTCACGGGATCACCGATGAGCGCGTAGCCAATGAGCCGCGATTTCATCAGATAGCGCAGGAGTTTATCGATTTTATCAGTGGCGCAGAAATTGTGGCCCATAACGCAAACTTCGACGTGAGCTTTATGGACCATGAGTTTTCACTGCTGCAGCCTTTAGGGCCAAAGACGAGTGAGATTTGTGAGATTTTAGACTCCCTCGACATCGCGAAATTTTTGCATCCTGGACAAAAGAACAACTTAGACGCGCTGTGTAAACGTTATGGCATAGATAACTCTCGCCGTCATTATCACGGGGCTTTACTCGACGCCGAGATCCTTGCCGATGTGTATTTGGCGATGACGGGCGGACAGACTAAGTTTAATCTTTCAAACGAAGAAGTCGGCCAAGAGGCCGGTGGTATTCAACGCTTTGATCCCACATCACTTAATCTTAAAGTGATCCGCGCATCGGCCGATGAACTCGTTATGCATGAAGAGCGTCTTGATTTAGTCGCAAAATCAGGAAAATGCCTCTGGAGAGGATAATTTATAGCCTATGACGATGTCGCTGCGAAAATCCCTACTGAATACCACCTTAGTGCTCAGCAGTCTCTGCTTGAGCGCGCCATCGTTTGCGGCTGATGCTGAGTCTGTAGCGGTAAAACCCACAACGCCAGCCACGAATCTGGCGACTCAGGGCAAAGATGCGCAGCCCAGTGACGCAAAACCCAATACTGTTAAAGTCAATGAGGCTAATGCGAGTGCCGATAAACCCGCTGACGCTAAAGTAAGTGCCCAAAAGCAAGCTGATGCGAAACCGAGCACGGACGTTAAGGCAAAACCGCCCAAGCCTGTGACGACTCAAGTGGTGCCAGTGAGTACCGCCTCTGAACTTAAAAATCGATTTCGGGTTGACCATATGGTCAGCAGTATGACGCTGTTGATCCAACGGGAATACGGTTCGGCGCCAGTGGTTATCGTACTGCCCGATGGTAGTAAGTGGTATGCCAATCGTCATCCAGAAACAGTTAAATGGGTCGATGGCATCACCGGGGACATCATTTATATCGAATCGCCTCAACCGGGCCCTTGGCAATTGGTGGGTAAGGTTGTTCCGGGATCGCAACTAAAACGTGTCTCTAAACTGGAGATCGAAGTTCAACGATTGCCGCAACCCTTATTCCAAGGCGAAGAGGCCAAAGTGGTCGCTCAATTGATGGGGGATGCGGAGCGGGTACGTATGCCAGGGCTAGATTATTTAGTCGAGTGGACCGCGCATTTTGTGAGTAAACATCGTACTGGGGATGAGAACTTTGCCGCAGGTGACATTATCGTTGGTTCCTACAAAGATAATGGCGAAAAGTTTGATGAAAGACCCGACGATGGCATGTTTACCAGCGATATCAATCTAAAGCAGCCTTGGGGTGAGTACGACTTTGTGGTGCAGGCACGTAACAACGTGTTTGAGAGACAGGTTTCATTTCCCTTTACCTTATCCCCACGGCCAGTTAATGCCGAAGTGATCACCCCAGAGGATCCCTTAACGGGGCAATGGAAAATCATGTTGCACGCCGATAGCAGTGTACTGCAGTTGGCCGAAACCCATTTCTCCTTCGAGCTTGTTGGGCCTGCAGGTTTACAGCTTCCTCTTGTGCTTCATGGGCTTAAAGAGAGTGACACTGAACTGCCGATACCGCCTGTGACAGAGTTTGGCAGTTACCGAATTAAAGGCACTGTGGCGACAACTACTGTCACTGGTCGTGAAATTGTGCTCGATTTACCCGAACTCTTCTTTAACTTAGTCCAACCACCAGAGCCTCCACCGAGTGAAGAGGAGTTAGCCGCTGTTGCAGCACAAAAGGCCGCTGAAGAAGAAGCCGTCGCAAAACAGGATGCGCTCTTTTGGATCATTAGCATCAATGCCGTGTTATTAGTGCTCGGAGTCGCGGGGCTGATTGTTTGGCGTAAACGGCAGAGTTTAGCGCAGGCGCTAGCCGCCGCTGAGCAGCGTATGTTAGATGAGGCTGAGCAGAATAAGCCAGAGGCCCCATCACTGGATGAAATTGATTTGACCATGCCGGACGAGTCCGACCCACGCAGATAAACTAACCGCCCATTGCAGGGGGGGGTTAGACATGGTTTTGCGGATATTTTGTCCACTTATCATGGGGTTTTGTTAAGTTTGGCGAAATTTTAACTAAACGATGCAATAGAGTGAAAAAAACGGTTGACGCTAGCAAGGCTCGACCGTATTATTCTCCGCAACTTGAGTGGAGCGGTAGTTCAGTTGGTTAGAATACCGGCCTGTCACGCCGGGGGTCGCGGGTTCGAGTCCCGTCCGCTCCGCCAGTCAAGTTATTGAAAGTTAAAATTATAGTGCTCTAGTAGCGGTATAATAAAAGTTTGGAGCGGTAGTTCAGTTGGTTAGAATACCGGCCTGTCACGCCGGGGGTCGCGGGTTCGAGTCCCGTCCGCTCCGCCAACATTCATGAAGCCCATGCTATTTAATAGCATGGGCTTTTTGATTTTTCGACGTTCACTATCCCATTTCTCTCTTCGTGACCAAAGTGTGACCATTTAATGACCTCTGCTTAATTTTAACCTAGGGTCAATTTAACGTTTTGTCACATAACTGCTGTGTTCAGTCTTTACTTCCTTTACTTTCCTAAATACATCAATTCTTAGTTAGGCTTGTCGTGAGTTCAAGACAATATTTAATCTTTACTCGATTGTTCACCGCTGTGTTTCGAAAACGTTACTGATAAACAATCTTGTATTTGCGCTGACATGCCTCATGCCGAGTGTCGACCCAATAAAACGGTTTAAGATTACGCGCCTAGACGACAAAATTCTTGTCATGATATAAAGTACCCACAAAGTCGATTTAAATTTATATTCTAAATCAAATCGTTAAATTAATGTGCCCCTATTTATATACAGTCAACACGACTTATTGCGAAAGTCGTCAATAGCAAAATCAATGAGTGCTCTTACTTTTTTAGGTACAAGGTTATGCGATAAATAGACAGCGTAAAGGGGAGACGTTTTCATTGCATAATCGCTAAGCAGTGGCGTTAACATTTTTGATTCAATTTCTGCCTGCAAAACAAAACTTGGGCATAAGGCTATGCCTCGTCCATTAAGTGCCCATTCTTTTGCTATTCGTGCGCTGTTTACCAACAAGTTTCTGCTTGGTGCAAATGTGTACTCTTCAGCATCTTTGTAAAAAGACCAACGCCTTGCATCTCGTCTATTCGTGTCGACAATGCAAGTATGCATTTTCAAGTCTGCTGGAGTTTCTGGCGCTTTGTTCTTTGAAAGGTAATCGGCACTAGCAACCAATAAGCTGGTTATTTCTCCAAGTTTACGTGCCTTCAACGTTACTATGTCAGGCTCTCCAACTCTAAATGCTAAATCAAAGCCTTCCTTAGCGAGATCGACATGTTCATCACTCAAACGCAGATCAATTGCAAGCTTAGGATGCAGTGTAGAAAAGCGACTTAAAATATCACTGATAAACAGTTCCCCAAATGTCACAGGTGCAGCGATTCTCAAAACGCCTGTTAAGCCTTGAGAATCATCTGATATAGAGCCAAGAAGCTCATCCAATTCATCGAGTATTGCCGGGGCCTTTGCTAGCAACTCTTGTCCGCTGGGCGTAACCCCTACTTTTCGTGTCGTCCTTTGTAGTAGCAGTACACCTAACTTTTCTTCAAGTTGAGCAACATATTTAGACGTTAACCGATTTGAGATACCTAGCTGTTCGGCAGCGTCTGTAAAAGAGCCTGTTTGTGCCGTTGCCACGAATGCTTTAAGCCCATCAATAAGATCCATAGATATCTCGATTAAGAACATTTTGTTGATATTCAATCTACATAATCAACATTGTGTTGTCAAAGATAGAGGTAGATACTTTTTACATGGCAAATGCCAATTAAATTAATTTTTAAATAGTCGGAGAAAAGTCATGAATATCGCAATTATTGGTTCAGGAAATATTGGTTCTGGTTTAGCAAAAACATTTGGTGCAACTTCACATGGTGTCGTCGTTGCATCACGTGATATCGAAGGTGCACGTGGTCTTGCAGAAACATTAATTAAAGAGGGTATTCGCGTTCAAGCGAGTGATATTGCAACAGCAGTGAAGAATGCCGAGATTGTCATGTTAGCCATTCCATACGCTGCCGTAAACGAGTTGGCTTCAGCAGCTGATTTCGGCGGTAAAGTCGTTATTGACGTTACCAACCCTGTTAAAGCGGATTTTTCTGGGATCACAGTAGGTTTTGATTCTTCAGCCGCAGAAGAAATTCAAAAACTAATGCCAAAAGCAAAGGTAGTGAAGGCGTTTAATACTGTTTTTGCTCAAATTTATGACCAAGGTTTAGATTTCAATGGTCGAGCGGTGCCAGCTTTTGTAGCGGCTGATGATGAAGATGCAAAGGGAATCGTCATGAAAGTAGCAAAAGAAGCAGGCTTTGATGCAGTCGACGCTGGTGGGCTTATCAATGCGCGTTACTTAGAGCCTCTTGCATATTTAAATATTCATTTCGGTTACATGGCTGGACAAGGCACTCAGATTGCACCTGCCTGGTTAGCAAGATAATCATAGCCCTGATGGAGGATATAACCATGATTGAATTAAAGACAGCACCCTATGCAGCATTGTTACTTCGAATCGCCACTGGTGTCCTATTTTTGGCTCATGGCTTAACAAAGGTTTTCGTGTTCACTATACCCGGGACCGTTGCTTACTTTGAAAGTCTTGGCTTTCCGGCAATTTTCGCCTATTTGACGATTTTTGCTGAGTTAGGGGGAGGATTGGCTCTTATTTTAGGTGTTGCAACTAGGGCTGTTTCACTCGTTCTGTTGCCTGTATTGCTGGGCGCTGTGTGGGTACATAGTAGCAACGGTTGGATGTTCACTAATCAAGGTGGGGGATGGGAATACCCGCTATTTTGGGCAACAGCACAAGCATCACTCATACTATTGGGCAGTGGTGCGTATGCTCTAAAGCACCCCATGATAAGCAAATTGCTAGGAAAGTATGCATGACTAGGTAGGTGCTGCGTAAGGTAGCACCTCTTTATATTTGTTTAATCAAAGTAGGTACCTAATGAGCCTTACATCTTCTCTTCAAGCGCTAAAATCTCGCTTTAAATTATCTGAAAGAATGCCTACCTTATTTTTGGGGCATGGTAGTCCAATGAACGCAATTGAGCATAATCAATACAGCCAGAGTTGGAAAGACTTAGGACGTTCGCTACCTAAACCTCAGGCAATATTGGTAATTTCAGCCCACTGGATGACAAATGGGACAACGCTTGTTGATGTGTCCGCTGTGCCTAGGACAATTCATGACTTTTATGGATTTCCAGAACAACTTAATAACAAACAATATCCAGCGAATGGGCATCCTAGCTTAGCAAAAGAAGTTGCAGCAATGTTAGCAACTTTCAATGTTAACACCGATGAGAGTTGGGGCCTTGATCATGGAGCTTGGTCTGTTTTGGATTCACTTTTTCCAGATGCGGACGTGCCCGTTTTTCAGCTATCGATAGATTTAACCAAAGATTTGCAATGGCACTTTGACATCGGCAAAGAGCTATCTCAATTACGTGACAGAGGAGTGCTCATTCTAGGTTCTGGCAATATTGTTCATAACTTACGAGCCTTAAGGTTTGATGGCAAAGCACATGATTGGGCAATTGAGTTTGATGATTTCGTAAAACAAAAACTGGACGTAAGAAACTTTAGTCCACTTATCGATACCTACTCAATGGGTCGGCTCATGAACATATCAAATCCGACACTAGAACATTACATTCCAGCCATCACTATTGCTGGTACATCAAATCATAAAGATGAACTTTTCTATACGACTGAAGGCATAGATCTGGGTTCACTGTCTATGCGCTCATTCATTTTTCACAGCGCATAGAATATATCGGGATTAAAAAATGTGGGAGGGAAATAAACTGAAGGATTGCACACTATTGTTGCAATATCAGATCTCGGCTATCCAGTCTGCAAATGCGCGCACGGCGGGAGAAAGGAATCGTTGATGCGGGTAAAGCAAATTTATAGGTACTGAAGGGGGTTGCCAGTCTTTAAGTACCTCGATTAGCCTTCCTTCCTGCAAGTGCTCTGACACAACCCTTTCAGCAAGTTGACCCAGTCCATAGCCCTCTAAACACATTTTGATATACAGCCCCGTTTCATTCACAGCTACTGCACCGCTGACAGGTACGGTGAGGGGATCTGTGCCTCTGACAAAACGCATTTCGTTCGCATGCCTAGTTTGATTTGAGAAGTAGTGGATTGCCTTATGCTCGGATAGTTCTTCAGGTGATTGCGGAACACCGTTTTGCCTAAGATATTCAGGCGATGCACAGGTTACCCAGCGAAACCTGCCCAATGGTCGGGCAACCAGAGTGGAATTATTAAGTTCTCCCAATCTGATCACGCAATCCACACCCTCTTGAACGAGATCGATCTGCCGATCGCTCACACCTATCATCAGGTAGATATCTGGATATCGCGCATGAAATTCTTTTAATTTTGGCATGACAATGAAATGGGCAATCCCACTGGGCATATCAACCCGCAAACGACCTTGTGGTCGTCTAACTGCATCTGTCAGGCTGGCTTCTGCATGCTCGATTAATGAGAGTATTTCCTGACACTGTGCAAGATACTGTAAACCTTCAGGGGTGAGGCTCACCCGTCGAGTGGTCCGGTTCAGCAGGCGCACCTGTAAGTATTTCTCAAGATTTTTAATGGTGCTGGTGACTGTTGATGAGGGCAGTGAAAGCGTTTGCGCCGCGCGCACGAAACTTTCAGCTTCAGCAACCCGCATAAAGATTTGCATAGCCTGAATACGATCCATTGTCCTTCTACCTAGCCGATAAATCTGCTTAATATCATTATTAGTAGATTATGAATTATGAAAACACTTTAAGCATCTTTTTCGCGTCAATAGCGTGATGTACTGTTTTGCTGACGATTAAGCAATCAACAATGATCCCGTTAGAGGCAGTAAAGTTATGAGTAACATTCTTATTATCAATGGTGCCAAACGTTTTGAATTTGCCAAAGGAGAGTTAAACACGCTCTATGTCAACACAGCACGAGAGGTTTTAACCAAGCTTGGGCATACAGTATCGGTTACAAACGCTGACAGTGATTTTGATCCTAATAGCGAGATAGCAAAAATCCTTAACAGCGATGTATTGATTTATCAGATGCCAGGATGGTGGATGGGTGAACCATGGACAGTAAAAAAATGGATCGATGAGGTGTTCACCGCAGGTCATGGTGCACTGTACGAAAGTGATGGTCGTACACGCGCGGATGCGTCCAAAAAATATGGTTCAGGCGGCCTTCTTCAGGATAAAAAATACATGCTCTCTCTGACATGGAATGCACCCTTAGAAGCATTTAATGATCCGGAACAATTCTTTGAAGGTCAGGGCGTAGACGGAGTATACCTACATTTTCATAAAGCCAATCAGTTTTTGGGGATGGAAGCGCTGACCACCTTTATCACAAATGATGTGGTCAAAGCGCCGGACGTAGAAAATGAAACCAAGCGTTTCAGCGACCATCTTATGACTATCTTTTCTTAAGTCGTACTAGAAGAAAACCATGCTGTCTGCATCCGTATTAAAACGCTATTTATCAAGGTTTCTAGTGCCTTGCAGGGTACCTAGCCAAGGTGTGGCAACAAGTGCGAGCTCATTTCATTATTCGAAAATTATGAATAGTAAAAACACTTTAAGTGTCTTTTTCACATTAATGCAGTGGCGTACCTTTATTGCTATTGATTAAGTACGAGGTGTTGATATGACCGATTACGTAAGAAACATTGTAAAGAATCAGAATGAAAATCTCTCTGCCATCCTAATTCGCGGGGCGACGATACTGAGCATGGATGAGAGCGTAGGTAACATTGAACGCGGAGATATTCTTATCCGTGGGTCAACCATTGCCGCCGTGGGTCAGAACCTGGATGCACCGGGTGCCCATGTGATTGATGCCACCAACATGATTGCCATGCCGGGGATGGTGGATTCTCATCGCCACGCATGGGAAGGGCAACTGCGCCGCATCAACCCCAATGCCACCTGTCTGGACGACTACAGCAACGCCACCCACTTCTCGTTCGCCAAATACTATCGCCCTGCCGATATCTATATCGGCAACCTGCTGACGGCCCTGGGAGCTATGGACGCAGGTATCACCACCGTCATCGACAACTCCCATAACAGCCGCACCGCAGCCCATTCAGATGCTGCCGTCGAGGCGCTGCTGGATGCGGGTATTCGCGCCATTCATGCCTCCGGCGCACCGGTATCCGGGGAATGGGACAAGGCCCACTGGCCGGGTAACTGGCAACGCCTGCAGGAAAAGTATTTCAACAACAACCCTGACAGCCTTGTATCTCTTGCGGTCATGGCCCAGCTGGAACCTGAGCTGTGGGCCGAGGCCCGCAGGTTGGGGCTGCCGATCGTCACCGAATTCTTTGGCTCTCTGATGGCATCTGAACTGGAGTCGCTGCATCGGCAGGGGCTGCTGGGCCCGGACAATATTTTCAATCACTGCACGGCGCTGCCTGATGCAGGATGGAAGATCCTGCGGGAAGCGGGCGTGCGGGTAAACGTCTGCCCGCGCTCCGATGCGCACTACGGCATCGAAGACGGCATGTTTGCCATTCAGGCAGCGCACCGCCATGGCATCAACCCCGGCCTCAGCGTCGACAATGAAACCTCTTACAGCACTGACATGTTTATGGAAATGCGCGTGGCCTTTTACCTTCAGCGGGTGATGGGCATGCACCAGCAGCACAGCTGCGATTGCGCAGATTCCCTGACAACGCTTCCGGCGGCGCAGCTGCTCAAAGCGGCAACCGTCGATGGTGCGGCCTGCGCAGGGTTGCAGGACAAGATTGGCAGCCTGACACCTGGCAAACAGGCCGACCTGATCCTGATAAACGCCGGCGACATCAACCTCTACCCGTCCGGCAATGCCTTTGGCACTGTGGTGCATGCGACAGAGCGCAGCAACATTGATACCGTCATGATTGGCGGGCGCATCGTCAAGCAGGGCGGCAAGGTGCTGGGCGTGGACAGCACGCGTCTTCGCGCCGCCATCGATGAATCGCGAGAGCATCTGTTTGCCGCCGCCGGATATGAGCCTGACATGTTTGCTGACGCCTTCCTGCCGCTGGCACAGGCGCACTCACAGGAATGAAACCCATGAGCACGATATATTACCTGATCGCCTTCGCCGCAGGTCTGGGGATCACGCTGCAGACGACCTTGAATAGCCAGCTGGCACGAGGATTGGGGGGCGACTCAGTCACCGCCGCGCTGTTTTCCTTCGCTGCAGGGGCATTTAGCCTCGGGATATACTCGCTGCTGCGCGGGGGATTATTCACCTCGCTCGCGGCCATTCCATCGCAACCGCTGTGGAGTCTGGCGGGCGGCCTGATCGGGGCCTGTGCGCTGTTTAGCTATGTCGTGCTCGCACCAAAAATCGGTTTTTCAGCCCTGCTCGGACTGGCGATTGTCGGGCAGTTACTACCATCACAAATGATCGACCATTTTGGTCTATTGGGTGCCATCAAGCGGCCAGTATCATGACTGAAGCTGGGTGGAACGTTTGTCATGCTTGCCGGACTCGTCATCATGCTGTTTGGTGAGAAGTTATCTGAGCGCTTTCTGCACTGACAAAGCAGAATTCTGATCCCTTATCTTTACGGACGTCTGCCCCAGGGTGACGTCCTTAAGCATTTCTTAAAAGCGCAACGCGTACTTTCATCCCCCGGAGGATTAAGATGTTTTCAATTGCAGCAGATGTCAGGAATACGCTGGGAGAGTGCCCCTTGTGGTGCGAAGAAACACGCAGGTTGTACTGGACGGACATTGAAGGCAGCGAACTGCTCGCCTTTGAGGAAGACAATGACGTCCTGATGCGCTGGTCTCTGCCTGAACGCCTCGGATCATTCGCACTCACCGAAAAGCCAGGGGGGCTGCTGATGGGGCTGGCATCTCGTCTCGGATTCTATGATCTGGATACTCGCATTTTTACCGAAGTGGCGTCCTCACCAGGGGGCACCGGAACACGAATAGGTGATGGCCGCTGCGACCGATCAGGCAATTTTGTCTTTGGCACTATGGATGACGGCGACTCAGTACAAACCATCGGCCAATTTCACCGTCTTAATGCCGCCTCGTTGGAAGTTGAGACGCTGGCACTGCCCGAAGTGTCTATCCCTAACAGTATCTGTTTCAGCCCAGATGGTGGCACTATGTATTACTGCGATTCGATGCAAGGGCGTATTTGCTGCTGCGATTATCCTTCTTTGGGCAATCAACGCATTTTTGTCGCGCTTGAAGGAGAGGGTGCACCGGATGGATCTTGCATTGATGCCAAGGGCTACTTATGGAATGCTGAATGGGGTGGTAGTCGAATTGTGCGCTATAGTCCAACAGGAAAGACTGACTGCAGTCTGTTTTCTGCTGCTACTCAGATGACCTGTCCAGTTATCGGGGGGTCTGGGTTAAATACTCTCTATTGCACTAGTGCACGCACAGGGCTTTCTGTGCCGACAGTCGATGACGGTGCACTGTGGAAAGCGACATCAGAAGTATTTATCGGGTTAAAGGAAAGTCTTTTTCTTCAAAAGTTTATAGTAGAAGACTATTAAATACTCATCCTAAGTAATAAAGCATAATACTAGAATGGCGGTTAGCTGAACCGCCATTTCAATTCCTAAGATTCCCCATTCTGATTCAGTTAAGTGAGTAGGGGGACTGATAGGTCATTGCATTGACCAAATTTTAGTAATGCAAAAAAGTGACTGCTGTAGTAACTGCGATTCAATATGATGACAGCTAAAAACTAACGTAGTGAGAGTAGATTGTTAGAGAATCATGTTAGTGCATGTTTTTTAGTGAAATTCAATAATATTTATTTCTAATATATCAAAATGTTATGTGCTTTTTGTCTGTTTGGTTAACCACATCTATGGCGAGGTTGGTATAAAAGTGTTGAGAAAAAATTGTCTTTTGGTTTAAGCTTTAATGACGTGTTGGGTTGGAGTTCTACATTGAGTATCAGACAATTAATCATAGTGTGCGTGCTACTGACGTTTGTTGGTCAGGCATTTGCGTCTGTGATTTTGCCGTGCCCAATGGAGATGAAAACCGTCCACACAGCTGATGGTACAAAAACATCACAGGCTTCGCAGCAGAAAAATACTTGCCATCATTCAACTATTACAAACAAGGACATGGGTAAGGATGTGACTGACAAGAGTCATTCAGACTGTTGTGATAGTCAGTGTAGCTGCCCCATGGGATCCTGCTTGTCTGTCGCATTAACGATGAAACAACTTGAGTTGGAAGGAAATATTCAAGCCACAGAATTTACTCAAATCCTAGTGGTGAGCGTGTTACCACAATATAAATCTTCCCTGTACCGCCCTCCCATATACGCCTAATTTAGGCACAGTTACGCCTATTTTTTGGCGACTGTCCTAAACAATCAAATCATTTTTACTTTTATAAATTAATCAATTTTGCTTTAGGTCATTGATTTATTTATTTTGATTTGGAGGCAGTATGCCCTTTTTTAAACACACTTATTTGCCTAAACAGCTAAAAATAGCCGTAATTTTTGGCTTAACTATTTTTGGCAATAGCCCATACGCCATTGCCAATGGGGCACAAGCACCCGTAATCTTTGATGTTTATAAAAATCCTAACTGTGGCTGTTGCGAAAAATGGCTGACATATATCAATCAACGAGGGTTTATCACCCATAGCCATAATGTCGAAAACCTGTTTTCACTAAAACAGGAAAAGGGTATTCCAACTGCATATCAATCTTGCCATACCGCCATTTCCAGCGAGGGCTATGTATTTGAAGGTCATATTCCGGCTAAATACATACAAGAATTTCTCACAAAACGTTCTCCAAACGCTGTAGGCCTCAGTGTTCCGGCCATGCCCGTAGGTAGTCCGGGGATGGAATATCAAGACAAGTTTCGTCCATACCAAGTGCTATTGCTAAAAGTTGATGGTACCACAGAAGTCTTCGCCCAAGTGAATAGCCTTGAGGAGTCATTACGATGAAAATCCCTATGTTAACCACTCGGATGCAACAGAGCCCAACAGAGTTAGATAAAAACGGTCGCCGTCAATTTGTATTTGGGGCTTCTGCGATGTTCGCAATGGCGAGTATTCCTTTTCCCAAAAATGTGTTCGCCAATACGCAGAGTCAGTCTGTGACTCAATTGTCGGGTAAGGTATTTGATCTCAGTATTGATTATATGATGGTCAATTTCACTGGTACGCCAGCACGCGCTACTGTTGTCAATCAGCGACTGCCTGCGCCGTTATTGCGCTGGAAGGAAGGTGAAATTGTCACGCTAAGGGTAAAAAATAACCTCGACAATGACAGTTCCATTCACTGGCATGGGATTATTTTACCCACCAACATGGATGGTGTGCCTGGTTTTAGTTTTAATGGAATTAAACCCGGTGAAACCTTCGAGTATCAATTCAAACTGCAACAAAGCGGAACCTATTGGTACCACAGTCATTCGGGTTATCAAGAACAGACAGGCCTATTTGGTGCCATCATTATCGACCCTGCAGAGGCCGACCCTGTGATATTCGACCGAGAATATGTGGTGATGCTGTCGGATTGGTCAGATTCAGCCCCAGAAACCATTTACGCCAAATTGAAGAAACAGTCGGATTATTACAATTTCCGTGAGCGTACTGTATCAGATCTTTTTTCTGATATTGCCAATAACGGCTTAGCCAATACATGGAATGCTCGCGCTATGTGGAACAACGCTCGGATGAGCGATCGCGATATCTCCGATGTTACAGGGTCGACGTATACCTATTTAATGAACGGCAATCCGCCAGCTCAAGGTTGGCAAGCTATCTTCAAACAAGGTGAAAAAATTCGATTGCGCTTTATTAACAGCGCCGCCATGACCATATTCGATGTGCGAATTCCAGGTCTAAAAATGACAGTCGTGGCAAGTGATGGCCAGAACATTCAGCCCGTCGCCGTTGATGAGTTCCGCATTGGCGTTGCAGAAACCTATGACGTTATTGTTGAGCCAGAGATGGGAAATGCCTACTGCATTTTTGCACAAAGTATCGATAGAACAGGTTTCACTGTAGGTAATCTCACCTCTGATCCTCATTTACATGCAGAAGTGCCCAAAATGGATCCCGTACCTTTGCTTGGCCATAGTGATATGGGAATGAGCATGGAAGGTATGGACCATGGTGCTATGGATCATAGCCAAATGGATATGAGTGCCAGTGATATGCAGGGCATGGATCACAGCCAAATGGATATGAGCGCCGATGATATGCAGGGCATGGATCATAGCCAAATGGATATGAGTGCCGGTGATATGCAAGGCATGGATCATAGCCAAATGGATATGAGTGCCGGTGAGATACAGGGCATGGACCACAGTAAAATGCAGGTGAGCAAATCCGCTTTAGGATTAGCTGGCTTTGGCAGTAATAATGAGATTAAGCATTTAGATACCGAGTTCGGTCCGCAGGTTGACATGCGAGCGGATGCTCCCAAAAACGGATTGCACGATCCTGGTATCGGCTTGAGAGAGCATAAAGAGAAGTTTAATCGAAAAGTGCTCACTTATGCGGATATAAAAGGCTTACATCCTACCTATGACAAACGACAACCCAGCCGAGAAATCCAATTACACCTGACGGGTAACATGAATCGCTATATGTGGTCGATGAATGGCGTGAAATTCATGGATGCGGAGCCCTTGGTTTTTGAATACGGCGAGCGACTGCGTATCACGCTAGTCAATGACACTATGATGACTCATCCCATGCATCTGCATGGCATGTGGAGCGAGCTTGAAACTGGTGACCCCGATTTTATTCCACGCAAACACACAGTACTGGTGCAACCTGGTTCAAAAATCAGTTACTTAGTCACGGCGGATGCCATCGGACAATGGGCGTATCACTGTCACTTACTGTTCCACATGCCAGGCATGTTCCGCAAAGTCGTGGTCAAATAAGGGGGAGAATATGAAGCATACTAATCGATTGGTACTCCGTCTGATTGCGATAACTCTTCCTCTCATGAGCGGGCTCGCTATGGCTGGCGGGGAGGATGACCCACTGCTAACGAAAGTTATGATTGATGAGCTTGAGCGTGGTCTCGATTCTGCGGATCCAACTCGCTTTAGTGGACAAGCTTGGATTGGACATGATCTGAATAAGCTGTGGCTGAAAACAGAAGGTGAATATCAAAATAGCGATGAACAAGACGTAGAACTACAGGCGCTCTACAGCCGCGCCATTGCGCCTTATTGGGATCTACAAATAGGTTTAAAAACAGATATTAAACCTTCGCCATCGCGTAACTGGGCAGTGCTGGGTATACAAGGTTTATCACCCTATTTTTTTGAGGTGGATACCGCATTATTCATTGGTGATGCAGGGCGCACTGCGATTCGCTTGAGTGCTGAATATGAACTGCTCATTAGCCAGAAGTTAATCTTAACTCCTGAGGTTGAAATTAACCTTTATGGCCAAAATGATGCCGAGCTCTCTATCGGTGCAGGCATATCGAATATCAGTACTGGTTTAAGACTGCGGTACGAATTCATTCGAGAGTTTGCCCCCTATGTTGGCATTGAATGGAGTAAAAAATTTGGTAATACGGCCGATTTTGCGCGTGATAAAGGCGAAGACAGTCAGGAAACACAATTGGTTGTCGGCGTAAAAGCTTGGTTTTAACGATAAATAAAGCAAGTCATTCATTTAACTATACAAAACAAAGAGGTTCATAAAATGAAACTAATCAACACAGTGTTATTAATAACAGGCTTAACATTAAGCGGCTCAGTATTGGCGCATGTTGGGTTAAGCAGCTCAACACCGGCAAAAGGCGCCATGTTAATGGCTCCCCCGAGTAAGCTTGAACTGGCATTTTCGGCCCCCATTCGCTTAGTTAAACTCTCGTTAAAGGATGCGAGTAACCAAGAAATAGCCTTAATGCTACCGTCATCGACACAAAGTCAGGCACAGTATTCGTTGGATTTACCTGTATTAGCTGCATCTAACTACACTGTCAGCTGGGTCGCTATGGGTGATGATGGCCATAAAATGAAAGGTCAATTTGAATTTATGGTCCACGGTAGCACAGCTATGAGTGAGGTCATGCAAGATATGCCTGTAGTACGGATGAATCGTCATTAATTTGGGTAATTAAGTCATGATATTAACCGAATTTGACTTAATGGCACTGATCTCTAAATGGGCTATTTATGTGAGTTTCGCCAGCCTGATTGGCGGCACATTGATGCTTGGCCTTCTGAGAGATCAGCATAGCGAAGCCGTTGCCATACGGCGCTATATTTTTATTGGAACGTGCTTAGGTGTCATTGCGGTTGTAATCAATTTCTTTGCGCAAGTGGGAGCGTTCGCCGAGAGTGGTTTTGCTGGCATGTTTGATACTCAAATGCGACAGTTTTTATGGTCTAGCCCCATCGGCGAATCGGTTACTTGGCGCATTATCGGATTTAGCATTGTGCTGATTGCATGCGGGAGTGTACTTGGTCCAGTTAATGCCTTAAGGCGTGTCGCTTGGATCGGGCTCTTAGTTGGCGGATTGATATTAGCGACATCCTTTAGCCTACTAGGCCACAGCGCTGAGCTTAATCGATTCGCCCAAGGCATGTTGTTGTTACATGTTTTGGCAATTGGCTCTTGGGTAGGATCATTTTATCCATTATGGCGTTTATGTGCGCATGCCGATCTCACCTTGATACGCCATGTGATGGATAAGTTTGGCCAGTTGGGTATTGGCATCGTCATTCTTGTGTCGGGTTCCGGCGGAGCTTTACTGTGGCAATTATTTGATAAACCCGCAGAGTTTTTCAGCAGTAACTACGGCCTTGCCATAAGTCTTAAGCTGAGTTTTTTCTGCATTATTTTACTTATCGCGGCGTTACATAAATTTATCCTCGTCCCTAGGTTAAAGATTGCAAATACGCAAATAGCACTACGCAAACTCAAGCTCTCAATTGCCATCGAAGGCTTAGTTGCGTTATTCATCTTGACCATTACCGCTGTGCTTTCCAGTGTTTTCGGGCCAGAGAGTCTCAGCTAAATACTAAAAACTAATCAATACACTAAGAGGAGTACACATTGAAACCAAGAAAAGTAGTGACCTTGTTAACCGGACTAAGCTTGTTGTTTTCAGCAGGTCAAAGCTCGTTACTATTCGCGCATGGTGATGAAAAACATACTACCGAACCTACAGCGTTTATTGGTATGGAGACGGCTCCTGCAAAACGAGTCCAACAATTTCATCAAGCATTGAAGGCGGGTGATGAAGCCATAGTGAAGCAACTCTTAGCTGAGGATGTGCTGATTTATGAAGGGGGTAACGCCGAGCGTTCACTCGCCGATTATGCCAGCCACCACATGGGGGCTGACATGGCATATTTAAAAAATCTCACCATTACACTTAAGGAACAACAAGTGAAAGTGGTGGGGGATATCGCTATTTCGACTGCGATTAGCCATGCCACCGGCGAGTATAAAAGTAAGCAGATTGATTCGACGGCAATGGAAACCATAGTGCTGTCTAAACAGCATGATGGTAGCTGGAAGATTATTCATATCCATTGGTCATAACATCGTTATCTGCTTAACCCTTTATTCAGTTTGCGTTTATTCAGTACCTAATCACAAAATGAGCACGGGTAAACGCAAGCTGAATGCATTTGTATCACACTATAAATGTATGGATAGGAGTATCGTAATGCGTTTTTACGTTTTATTTGATGCAATTGGATTGGGATAAAACCGAGTTAGATTTTTAGCTCTAATCTGTGAATTTCGGATTAAATTTCTATGTACTAATTCCTGCCTAATGTTGTGTCCCTATGGGTTGTTACAGACTCAGAATTCAGCACCTGGTGGTGTGATCTTGTTGCCCAAATTTTCGTATGTTGCAGAGTACTAAAGTTAAGTAGTTGATTTAGTCTTTATGTTTCAATCTCCTAAGAATACAACATTCGCTGACTTGGTGGTTATCGCATGAGACTAAGGATGAGAGTGATGTTTCAAGCTTTGCTAACTCCCGTTGAGTTTGACGAATATGCTCGAGTTGCTCGGCAATGATGTCATCGACCACTGCGCAGGAATGATGTGGATATTGTTGGACTTCAACCAAGCGACGAATATCACTCAGAGCAATATTTAGCGCGCGGCAGCGGCGAATAAAAATCAGTGTCTCTACATCATTCTGAGTGTAGTAGCGGTAACCATTTGCCATCCTCTTAGGGGAGGGTAGTAATCCTTCCTGCTCATAAAAGCGAATTGTTTTTACTGGGACTTGTGAAGCTAATGCCAGTTCACTGATTTTCAACTTGACCCTCCAGCTACTGTAACCTTTAGCCTTGCATCGTAACACTTACTCATTATTTAAAGCTATAGGATTGACCAATGTATCCCTTATCACCTTTAGCACTACTGATATTAACCATGGGCACCATAGCAGCCTGTGGGGCACAGGCCAATACAAGTAACCAGCTTACAGACGTCTCTCAAACCGAAGCTGAGACAACTAATCTGCATGAACATGATGATCATGAGCCACAGAACGATGAACACACAGATGAACATGATGAAAGCATGGAGCGAATTTTGGTTCAATCTACTCGTCTTGGAAGGATTGTTGACGACCAGCCAATAAGGGTTGAAGTCGTCACTAGTGAGGAAATCGAAGAAAAAGCCGCTATGCGTCCTGGTAATATTTCTATGTTATTGGCTGAAACCGGCGGGGTTAGAGTGCAGACGACATCACCCGCTCTTGGCAGTGCCAATGTACGGTTACAGGGGCTGTATGGACGTTATACTCAACTATTAGCTGATGGCTTACCTCTTTATGGTAATCAAGCTTCATCACTCGGCTTACTTCAAATTCCTCCTACGGATTTAGGCCAAGTTGAGGTGATTAAGGGCTCGGCTTCCTCCCTCTATGGTGGCTCGGCCTTGGGTGGGGTTATTAATTTGGTATCTAGACGGCCTGGTGACGAATTTGCTGGCGAGACGCTTATAAATCTAACATCTAAAAGTGGCCAAGACTTTACCGGTTACGCCGAATCTCCACTCAGTGAGAACGTCAAAGGCTCGATTACCGCGGGAGCCCATTATCAGAGTATCGAAGATGTAGATGACGATGGCTGGGCCGATCTGCCCGAATATGAACGTTATACCTTAAGACCAAGATTGTTCCTCGAGGGAGAAAACGGTGACAATCTTTATGTTACCGCCGGCTACATGACAGAAAACCGCCGAGGCGGGACGCTAAACGGACATACGGTTGCGGACGGTAATCCCTTTGTTGAAACTCAGAATTCCGAGCGTGTGGATGGTGGACTAGTCTACAATCGACCAGTGGCTGATACCTTGACTTTCAACACCCGTGCTTCCGCCATGGTGCAAGAACATTTCCACGCTTATGGCAGTGATAACGACAATGACAGACATGGCAATTACCTGATGGAAGCGAGTCTATCTGGTTACCGTGATAATTTGGATTGGGTCATTGGTGCAGCGTATCAATCTGAAACCTACAGTTCAGATAATTATGCTGAATTTGATTATTCCTTTAATGTGCCAGGGCTCTTTGCCCTTGTTGACTATAACTTGACCGAAGACTTAATCGCCTCTGTCAGTGCCCGTATGGATGACCATAGCCAGTACGGTAGTGAGCTGAGCCCCCGAATTTCGCTCTTATATCGAGCCGATGACTTCACCGTGCGTGGCTCATATGGCCGAGGTTATTATGCACCCACCCCATTTGTGGAAGAAATCGAAGCAGCAGGTTTATCAAGACTCGAACCTCTTGGGGAACTCAAAGCAGAAACCGCCAAAACAGCTTCACTGGATTTTACTTACCGCTTCGAAGATTTAGAAACGAGCTTAACCCTGTTCGGTTCGGATATTAGCAATGTTACCGAACTTGAAGAATTCACCGTGGGAAATAATGAGACTCCTAACCGAGTCCGTTTAGTTAATGCCGAGGGGGAGAGCCGGATCCGCGGCTCTGAAATGCTATTGCGATACTACTTTGGCGATCTTAAGCTGACGGCAAGTTATCTCTATCTTGACGCCACTGAATCCAGTCAAGATAACACGACACGTCGAGCGATTGCGTTAACGCCAAAACATTCTGCAGGATTTGTCGCTATGTGGGAGCAACACGGAAACTTTAGGGCAGGGTTTGAGGCCTATTACACAGGTATTCAGCGCCTAAATGACAATCCTTATCTGTCCGAATCTGAGCCTTACTGGCACTTAGGCCTGATGGGAGAAATGACATTTGGCCGCTACAGTTGGTTTGTCAATCTGGAGAACTTGTTAAATATCAAACAGAGCGATACCCATCCATTGCTATTGCCTGAAAGGAGTCCGGCAGGACAATGGACTACCGATATCTGGTCCCGAAATGATGGGTTTATTGCTAACGCAGGGGTCAGGATCAAATTTGGATAAGTCCGTATGTCTAGGTTTGCTTGCCGGTATTTGGAGCAAACCTAGGGATTAACTTATCTATACCATATATTGAGTCAAAGCAATCCAAAACACACAGTGCTGCTTTTCTGGTGGGACTTCATCATTCTATAGTCATACTCATTTTAGGCTTAATATAGATATTTAAATCAGAACTTACATTATTAGAGCGGCTTTGTTTCCTAAATCGGTTGAACTAATTTGGAAGACGATCAGATCGGTATCATTTACCGACCCACCGTGCCTAAACCCCGCCATAAAACAACTAATAGGAAACAATAGAACTAAGCCTTAATCAACCGTAGTTCAATTACCCTCTAGATTTATGCAAAAGCCATTGCTAACTGACAAGCTAAACAGAACAAGGCAAGCAAAGTCGTCCACGATTGTTTAGTGAGCAGTCCAACCAGCGCGCTCATGGTTAAGCGTATTTTCGCCATGCCCTGTGAGCGTTACAAGGATTTATTAATTCAGTATTTCAGCTGGCTTAGGTGCCACTTGTCTGCCCGCATTACACTTGTATCAGTAAACGAGCGAAGACAGTTAAAATTGCCTTCAAAACCCAAACCCGTGTTGCTATTGCCCACTTAGCGATGATGCTACAGGACTTAAAGTCTATGGCGAAGGTGAATGGAAAGTGAAGAAGCATGGTACAGACGGTAAACGCCGGGTTTGGCGTAAACTGCATATCGCCGTTGATACCCACTCACACGATATTATTGCAGCAGAGTTCAGTTCATCTAATGTCACTGACGCTGAAGTGTTACCCAATTTACACAAACAAACCCAGCGAAACTCCATACTATTTCAGGTGATAGTGCCTATGACCCCCGTGAGTGCCACGAAGCTATCCTGCGTAAACGTGCATTTACCTTGATCCCGCCCCGTGAAGACGCCACATACTGGGCACAAGGACATCCGTGTAATCCCGCAGTGAGTTTTCAGAAGCTTTATGGTTCCAATAAGAAATGGAAACAGCGCTATGGTTATCATCGTAGCTCAATCTCAGAAACTGCTATGTACAGAATAAAGCAGCTGCTGGGTGGTAGTTTGAGTATGAGAAATGACTACACTCAGGTGAGGAAACTTACGCCATGCTCAAGGCGCTGAATAAACTTACTGAGCTAGGTATGCCTGAAAATCATTATATCGTGTGATATTTAAACGATTAAAAGATTTTTGTGCTGTATTCGATTTTGGAAACAAAGCCTTTAATACCTTCCTTGTGCCTAAGGTATTGTTTCTTTTTATCCCACTATTTCTACTGAAAGCTGAATATTCGCTGTCAATCGATATATTCGAGTTACAGAACTACATTTTTTACTGCTATTGTTATCACCAATAGTTCATTTTTCTGTATGAAAAAAGCGTGTTAGGTTAATACTGATCATTCCATGCCAACTAAAGGAAGTTATATGGTTGAAAAAATCACTGGGATGTTAGCACTGATTGGGGTGCTTTCGTTATTTTGTCAATGGGTTGGTTGGAAACTTAGGTTACCTGCAATTTTACCCTTATTACTCTGTGGTTTGCTGTTAGGCCCAGCATTTGGGGTGTTAAATCCGGATGCGATATTTGGAGATTTGCTGTTTCCCATCATTTCTCTCGGCGTTGCCGTCATCTTGTTTGAGGGCGCTTTGACCCTCAATTTTAAAGAGATTAAAGATCATGGCCGCATGGTGACTCACTTAGTGAGCATCGGCATGGTGATCACTTGGGCTTGCATCAGTGTCGCTACCTTTTATCTGTTGGATTTTAGCTGGGAAGTCGCACTGCTATTTGGTGCCTTAGTGGTGGTCACAGGCCCGACTGTGATTGTGCCTATGCTGCGCAGCGTAAGGCCTAAGTCGCAATTGGCGAGTATTTTGCGTTGGGAAGGGATTGTTATTGATCCCATTGGTGCACTGCTTGCAGTGTTAGTGTTTGAATATATTACGGTATCTAGCGACCAAACTAGCCATGTGCTCTATGCTTTAGGCTCTATGCTTACGCTGGGTTTAGGTCTTGGTGCTGTGTCGGGTTACTTAATCGGCCAAGTGATCCGCCACAATTTATTGCCCCATTATTTACGTAATACCGCAGTATTAACCCTTATGTTGGGGATCTTCGTCGGCTCAAACCTGCTGCAGGAAGAGTCGGGATTACTCACTGTTACTGTGATGGGGATTTGGCTGGCGAATATGCGTGGAGTTGATATTGCTGAAATCCTTGAGTTTAAAGAAACACTGACAGTACTGCTTATTTCCGCACTCTTTATCCTATTGGCCGCAAGACTCGATTCGAATGCCATGATGGATTTAGGTTGGGGCGGAGTAGGTGTACTGGCTGTCACTATGCTGATTGCGCGACCCTTTAGTATTTGGGTTTCAGGCATTGGAACATCATTATCTAAGGCCGATAAGTGGTTTTTATGCTGGATTGCCCCACGAGGGATTGTAGCTGCGGCCGTATCTTCGCTATTTGCAATCAAGCTTCAAGCCAATAATGTGCAGGGCGCCGATGCGATTGTGCCTTTAGTGTTTTTAATTATTATCGGCACTGTGGTGGTTCAAAGTTTAACGGCGGGTCGCTGGGCGAAATACCTTGGAGTGACATCGGAGTCGGCCCAAGGTCTATTAATTTTTGGCGCCTCAAAGTTTTCCCGTGAGCTGGCAAAAATTTTAAAGGCGAAGGATGTGAAAGTACTGCTAGCCGATAGCAACTGGGACAATATTCGCCTCGCGCGGATGGACAATATTCCGGTCTATTTTGGTAACCCAGCCTCGGAGCACGCTGAAACCTATATGGATTTAACTGGGATTGGCCGCGTGCTGATCATGTCGCCCTACAAGCAGTTAAACCCACTGGTGACCTTTTATTTTCAAGATGTGTTAGGTTCCAAAAAGGTCTTTGGTCTTAACAATGCCGAGCAAGGTAGCGCGCGTCACCAATTGTCAGAGTCTTACAAGCAGCGATTATGTCTCTTCGGTGATGCGGTTTCCTATGCCAAAATTGCCAGCCAAATGGCGAAAGGGGGACAGCTCAAAGTCACTAACTTAACTGAAAACTTTACCTTTGAGCATTTCCGTAAGCGTTACGGTGAAACTGCTTTACCGTTAGTGTATCTGACTAAAGAAGGCAAAGTCGTGATTGTTTCAGGCAATGATACCCAATTCCCTAATGGTATTGAGTTAATCAGCCTATTGCCCGTTGAAGCCCTTGAAGAAGCCAAAATCCAACAAGCGATTGCCGAGCAAGAGGCAATTGCCGCAGAGGCCAAAGCGGCGGAAGAAGCGGCACTTGCTAAAGCCAAGGCCGAAGAGGAAACTGAGCGTAAGAGGCTAGAGCAAGAAGAGCAAATTAAGGCGGCTGAACAATCGCAACCTGAGAGGGCGGCTGCACAAGACGCCATAGAAACTTCGGATGAATCGCTTGCTAAGGGTTAGCGAATTAGCCCAAGAGATAGCTAAAAGTTAGCTAAGCATTCGCTAAGAGATAAGCCCGTTTAGTCTGGCGCAGATAAAAAAGAGGCACTACATAGTCGTGCCTCTTTTGTTATTCGGATGGGACTTAGCGATTAAGCTGCACGTTCCTGTGACGTAGTGGCTACTGCTTCTGGGCGCAGCTCTACTGGGTCGAAGTCATCCACATTGATAGACTTCATACGGCCGATTTCGGCACGTTCCAGCAGTTGTACTTCGTTGTCGCTCAATACACCTAAGGCTTTACCTTCGGCGGCGACTTTATCTAACCACATGAAAGGTAAACGTTTGCCACTGGCCTTACAGACCTTGTCGAATAAAGGTTCGGCGGCCAGAATATCCTTCAGGGTTTGTTCCTGAATACCCACAGCATTGTGCTCAGAGTTAGTCCAGAACTGACCTTTACCTAAACGATCACGGCTTTCACAAGGCGTTTGCATGATCTTGGCCACTTTATGATCTAACACATCGCTTGGACGTTTCAGCGGACGACCGAATGGGAACATGATGGCGCGTAATACGCCGCCCAGACCCATAGGGAAGTTATCTAGTAAATCGTCTAATGAAGCCTGTAACTTGTACAGAGCATCTTCAACCGCCCATTGTACTAGTGGCAGATCGTCTGTTTGACGGCCTTCATCTTGGTAACGTTTTAAGGTTGCAGAAGCGAGGTATAGCTGGCTTAACAGATCGCCTAAGCGTGCAGAAATACGCTCTTTACGTTTTAAGTTACCACCTAAGGTTGCCATGGCTAAGTCTGACAGCAGGGCTAAGTTGGCACTGAAACGGTTCATATGTTGATAATAACGCTTGGTTTTATCTGAGTAAGGCGCGTTAGAGAAACGGCTTGATGTCAGACCTAACCAGAAGCTACGGACAAAGTTACTAGTCGCAAAACCAATGTGACCGAAGATGGCCGCATCGAAGTTGGCTAAGCCTTGGCCTGACTCAGTATCAAACGCTGACTCCATTTCGGCCAATACATAAGGATGACAACGGATTGCGCCTTGACCATAGATGATCATCGAACGTGTCAGGATGTTTGCGCCTTCAACTGTAATCGCAATTGGAGCCGCTTGATAGCCACGACCTAAGTAGTTGTTAGGGCCTAAGCACACACCTTTACCACCGTGGATATCCATGGCGTCGATAACGCATTTCTGCATACGATCGGTCAGGTGATATTTCACGATAGCCGAGATAACCGAAGGTTTTTCACCTAGGTCGATACCAGTGGTGGTTAATGAGGTCACTGCATCCATCAGGTAGGCGTTACCACCGATGCGTGCCATTGGCTCTTCAATCCCTTCCAACTTACCAATTGGCAGTTTGAATTGGCGACGAATACGCGCATAGGCACCCGTTGCGAGAGCGGCTGTTTTCACACCACCTGCAGAGTTTGATGGCAAAGTGATACCACGACCAACAGATAAACACTCAACCAGCATACGCCAGCCTTGGCCAGCCATTTTCGGACCACCGATGATAAAGCTTAATGGCACGAATACGTCTTTACCGCGGGTTGGACCGTTTTGGAACATACAGTTTAACGGGAAGTGACGACGACCTGTTTCAACGCCTTCAACGTCAGTTGGGATCAGCGCACAGGTAATACCTAATTCTTCTTTATCGCCTAACAGATGATCAGGGTCGCGCAGTTTAAACGCCAGACCTAATACAGTCGCAACCGGGGCTAGGGTGATATAACGCTTGTTCCAGGTTAAGCGCATACCTAAGACTTCTTCGCCTTCCCATTGACCTTTACACACAATACCAAAGTCAGGGATAGAACCCGCGTCGCTACCAGCCTCAGGGCTAGTTAACGCGAAACAAGGGACTTCTAAACCTTTGGCTAACCGTGGCAGGTAATAGTTTTGCTGCTCAGGCGTACCATAGTGTTGTAACAGTTCGCCAGGGCCTAAGGAGTTAGGTACACCTACAGTGGAGGCGAGTTCGCTACTTAAACCCGCAAGCTTTTGCAGCACGCGTGATTGGGCGTAGGCTGAGTACTCTAAACCGCCGTATTTTTTCTTGATGATCATGGCGAAGAAGCCGTGATCTTTCAGGTATTGCCATACTTCAGCAGGCAAATCAGCCAGTTGGTGTGATACTTTGTGTTGATTCACCATGCGGCATACTTCTTCAACTGGACCGTCTAAGAAGGCTTGCTCATCGGCACTTAAACGAGCGACAGGGTAGTTGTGGAGTTTTTTCCAGTTTGGGTTACCTGCAAACAGATCGGCTTCCCACCATGTGGTACCGGCTTCAATCGCTTCTTTTTCGGTAGAAGACATTTCGGGCATGATGCCTCGGTACATTTTCATCAGTGGGCGACTGATAACATTTTGTCTAAACGCACTGATATTGAGGGGTAGCGCGATCACCAGGAAGATAATCCAAGAGATAGGGCCGACAACATCGAGTGTCCATCCGGCTGTCATCACAACAGCGGCTGCAATAGTGGCAGTGAGCAAAGATACCCGAAGGTAAGCTAGGGCTCCTAGCACTAAGATCATGGCGATGATCCAAAGTAGGGTAGTCACTGTATTTCTCCTTAAGTATGACCGAGTGCCAATCACAGGTCATAACGAGTTTTGTTGATTGCGATCACAATTATAGTTTGTGGTCTGACCTGTGTCGCATAAAAGTTAAACCTAAGGGAGTTTTAATACAAGTATTTTTCAAACAATTGTTTAAATTTTTTGTCACCTTTGATCATTCCACAAATCTCATCAACTAGTTACAATGCAAAACCGTGGATATTTGGATAAAGATAGGCGAGAAATATGTGTGAGTTACTGGCGATGAGCGCCAATGTGCCAACCGATATTGTGTTTAGTTTTACCGGGTTAGCACAGCGTGGTGGCGTTACAGGGCCCCATGTCGACGGTTGGGGCATCACCTTTTATGAGGGTAAAGGTAGCCGTACTTTTAAGGATGCTTGCCCGAGTAGTGAGTCGCATATTGCCAAGCTTATCAAATCTTATCCGATTAAAAGTGAAGTGGTGATAAGCCACATTCGCCAAGCCAATCGCGGTTGTGTTTCCCTTGAAAATACCCATCCCTTTACCCGTGAATTGTGGGGCCGTTATTGGACCTATGCCCACAATGGTCAGTTAAGTGACTATCATGCGAAGTTTCAGGTGTCCCGCTATCAGAGTGTTGGTGATACCGACAGTGAGCTGGCTTTTTGCTGGATACTGGAACAGATCGCTGCCAAGTTTGGTGACCGTCGGCCCGAGGATATGCAAGCGGTGTTTCGCTTTGTTGCAACGCTGGCCGAACAAATCCGCGCCCTTGGGGTGTTTAATATGATCCTAAGCGATGGTGAATATCTAATGAGTTATTGCAGTAATAACCTTTGCTATATCACCCGCAGGGCGCCTTTTGGTAAGGCAAAATTAATTGATACCGATGTAGTGATTGATTTTAATAAAGAAACCACGCCACACGATGTAGTGACTGTTATCGCCACTCGGCCGCTCACCGAAAATGAAGACTGGCAGGTGATGCAGCCTGGCAATTGGAAGTTGTTCCGCTTAGGTGAGCTGCTTATCGATTTGTAATCGGGGCGTTGTCGCAGTCATTCCACTTTGACGGAATTAAATTAGAGACAAAAAGGCCAAACGGAGTCACTCACGTTTGGCCTTTTATGTTCTGTGCTGCGCTGTTACGGCATCTTAGCAACAGCACTCAATCCGTCTTAAACCAGCGATAACAGTGTATCAGGCTTAATTCGCGCCTGTGCCGAGGAGTTTAGGCACTTTCTGCTCCGTCGGAACTTCGGTTTCAATGGCAGCGGCTTCGACGGCAACGGGCACGACTTCAACTGGCACATCGTCGAAATGATAATTCAGCAGTTTGATATCCAGCTGTTTACTGCCTTTTTCAAAGTGCGTTAGACGAACGGGGAGGTAGGCTAAATCCGGAGCCATCCAGAAGAAAGTTTGGCGTTTATTATTGTCACGCACCACCTCAATTTTAACCGTATCGTAACTGCCACTCTCAATTGTCATCCGCTCCTTACCAATTACATGGAACTTATACTCATCGAGCTCGTTAGATTTTATCATCTTATAATCAAGCATTTCTTTACCGGCGCTGATATCGAGTCGAAACTGTAGCTGCACCATCAAAGGATCAAAGATATCGCCTTCGAAGGGGAATTTACCTTTTTCATCCTTATAACGGGTGTGGATCATCCCTTGCCCCTTGGCAAAGGCGGTTTGCTCGATAAAATTCGGGCCGACACCTTGGCGCTCATGCAAATAGCGCAGGGGTAGTAATTGATTGCCATCCTGGGCAAACTCACTCAGCACATGGCGCACATCGGTCAGTAATAACAGGCTAAGATCGCTGTCGAAGCGATATTTGTATATCCCATCCTCCATGGAGGGCAGTTGATACTTGGCCTTACCCAACTCAATATCACCATAATTAACTTGATATTCAGCAGTTTGAGGCGTTAAAGGCGTTGGCGCCGCCATCGCAAATACGCTGTGGGTGAGCGCGAGACTCACGAATAACGTTGGAATTGTGCGCAAGTAATGCTCCTTTATATCGCAAACAGATTACGGCTAACACTGTTTATCCCATTGGCTGACACTGCCAAGCTTAATTGTTTATAGCTGAGGCCATATCGGGTGTAAGCAGTTTATAGATCAATATTTTAAACTAGAAGGGGATTGACATCACTAAGGTTGCCATATCCGGTTGCCACTCAAACTCAGACAAGTCTACTTTGCCACAGTTCACTGTAACGCCTTCAATACGTAATAATTCCATCTGTTCCTGAAAGGGGACTGAATGCTTTTCGAAGGATATTTTCCCTTGGCTGTTGAGTACTCTATGCCAAGGAAGTGACAAATGTTCGGGGGCCGATTTGAGCGCCTTTGACACATAGCGAGCACGCCCGGGTAAACCAGCAAAATCGGCCACCTTGCCGTAACTGCTGACTTTACCTGGCGGGATCATCGCGACAATATGCCAAATCTTCGCCATCGGCGAGAGCTTGTTTTGTGTCTCTTGTGCGCTGTGCGTTTCGTCTGGCGTGATGGCCTTATCTTGCTCTAAGTAGCGATAAAGTGGAGATTTATCTTTTGCAAACCGCATGATGATGCCAAGTAAAACAGGATAGAGTTCGGCCAGTTTAGCGTTAAATGCAGGCCAAGTGAAACTGAGTCCTATTAGAACTGCTGGAATTTAAATCTAAAAAATCGATTGTAATGATTTTTATTAAACTATTTAGTTTTGAATATTGAGAAAACACAGGAATAGTTCATAATAGCGCCAAATTTTTTGACTCACTAAGAGATGAAACAGGCATGGCTGTACTCGATATTCTGAAAATTCCCGATGAGCGTTTAAAGCGCAAAGCACAACCCGTAAATGATATTGAAGCTATTCAGGGATTTATCGATGATTTAATCGAAACCATGTACCACACCGACGATGGTATTGGTCTGGCCTCGACCCAAGTGGGCAGCACAGATGCGGTGATTGTGATCGATTTATCCGAAACCCGTGACCAACCCTTAGTGCTGATTAATCCAGAGATTGTTGAAAAGTCTGGTGAATATGTGGGTGAAGAAGGCTGTCTTTCTATCCCAGGTTACCGCGCAAAAGTCACTCGTTTCGAAAAGGTCAAAGTCACTGCCTTAGACAGACAGGGCAAAGCGATTGAAATCGAAACCGATGACTTTTTAGCCATTGTTTTACAACACGAAATCGACCATTTACACGGTAAAGTGTTTATTGAACATCTATCGACATTAAAGCAGCAAATCGCGTTGAAAAAAGTGCGTAAATACGCCTAAGCAGATGAATTTGCGCGACTGATTGTCGTAATTATCTAAGTCAAAGCCGCATTCCGATGCGGCTTTGTTGTTTCTAGGCGCCTAAAAAGCCGAACAACAGTGCGATATGTGAAGTTAACGGCTTGTTTTTACAGTAGTGACTCGCTAAGGTAGCGGCAATAGGCTTAGGCGAAGTGGCCTTTGCGCAGTAAGGATACGGTAGGGAAACGAATGAAGACAAAATTCATAGGGCTTATGGGCGCGCTGGCATGGATTAGCATCTTGCTTGGTGGTTGCAGTGTTTTTTTTAACGGTAACACCACCGAAAAAAACGTTGTTTCCAGCAGTCTGGTTGAATATCTCTATCCCGACGATAAACCACGTGAGGCGCAGCAGCCCAGTATTCCGGTACTGCGTCTTCCCATCACGGTAGGCATCGCCTTTTTACCTTCCTCCCATTGGCAATCTGAAGCCCTCGATAGTAGCTCACAAATCGCCTTGCTGGATAAAGTCAAACAGTCTTTTGTGAAATACGACTTTATTGACCGTATCGAATTAATCCCCAGCACTTATCTTAAAAATGGCAAAGGTTTTAGTACCCTGCAGCAGATCGCCCGTTTACACGATGTCGATGTGATGGCGCTAGTGTCTTACGATCAACTGTTACAGAGCAGCGAGAATAAGGCTTCACTGCTTTATTGGACCATAGTCGGCATGTATATGGTGCCCGGCAATGAAAACGCGATCCAAACCTTTGTCGATACTGCGGTATTTGATATGCGCAGCCAAAAGATGCTGTTCAGAGCGCCCGGTATTAATCAACTTACTGACACGTCAACCGCGGTGAGCGTCACCAACGTGCTACGTGATAAATCCGCCGAAGGCTTTGAGCTGGCGGTAAACGATATGATAACTAACTTAGACGCTGAATTAGCCCGCTTTAAAACCCGCGTGAAAGAAGAACATATTGCGACCATAGAACATAAACAAGGTTATAGCGGCGGTGGCAGTTTATCTCTATTAATCCTCTCGCTATTGAGCATATTTGCGATTCGCCGTTTAACTATCTGCAGAGAATAGTTGAGTTGATTGGTTTGGGCTTATTTAGTGAGATAGGTAAGGTGAGATAAGGAAGGTGAGTTAGGATGATATTTATGCCGTTAAGAGCACTGTTGTTAAGAGCACTGTTGTCTTGATGGCAATCTTAACTAACCATGACGCGGTTAATTCTGCGAAAAGCTTTTGCCCCAAAAGCAAAATATGTTTGTCGTCAGGTGTGTAGGATGAATTGTCATTGTTTCCCCAGTGTCACGCCACCCCTTATTTTACAAAAATTATCCATGAGGGCTCGACGGTGGCATCTGCTGTACATGGATGTACAAATGCCGCGATCACATGGATGTGAAAGAGCGGCCATGCCGCCAACGGTCACTGTTGCAACAATGCCAATCTTAACGACCATTGAACTGTTCATCTGGCTAAAAGCTTTTTTGTCACAAAACGTGTTGTTTATTTCTTTAAAATTTACAGGCGACACCGATGCTAGGAAGGTGAGCTGTGGCGATTAGCGAGACGACCGTCCGCCCCATGGCCGCTCTTTGGCATCCATGCCATCGCGGCATTCTTGAATCCATTCGCATCAGACGGAGGGCAAGCATCCAAGGATGGACTTGCTGCGTGTCGATGAGCAAATATCATGGCTCACTATCTGTAGGGGGCAGCATGTTTGCAAGTTACTAAAATTTACCAATCTTTCAACGTATTACGTAGTTAGGGGGAATCATTACGAAAAACTCGGTGCTTTGCGATGAGCTTGCAGCACTTTTGACATGGGTGGCTCTATTCATCTGTAGCACTGCTGTATCCATCATTTTGAATTGCCGATTTTAAACAAGAAAAAAATACCTGCTAAAGATCCTTGTGGATTATTACTGCTATCTGTGCGGCCTATCAAAATGAACCTCTGCGGCATTACTGCCCCTTTTTAACGAACACTAAGGTGCAAATAAATCAAGCGGTACTAGACTATCATAATGCTGTCTTCCAGACCTGCTGATGATTTAAGTTGTACATCCAATATATTGATATGCAATTTAATATCCGTCATTAACGAAGTTGATGGACGTTAGATGTTCGGTTTGTTTTGCCCGCTTAAATGACAAACAAGTAATAAATGGAGGTATAGAATGACGAAGGTTTTAGTACTGTATTATTCAAGTTATGGCCATATAGAAACTATGGCCAGTGCCGTCGCAGAAGGTGCCGCTTCAGTTGATAATGTTGAAGTTACGATTAAGCGGGTACCCGAACTGGTACCTGAAGATATTGCTGAAAAATCTGGCATTAAATTAAACCAAAAAGCACCTATCGCAACCCCCGTAGAGCTAGCAGACTACGATGCTATCATTTTCGGTACACCAACACGATTCGGCAATATGGCCGCGCAGATGCGTAATTTTTTAGATCAAACAGGGGGATTGTGGGCCGGCGGTAAACTAATTGGTAAACTGGGGAGTGTATTTGTTTCTACTGGCACTGGTGGCGGTAATGAAACAACGACCCAATCTTTCCATACCACGTTATTCCATCACGGTATGGTCGTGGTTGGCTTACCTTATGCGGCTCCTGAGCTTGCGGATATCTCAGAGGTTAAGGGGGGATCGCCGTTAGGGGCCGCTTGTATCGCAGGGCCTGATGGAAGTCGGCAACCATCTGAAAAAGAACTGTCATTGGCAAAATTCCAAGGTAGGCATGTGGCAACTATTGCCTCGAAATTAGCAAAATAATCGTTTCGTGGGTGGTGTTATACACCACCCATTTCAATAAGAAACATAGCGTTTCGACTTATGTATTTTGTTCATCGCGTTGCAAGCTACCATTTTTCCTCATGATATCAGTTATTTAACAAAGCGTTGCTGGCGGATAAATTTGCTGCAGAATTAAGGTCAAGGCTCCAAAATCATATCCGAACGAAATAGGGCAGTGCGATGAGGGCGATGCCTATGGCGATAAGTAAAGCTAGATTGCTAACAAAATAGGGGTAAATCATCAGGGTGAGGCCAACGGCTAAAGGGATGGGGGGCGGCTTGACGCTTACCATAGGTGAAAAAGCCAAGGTCAAAGAGGCTAAAGACGAGACTCCATAACAATAAAGCTGGATTATCAAACACTTTTTATTCCTCTGCTATTTCTCAGCACACATTCATCCAATCCCGTTTGCCTATTCTCCATGGCATACAAGATCAGTAGAGTTATAGAGTCTAAGTCTAAATGCTCCTTGGCGTAATTAAGCTTTATTCATCTTATTCGCTGGGATGGTACAGCGCATTTAATCAGCGCTATAACTGATACAACTCTAAAGGTAAGCCATCGGGATCGCTAAAGAAGGTGAACTTTTTGCCTGTGTATTCGTCAATGCGGACGGGTTCGACGGCGATGTGATGGGCATTAAGATGGTCGATAGCGGTTTCAATCGATGCGACGCGAAAGGCGAGATGCCTAAGCCCGCAGGCTTCGGGATAGCTGGGGCGCTTGGGGGGATTGTCGAAGGAAAACAACTCGATTTGACTCTTATCGGGGAGTTGTAAATCGAGTTTGTAGGACTGGCGCGCCTCACGGTAATGCTCTGCAAGCACGCTAAGGCCAAGAATAGTCACATAAAAATGTTTGGACCTGTGATAGTCACTGCAAATAATCGCTGCATGGTGAATGCCGAGTAACATGGCTTGCCTCTGTACTGTTTAACTGATGTTTACGCTAGTGTGTTTTAAAAAAGCCAGAGTCACAACTAAGTGTGACTCTGGCGCTCACCTAAGATTTTTATCTTACTTCGCAAGCGGGCTAATGGACGAGTTCAAATATTGCGGAGGACAGAGGTGCAAGCTGCAACTGAACTTGTCCTTCACCTCGCTCGACGATTAACTGCGCCGTATGGTCTTCCAGTAAATCCTTAAGCGGATAGGTTGCATCGGTTAACTGCCATTGCGCAATCAAAGATTTGGGGAGTTTAAGGGAAAATGACTTGGTTTGGGTTTGACTAAAGTTACTGACAATAATCAGCTTTTGACCTTTGTTATCGGCGGTATGGGCCTCAAAGCGGACAAAGGCAAAGGTTGAGTCATCATAACCCGTTGCGCTGCCATTGATTGTCTTATTGCTAGTCTTTGCAGCCGATACCGCGCTGCGGTTAGTTTCATCCAGCGAGAAATATTGCCCTAAAAGCGCGGGCGCATTTTCCCCCGTGCTGAGGTTCAGCAGTTTTTGGTAATAGGTGCGCAGCGCAACTTCTGTGGCAGTTGATTGGCCGCCATCAAACTTACCTTGATTCATCCAGCGCTGATGGGCGGGGACGCCTGCATAATCAAAAATACTGGTGCGCGAAGCATGGCCAAAGCCTAGGTTTTGCGTCGCCGATTCTCCCACTTCTTGACCAAAATAAAGCAAGGTGGGTGATGTACTTAAGGTTGCTGACACCACCATTGCGGGCAGGGCGTAGCGGGGATCGACCGCATCTGTTGAGGTGT
>NZ_JBKEDJ010000091.1:0-6933 GCF_047975355.1 Shewanella sp. | reverse complement strand
ATTTGTCACCGCCCGCGATGGCGCTAAGGTGCCAGTGTCCTTGGTGTATCGTAAGGATAAGTTCAACAAAGACGGCACCAATCCTTTGTACCAATATGGTTATGGTTCATATGGTTACACAGTAGAGCCTGACTTTTCATCGTCGGTTATCAGTTTGCTCGACCGCGGCTTTGTGTATGCCATCGCCCATGTGCGCGGCAGCGAAATGTTGGGCCGCCCTTGGTACGATGCGGGAAAATTACTGAATAAAAAGAATACCTTTAATGACTTTATCGATGTCACCACCGCCTTAACCGAGCAAGGTTATGGCGATAAAAATAAAGTGGTGGCCTCGGGTGGCAGTGCTGGCGGGCTATTAATGGGTGCGATTGCCAATATGGCGCCTGAAAAGTACTTTGCCATTGCGGCGCACGTGCCCTTTGTGGATGTGGTTACTACTATGCTCGATGAGTCGATTCCACTCACCACCAACGAGTACGATGAATGGGGCAATCCAAACGAGAAGACCTATTTCGACTATATGCTCAGCTACTCACCCTATGACAATGTTGCCGACCATGAGTACCCACACCTGTTGGTGACGACAGGTTTGCATGATTCACAGGTGCAGTATTTCGAGCCTGCGAAATGGGTAGCAAAACTGCGTGAAGTGCAAAATAAATGGTACAAACTGGACGATAAGGTGTTGTTATTCGAAGTTAATATGGATGCAGGACACGGTGGCAAGAGTGGCCGTTACCGCCAGTATCAAGACACGGCGCAGGAATATGCTTTCTTCTTAAGCCTGCTCGGCATGACTAAGTAGGCGCCAACGGGTGACCGATGTAGTGATTGAAGCCGCTAATTCAACTCCCTCGGCTAGCCCCCGAAAAGGGGCTAGCCAAGCGCAAGTTGTTAACAAAGCTCAGCTTTCGAGCATGTCAGAAGCGCTAGGTGCTGAGCAAGCTGTTACTCCGGAGCAAAGCGCGCCTTCAGAGTTAGAACAAGTCTCGATCTGGTATCTGTACCTTATCCGCTGCGCCAATGGCCACTTATACACAGGCATCACCACAGATGTCGCACGCCGCTTTAACGAACATCAATCAAGCAGCCCCAAAGCTGCAAAGTACCTGCGCGGCAAAGGGCCACTAACTTTGATGTATCAAGAAGTCGTCGGCAGTCACGGGGATGCGCTAAGGCGTGAAATCGCGGTTAAAAAGTTAAGCCGCAGTCAAAAGCTGGCAATGATTGAGTTCGGAATGTTAGCGGGGAGCGATTAAGCTCAGCCATTCCAGTGACTCGCCATGAACTCATCCCTGAGGGCTCGACGGCGGCATCCATGCCGCCAACGGTCACTTCCATGCCAGTGCTTAATCCCATTAACTACAGAGTATTCTGTTAGCCTGCACATATCCCGATTCTGTTGTTTAATCGCAGGATTTAACAGTGGGTGTCTTGTTAAGCTATCGATTAACGTAAATGTAGTTTTAACAAGATAGGACGTTGGCCTTACTAAACCCGAGGTGACCATATGTGTCTACTTCGACTGTTGGTTGAAGGTAAACCGAAAGTGCATTATGTGATTGATTTAAAATGAATGGATTGATTTATTGCCTAGATTTTATTTGTAGATTAGCTAGAATGCGGTGCTATACCTATTGTGGTTCACAAGGAGAGTAACTTATGAGTAATCAGAATCCCGCCTCAGAAATTAAGGCGCGAATAGTAGAATTTGATCGGATTTTAAGTAGCTCAGGTGCAAACAATACATCTGATGTTATTAATAGGGCAGGTAAATCAGAGGTGGAATCTGATCTCTCTGCAATTGATAAAATATTGCAAAACATGCCAATTGGAAAAGCAGTACAGTATTACTCCCAATTAGAAGATATTACCGCCGAAGTAATTGCGCGCACTCACGAAGAAGTATGTTTTAATCAGTTAAAGCTTCCTGACATTCCGGTAGTCGGTCATGATAGTTCAGAGAGTATTAGAGGATTTATCACATATTTATCAAAGGTAAGTTTTTTAATTCAACCGCTTATTGAGGATGAGGTTGGTTCAAGAAAGAAAAATAATTTCTTTTCGGCAATCGAGAATAAAAAGAAAATTCTTAATAAAGGTTTTTTTATGAGTTTTCAGATGGAGATTTAGACCGAGTTCAAAGTTTGATTAATGAGTTGAGAGAACATATTTCTGGTTCAGACTTATTTGAAGATAATCACCGTTCAAGATTGCTTCGCAGATTGGAGTCTCTGCAGTCCGAAATTCATAAGAAAATGAGCGATGTTGATAAAATTTGGGGACTTGTTGGTGATGCTGGAGTTGTAATAGGAAAATTCGGCAAAGATGCTAAACCTTTTGTTGATAGGATTAAAGAACTCTCCCAAATAGCTTGGAAAACGCAAGCAAGAGCTGAAGAGCTACCTTCAAGCAGTCAAAACCCTTTACTTGGAAATGAAGAGCGCTAATCCTAAATAAGTATCATAAAGTCATCATGAAGAATGTTAAAATCTTGGCTTGCTCAGTTTATTGAGACACTTATCGTAAAATCAGACTCATGATAGGTACTACTCGGCTATCAATGTTTGCACTCAATCAAGCATTGTTGCACCAGTGATCTTCTAAAACATGGATGTTTTAGTTGAGCCTACAGGGACGCGATTTTTAAAACATAAGTACGGCGAGTCACTGGTGCGGCTGATATAAGAGCGTGCGAAAGCCTGCGGCAGGCAATTAGGGGATACGATAGCCTGAAGCTGTGATGTTGCCTATTAGCAACTCGAACCATTATCGAAACTAGCACAGGCTCACCGAGTGAGTTTATCTAGATAATCATTGTCAAACTTTGCTCCGAAAACAATTAGGTAAAACGTTACCAAAGGTTTACCTGTATTGAGCCTGAGAAAGTCTCAGATGCAAAAAAAGATGCCACTACAAGGGGTTAGTGGCATAAAGTGCATAAGAATGTCCATGGAACGGTAACGCAAAAGGGGTGGGTAGAAGACTGACATTTGGTTGGGTACTGCAACATCAGTCTCTACGCCGGGAAGTTGGTTGAGCGGTAACGCTGTTAATCTAACGGGCTTAGTGTTTACTGACTGGGCCATCGATTTTATCGAAGCTCACATCCCCTGAACCTGCCGAGAGAATGGTTAAGCCCTTGGTGTTCACCACATTGATATCGCCTGAGCCATCGTTGATGGTGACTGTGTTTTGCACATTGGCGACGTTGATTTCGCCAGAACCATCATCAATGGTGATGCTGCCTTTAATATCATTGACTTGGATGCCGCCAGAGCCATCGACAATCGCCAGATTACCGTTGACTTGGCTGACTTCAATCGCGCCAGAACCATCGTCGATGCTGACATTATTGCCGCCATGGATAACCAGTTCGCCCGAGCCATCCTTGACCTTGATATCCGCGGTCATCTTGTTGATCAAAATCGCACCCGAACCATCGTCAATGTCCAGTGCTAATCCGGCGGGCACTTGTAACTTAAGGTCGATATAGGGCGAGTAATTGCTAAAGCTGCTATGGGATTCAAAGTCGGCCTTAAGCTGGGCTTTGTTGGCCTTTTTCTCAAGGGTCAGAATCACTTTGCTATCGTCATTAGCGTAAATATCAGCGACTAGCTTAATTTGGGTCAGGCCTTCGACACCTATGATCTCAAGGCTGCCTGCACCCGTTTCGGCGACGAGTTCCTGTAGGTCTTGAGCATCGAGGGTGAGTTCACGTTGCTGGTGGTCTAAATCCGGCATGCCGGCGGCGTTCACATTGATAATGCAGCCAGTGAGTGACACGCCAACCGTAAAGAGGGCGACAAATCCTAGGGTGAATATAAAAGGGCGTAGTGACATTTTCTTCTTCCTTGTTATCGACACTCGACGACCGACTGAGTGCTGAGCTATGAGCGATAAGCTTGATATCAGTCGAGACTGCACATCCTATGCCAATTTTAAAATGTATTAATAATCATGTAGATAAATTAAATGTGTCCGCTTGGTTGTGGGCGGACATGTCCGCTGAATGAGTGATTTTTCCCAAAGAGTGGTGAAATTACTCACTTATTCGGTTAGCGTGTGTCCAACATTCCAGCTTGATAAAAAGCGTAACCAGAAAGGACTCATATGGATTACTTAACGACTAATAAAATCGCTTGGGATGCCCGCACTCGAGTGCACTTAATCTCTGATTTTTATGATGTTAAAGGCTTTTTGAGTGGCAACAGCTCCTTAACGGAAATCGAATTAAATGAGCTTGCGGTGGCGGGCAAAAGCCTACTGCATCTGCAATGTCATTTTGGTTTAGATTCCCTGTCGTGGGCGCGAATGGGCGCAAAAGTGACTGGGGTCGATTTATCCGAGGTGGCGATTGCTGAGGCGCGCAAGCTGGCGCAGCAGACGCAGTTGTCCGCCGAGTTTATCTGTAGCGATGTCTACAGCGTAGCGGGCAAGATTGAGCCGCAAGATATTGTCTTTACCTCCTATGGTGCCATTGTGTGGCTGCCGGATTTAACACTCTGGGCGCAGACCATTGCGGCGTGTTTAAAGCCCAGCGGACAGTTTTATATGGCCGAGTTTCATCCGGCGCAGCAGCTATTTGATGGGTATAGCTATTTTAATCGGGGTGAGCCAGATATTGAGCAGGAAGGGACCTATACCGAGAACGCCGGTGATGAGCAGCAGACCTTAATGTGCTGGTCACATAGCTTGTCTGAGGTGATCAATGCCTTATTGCAGGCGGGCTTAGTGTTGGAGTTCTTCCACGAATTTGCGTTTAGCCCCTATAACTGTTTCGCAGGGCTAGAGGCGCAAGCCGATGGCCGTTATGTGCTAACACACCAAGGGCAGCATGTGCCCTTGGTGTATAGCATTAGCGCGCGTAAGCCTGTTTAATCTTTGCCGTTTTTAACTGCGGGGATTAGCGGCTACGGTAGACCGGATATTTAAGATATTGATTATCGTAGTAAGGGCTGCGCTCATAGAACCAGCGTAAGCGAGCCTCGGGATCGACGGCAAACTCTGGGTTTTCCAGCGCTTTGTTAAATTCCGCCTGCAGCTTTGGATCTTCCTTCAGCATCTTGGCGGCCAGCGGCTCTACGGCGTAGTCCTCAATGTATTCGGTACGAGTAAAGATAGGGTTAAAGAAGCCCCATTGCAGCAGTGAATCCGGTGATTGTGGCTCGAGCAGTAAAATCGCCAGATCGCCTAGGGGTTGATCTGTGCTGACTTTCACCGTGCCCGCAGGCAAGGTGGTGGTCAGTTTCGCCAGTGTCGAGTCGGCCTTCACAGTGAGTCGACCCTCAAACGCCTTGGTATTAAACACCGGATTGCTCAAGCTGTATTGCTGCAATTTAAGCTCTGTTGGCTTGCTTAAACGTGTCATCCGAATGCCATGTAGATTTAAGCGGTCGATCACTTGCGTCCACTGGGCGGGAATATAGTAAGCACTCGGGCGAGTGACTTTAATATCGGGCACGGTTTCGGCAAGTACAGGTAAATTCGGGTACAGCTTAGGCTCGCCAGTCCAACGCACAACCTCGGTGCCGCTAATTGGACTCTGCTCTAGCCGGTAATCTATGCCTTTAAAATCCCAGCCTTTAGCCAGTGGCGCCGATTTCCACGTTAATGTGATCAGCGGCGAGGCGCGGTATTTATCCTCTTGAATCGCACTCTTTAACTTGGTCGCTTGGTCACCGACGGTTTTTAGAGTTTGCTCTAGCATCACATAGGTGCCAAGTACACGCTGCTTAAAGGGTTTTAAGCTGTGGTTCTCAATCAAAATGGTGGGTAGATGGCGGGCGTCACCGTAACCATTAGAGAAACGTGGGCTGGGATTCCACAGTGACATGCCTTTAGTAATATCAGTATTGTCGACGGCGAAAATTAGCGGACCTGGGATATGACCCTGAGCGCTTAGCGCAGCTTCTACCGCGGGGCGGTAGCTATTTTCGAGCCAACGGAAACTGGCGGGACTCAAGCCTTGGGCGAGGTTGTAGCCGAAGGTGATGTCGTACTGGTAGTCGATACCGTCGGTGACATGCACATCGATATACAGATCCGGTTGCCACACATTGATTGCCCGCAGCATATGCTGCATTTCTAAGGTGTCGGCCTTGGCGTAATCGCGGTTCAGGTTGAGGTTATTGGCATTGGTGCGCCAACCCATATTGACTGGGCCGCGTTGATTAACGCGGTTAAATTCGCCGCTGCGCTCATGGGCATCGACGCTAAACATAGGCACAAACAGCAAGTTAGCCTTTTCGAGCAAGTCGCTCTTGTCGCCTTTGATGATATCCCGCAGCAGCATCATGCCGGCGTCTTTACCGTCGATTTCGCCCGCGTGGATCCCTGCCTGCACCAGAATCGTCGGCTTAGTGTTTTGCTTTAGACGTGCCGATTCGTTAATGCCTTCACTGCTGGCGACATACATCCAAATGTCGCGCCCTTGAGGGCTCTTACCCAGGCTGACTTTCTGCAATTTGGTGGTTTCGGCCGTTAATCGGTCGAGCCAAGTAATGGTATCGTCATAGCTTGGGCTTTCGGTGCCGTTGCTTTGCTCGAAGGGCGTCGCCCATTCGTTATCGGCGCTGAGTAACAACGACTCACTGGCACCGTGCCACGTAATGCTCGGCGGTAGAATGGCGTCATTCACAAAGGTATTGGCGCGAGTCGGTGTCGCTGTCACTGCGGCTTCGGGAGCTGCTACTGCACCGGGGGAAACGCTGCTTTCGGCACTGGTGTCAACCGCGTCGATTTTAGCGGCCTCAGCGTTGGCAGCTCCAGTAGTCGTCACTTCAGGCTGCGCGACTTCGGCATTTGCGGCAACGGCTAGCTGGGCGGTGAATAGTGAACCCGCCGATAAGCAGGCAATGGCGATAACGGAAGGGGAAAACAAGCGCATGAAAACAGTCCACACATCGAATTTTTATTAGGGCGGTATCTTTT
>NZ_JBKEDJ010000014.1:0-3203 GCF_047975355.1 Shewanella sp. | reverse complement strand
GCTTGAGGTGTGTCATCTTTGGCCTCATTTGCCACAGTTTCGGCCAGTTTTTCCTGTGCAATTGTCTCTCCTGATTGCTCGACTAACACCTGCAGCAAATTACTGTAAAAGCTCTGCCGTTGACTCAGTCGTTCCTTAAGTAACGCGAGGATTGGCGCAACATTTTTTAAGCCATCTATGGATTCGTATACGGTCAGTTGCGACAAATATTCGAGGTAGGTTGGCAAATAGTCGGGCAGTTGTTTCGCCGTTAACTCCATTCCAGCAGCATTATATTGATTGAGTAAATCAATCATTGCCTGTCCACGGTCACGGGATTCACCATGAACATGTTCAAATAGTAATAATGACAAGGATCGGCCTCGCTCAAACAGATCGCCATATTGCGCCTGTAAATCCATTAAAGGTGTTCGGACAATTTGTTCGATACACTGATTAATGAGTATTTTCTGTTTAGTATTTAGTTCTGCGCATTGATTTATGAGTTGATTTAATTCCTGTGCATTATCCCGAACCTCTTGTTCGGGATAATCTAGCAGCAGTGCTATCAATCTTAATGATTTCATCTGCATTATTTATCCCCCAAGGTTTTCGCCGTAATGTCGATGGCGTTAATGCGCTGACTGTTAAAAAGGTTGAATTTGCTGTCGTCACCGCCATGGCAACCATTGCCAAAACTAAAGCCACAACCTTTGGCCTCGGGGAAGGCTTCCTTTGCTAGCTCGCGGTGACTACTTGGTACCACGAAACGGTCTTCGTAATTAGCAATCGCCAAATAACGATACATTTCTTGAGCTTGTTGTACCGTTAACCCAACCTGATCTAATGCGCTAGTATCGACTTTGCCATCTACGGTTTCGGCGCGTTTAAAGTGGCGCATGGCTAACATGCGATCTAATGCATGTAAAACGGGTTTGGTATCGCCAGCGGTTAACAGATTAGCGAGGTATTGAACTGGAATTCTCAGGCTCTTAACATCGGGTAACACCCCCTCTTGGCCGATAGCCCCTGCATCTGCTGCCGATTGGATCGGTGAGAGCGGTGGCACATACCAGACCATAGGAAGGGTGCGATATTCAGGGTGTAATGGAAGTGCAAGTTTCCAATCAATAGCCATTTTATAAACTGGGGATTTTTGTGCCGCTTCAAGCACATTTTCAGTAATACCTTGTTTGCGAGCTTCAGCAATCACTTTCGGATCGTTTGGATCTAAGAAAATATCTAATTGGCTTTGGTAGAGATCTTGTGCGTTATGTACTGAAGCTGCCTGCTCAATGCGGTCAGCATCGTACAAGATCACACCTAAATAGCGAATACGGCCTACGCAGGTTTCGGAGCAGACAGTGGGTTGCCCAGCTTCAATCCGAGGGTAACAGAAGATACATTTTTCTGACTTACCGCTCTTCCAGTTGAAATAGATTTTTTTGTATGGACAGCCTGTTAAGCACATGCGCCAACCACGACATTTGTCCTGATCTATCAGTACTATACCATCTTCTTCTCGTTTATAAATTGCACCGCTTGGACAGGTAGCAGCACAAGCAGGGTTTAAACAGTGCTCGCACAAACGAGGTAAGTACATCATGAAAGTATTTTCAAACTGGCCATACATTTCTTTTTGTATATGGTTGAAGTTTTGATCCGCCGAGCGTTTAGAAAATTCGCCGCCGAGGATTTCTTCCCAGTTTGGCCCTTTTTCAATTTTGTCCATACGTTCGCCGGTGATCAATGAGCGAGGGCGGGCAATCGGCTGATGTTTGCCTTGCGGTGCATTATGTAGATATTCGTAATCGAAGGTGAATGGCTCGTAATAATCATCAATGACTGGCATATCTGGGTTGTTAAATAACTTTGCTAACACACTGATCTTGCCGCCCATCTTTGGTTCAAGTTTACCGCTAATTTTGCGTATCCAGCCGCCTTTCCATTTCTCTTGGTTTTCCCAATCGCTAGGGTAGCCTGTACCAGGCTTGCTTTCGACATTGTTAAACCATGCATACTCCATACCTTCTCGGCTAGTCCAGACATTTTTGCAAGTTACCGAACAGGTATGGCAGCCAATACATTTATCTAAGTTCAGGACCATGCCGACTTGTGAACGAATTCTCATACTTATTTCTCCCCAGACCGACCGCTGTGCATATTGGGTGCTTGTTTGTGATCGTTATTTTCGTTGTCTAACCAGTTAACGTTATTCATGCGACGAACAACGACAAACTCATCTCTGTTAGAACCCACAGTGCCATAGTAGTTAAAGCCGTAAGCTTGATGGACATAGCCCCCAATCATATGTGTGGGCTTTGGGCAGACTCGAGTGACCGAGTTATGGATACCACCGCGTTGCCCGGTAATTTCTGATCCAGGAATGTTCACCAAACGCTCTTGGGCGTGATACATCATAACCATGCCTTCTGGTACTCGTTGGCTGACTACCGCGCGGGCAGTTAATGAGCCATTGCTATTGAAGGCTTCAATCCAATCGTTATCTTCAATGCCTAAGTCTTTAGCATCGTCTTCACTCATCCATACGATTGGCCCGCCACGGGATAAGGTCAGCATCAATAGGTTTTCGCTATAGGTTGAGTGGATCCCCCATTTTTGATGTGGTGTGATCCAATTCAATGCTTTTTCCTTATTGCCATTGCCTTTTTTTCCCATGATTTCGTGTACCGTGCGGGTATTGATGGGTGGACGGTAGGCAATCAAGCTTTCACCGAAGTCACGCATCCATTGGTGATCTTGGTAGAGTTGCTGACGCCCAGTCACGGTACGCCAAGGAATAAACTCATGGACGTTGGTATAACCAGCGTTGTAGGAAACGTGTTCATCTTCAAGGCCTGACCAGGTCGGGCTAGAAATAATCTTACGTGGCTGAGCTTGAATATCGCGAAAGCGGATTTTCTCCTCTTCTTTATTGGTGGCAAGATGCCGATGTTCAAGGCCTGTGAACTCACTTAGAGCATCCCAAGCTTTCACTGCAACATGGCCGTTGGTCTCAGGCGCTAGAGTCAAGATAACCTCAGCGGCGTCGATTGCAGATTCAATCTTTGCTAAGCCCTGCGCTATGCCATCGTGGTGTACATAGTTGAGTTTTTTAAGTAGTTCGACTTCGCTGTCGGTGTTCCAGTTAATCCCTTTACCGCCATTACCTTGGCTCGATAACAGTGGACCCAAAGCCGTAAAGCGAGCAAAAGTATTAGGAT
>NZ_JBKEDJ010000032.1:0-113739 GCF_047975355.1 Shewanella sp. | reverse complement strand
GTTTTTTCCACTGTTTATTTGAACCATGAAGCTGTTGCCAACTGACCGCTAAGTTACGCGGATGACCTTGTTCCCAGAGCGCAGCGCCTTCCCTCGGTGGAATG
This sequence comes from Shewanella sp., assembly GCF_047975355.1. Classification (GTDB taxonomy): domain Bacteria; phylum Pseudomonadota; class Gammaproteobacteria; order Enterobacterales; family Shewanellaceae; genus Shewanella. Next base: position 113,635 of record NZ_JBKEDJ010000032.1, on the reverse strand, counting down.
AGTACTAAAGCCCGTTTTCTACGAACGGCATCGTGACAGGCTCTTGTGTCGTAAGCACCATCACCTGAGATATTGCGGATTTTGCGATGGATTTGCTTGAGCAAATTCGGCATAACTTTAGCGTCAGTGACACCGGATAAACTCAGTTCCGCTGCAATAATTTCATGGCTATGGGTATCGACAGCGATATGCAGCTTACGCCACACGCGGCGCTTGCCATCTGTGCCATGTTTCTTCACTTTCCACTCACCTTCGCCGTAAACCTTTAAGCCTGGGGAGTCGATAGCCAAGTGCTCGATGATGCCGCGAGTCTTGGTTTTAAAAGCAATATTGACCGTTTTTGCGCGTTTGCTGATGCAAGTGCAATGTGGACACATTAGCGGAATGCCACCCAATTTAAACACCGAGTTAATGAAGCCTTGCAGCGCTCGCACTGGCATAGAGAAAACACGTTTAACCATCAGCGCAGTGGTAATGGCTAAGTCGCTAAATACGCGAGGGCGACCTTTCCCAGGTTGCTCTGCATTGGCCTTCCACTGGGCAATAGCGCCTTCATCAATCCAGAAGGTAAGTGAGCCACGATTGATTAAAGCTTGATTGTATTGCTTCCAGTTGGTTGTTTTATAGCGAGGTTTTGGCACGGTTGAGGGGGTAGTTGATAGGCTGTGTCGATCAGATCAGCGGCTACTGCTTTAGTTCAACCGATTTAGGAAACAAAGCCTACCCTCTTTGATGTAACGGGGTTGTTCTTATTCGCAAGAGCCGATCAGCTGGAGGGCCATTAGTTCAAATTTACCTATCATGAGTTGAGGTTATTTAGTCTTGTCGTGCCTGGCTTATACCGTGGATCAAGGTAATTAAGAGGGAGTCCATTAGACTCCCTCTTATGAGCATGTAAGAGAGTGAATGGGATTAATTCTGAACGACATTGGCAACGTTCAGATTGCCTGTTTGCTGCACATCTATCATATTACCCGTGCCGGACTGAGAGCCGGTGACTAAGTTTCTATTACCGTTTTGTGCGATGTCTAACCGGTTGTCATTGCCATCAACACTAAATGCTGATAATCCGCCAACCCGGTTGCTGTTGCCTGTCTGTGCGATTAAGCTTTGGTTTAAATCGCCATCAACCAAAAGGTCGACTAAGTTTAAGTCGCCCGTTTGAGTCGTTGTGATGTCATTGTCGTTACCAATAGCACTAAAATTGGCGATATTTTGGTCACCGGTTTGCGTTAACGTGGCATCATTTGAATCGCCATCGATAGTAAAGTTAGTCCCGTTATTGTCACCATCCTGGGTAATGTTAATGTCATTGTCATTGCCATCCAGCACCGCAATTAAGCCTGCGCCGACATTATTATTGTTACCATCTTGAAAAATGGTCACATTATTGTCGTCACCTGATGCCATTGAAAGAAGGGCGGCGTTTTGTTGACCTATTTGGTCAACATCGACGTCATTACCACTACCTGTGAGGCTGTATACAATACTTTGGTTATCATTGCCCCGCTGATATACATCCACGTTATTGTTATTTCCATCCAGACCGATGGCGCCGCCAAGGTTATTGTTACCTATTTGCTCAACGGAAACGTCGTTATTGTTCCCGTTATTTAATGAGAATCCAGCGGACAGTAAACCAGCTTGGTTGTTATCTCCAGTTTGTTTGATAACCCCATCATTGCCGTTACCATCCACTTGGAAAGTCGCGAAGTTATTGTTACCAATCTGTTCTGTGGTGGTGCTATTGCTATTGCCGATTTGGTCTACGTCAACAGTGTTATTATCACCGTCTTGGCTCACGTTGTTGTCATTAAAATTGCCGTCTTGTACCACATCAATTTGGTTCCCATCACCCAGGGTAGTTGTGTAACTTTCGTTAACAAAACCATCTTGGTTAGTGGTCACAGTATTTGATATACCATCTACCGCTATCGTTTCTGAGTTTAGTGAGCCATTTTGAGTGCTGGTGATGGTATTGTCATCACCCGTTGAAGTCACTATAACGGCATTGACTGCACCAGATTGAGTTGTCGTGGCGGTTTGTCCTGTTGCGCCTGTGCCTGTCTGAATAATCGCGGTTAGGTTTGCCGAGCCAGATTGTGTGACCGTTGCAGTCTGTAGTGTGCCGGTTTGGGTGACGGTTGCAACTTCTGCTGTCCCTGATTGCGTGATAGTGGCGGTACTTTGGTCCGCCGCATACGCTTGACCTGTGATACCCGCTACAATCGCTAATGCGATAAGTGATTTTTTAGCTAGTTTCATGTGACACTCCTTGTTTAATATTGCTTGTTTAGTATTGCGTAATTGAAATTGCAGCATTATCTGCAATCTGTGTGATGGAAAAATTGTTACTGCCGGTCTGATTCAGTTGAACTAAATTGGCATCACCCCACTGCGTTATTAACGCTGAGTTACTGTTACCTGCTTGCTGCAATTGAACTTCATTCTCAATCCCTACCTGTATAACAATGGCGTTATTGTTATTGCCTTGCTGAATCAGATAAGCACTATTGTCATTACCTGCTTGGAGCACACCTCCAATGTTGATATTTCCTTGTTGAATGAGGGTGATGAGGTTGTCTCTTCCTGAGCGTTCCAGCAATGCTTGTAAGTTAAGAGAAAGTTCTTGGGCATTCACTTGGCCCATGCCGACAAAGCAATAGAACGCGAATCCTAACCAAGCACATATACGATAAGGTAATGTTGACACTGAGTACTCCCTGGCATTTTCATCTAGATTGACAGGATCAATCTGTAGGCGATCGGATTTGTATAAAGTTAGGCTGGATGAATCAGGATGACTATTGGCCGAAAGAGTATTTTTGGGGACTATGGTAACCTTGAGCTTCGCCAAACAAATATTTTGTTAGTTGTTGAAAAATAATGATTTTTAATTTTTGATTGCCGTGTTAGAGGCAAATTTATCTAGTAGTTAAGTCGTAATATGTTGTAGATCTGGTTTAAAGCAGTACAAATAATTTGTGCAAGAAAACCTCCAAGCTCTCGTCCGAAGGTGAGATTTCTTTATTGACATAACTAAGATAGAGCCAGTTTAACCGCAATAAAATAAAGCTCTAGCGGGTTGGAGCGGGACAACCTTTTACGATTTTCAGCTTACGGTCTCAATAATGACTCGTGTGAAGTTTTGAGGAGGTGATTCATTTCCTGCAACTAGTATTCGCTTGCTTCAGTTGATTTACTGAGGATTTTCCTCATTGGATTCCTCTGGAGGTGTTTCGGTTAAAATTTGCGCTTTCCGGTCGGAGAGTTGCTGTATTGCGCTGTTATTGCTTACTGTCAATTCATCGAAGCGAGTGTTGATATCCTTTAGCTTAGCAATATACTCGGGATCATCCTTTTCTCTATTCTGCCAATAGCGATTGCGTTCAAGCTTCTGTAATTCACTGGCTCTCAGTATTTCAAAATAGCTATTTTCCTGCTTGAGGCGATAGATCTCACCGTCGAGTAGTTGGATTAATTTTTCTTTCGAAATTGTTTGTTTGTTCAAGAGTGCTTGAAATGGATCGACTGGGATATCACGTTTATCCGAATCGATTTCGGTGGTGATGCCGAGTTGATACTCAATCTTATGTTGGCTGTATTCCTGTGGGCAGGCGGTTTGGCTAAAGACGACCTTATCGTCCTTGCGACATTTATAGACGGTATTTGCAAGCGCCGATGTCGGGAGTGCTACACAAATTAGAGTCACTATGAGTCTTGCCATTCGACGACAGATCCTTTGTATCCGCAATGATGAATAAAATATCGTATTGGTAATGCGCTAGATTGAAGCAGAGCTTTTTACTCTCTTTAAACTCTAGCAGCTATAAATCCGAGGGGCAGAAATACTTGTTACTTAGCATTAACAACCGTGAATACTATGGCTTAACTCAAAGCATAAAACCAGTTTTTTGACGATGGAATTTTTTTGACACTCTATGGGTTGATGTAAGCTTTGAGCTGGGCTGCTCTCAAACAAAAAAAGGAGCCTAAGCTCCTTTTTAATCAACTTGGATGTATATTTAGCGCTCGAAGCGCAGGTTATCGATAAGACGCGCCTTGCCTAAGTAAGCGGCGGCTAAAATCACCAGTGCTTGGTCCTCAGCCTCGGCATTCGCCAGTGTGGTTGCATGGCGAACTTCCAAGTAATCCGGCGTAAAGCCTGCGGCGATAAGACTCGCTTTAGCTTCAGCTGTGACTTGTTCAATACTCACACCTTGCTTGATGCCTTGCGCCATGGCATCTATGGCTTTTTTCAGCGCAGGCGCAGCGGCTTTTTCTTCCTCAGTCAGGTAGCCATTGCGTGAACTCATGGCTAAGCCTGAGGCTTCACGAATGGTATCCACACCGATAATTTCAATCGGCAGTGACAAGTCTTCAACCATAGTGCGGATCACTAAGAGTTGTTGATAATCCTTGTTGCCAAAGAACGCCACATCGGGCTGCACTATGTTGAACAGTTTGCAGACGACAGTCGCAACGCCACGGAAGTGGCCGGGGCGACTGGCACCACAGAGTACATCGGAAATCCCGGGGGCTTCAACATAGGTTTGCTGCGCCAGCCCTTTGGGGTAAATAATCGCAGGGGTTGGCGTAAATAGCAGCTCGGCACCTGCCGCGGTGAGCGCTTGGCTATCGGCCTCTAAGGTGCGCGGGTAGGCATCGAGATCTTCATTCTGCCCGAACTGCATAGGATTGACGAAGATAGAGACGACCACATGGTCGCACTTCTTCGCGGCTTCTTTCACTAAGGTGATGTGTCCCTGATGGAGATTGCCCATGGTCGGTACAAAGGCGACAGTCTCGCCTTTGGCACGCCATGCCCGCACTTGAGTACGAATGTCATCGATATGGGCGCTAGTGATCATTAACTCTTACCTTGCTAAAACTTGAAATAGTCGTCTGTGTGCTTAGCACTATTTAGTTCAATGAGTGCTAGCACGCTTAGTTAAACGTGTGATCAGCACTTGGGAAGGTGCCATTGGCCACTTCTTCAATATAAGCGCGTACTGCCGAGCGGATTTCGCCCGTTTGTTTGAGGTAGTTCTTTGAAAAACGTGGAATATAACCACTCGAAATACCTAACACATCGTGCATCACCAGAATCTGACCGTCGGTGGTGGCGCCTGCGCCAATGCCGATCACAGGTATAGTTAATGCTTGAGTGATTGCGGTAGCAAGAGACGCAGGAATACATTCAACCACTAACAGTTGTGCACCAGCCGCCTCTAAGGCTTTAGCTTCATCGAGAATGCGCTGGGCATTTTCAGCATCGCGGCCCTGTACCTTAAAACCACCAAAGACGTGTACTGATTGCGGCGTTAGGCCCAAGTGGGCACATACGGGAATGCCGCGCTCGGTCAGTTTAGTGACTGTTTCGAGTAACCAGTGACCGCCTTCGAGCTTGACCATATTGGCGCCGGCCTGCATCAGCGCAGTGGCGTTTTCCATAGCCTGTTCAGGCGTGGCGTAACTCATAAATGGCATGTCGGCGATCAGTAGTGAGCGCTCGATACCGCGACGCACACAACGGGTGTGGTAGGCAATATCGGCTGTCGTGACGGGCAGGGTATCATCGTGGCCTTGCAGAACCATTCCCAAAGAATCGCCGACCAGTAGCACATCGATGCCTTCGCCGTCGAACGCACTGGCAAAGCTGGCATCATAGGCTGTCAGAGCGGTGAATTTTCTACCTTCCTGTTTGTATTTCAACAGGGTTGAGCTAGTAACTTTAGACATATGGGTGATCTTCAAACCAAATGGAAGTGGTGTTATAAGCTAACTGGGGACTGACTTCAATGATCATTGCCCAGTAGTTGTAACTCGGCCAAGAATTTTTCACTGATAAGGCTGCGTAACGGCGTTTTACAGGGCAACACTAGATCGGGTGCAATGGCAGCTAAGGGCACCAGCACAAAACTACGCTCCTTCATGCCATAGTGCGGTACTTTGAGTCTGGGCACATCGATAATGGCATCGTCATATAAGAGTAAGTCGAGATCTAAGGTTCTGGGACCCCAACGTTCTCTACGAACGCGGCCCTGAGTATTTTCAATCTCTTGCAGAGCATCCAACAGGGCGATGGGCGACAGTGTTGTCTCAAAACTGGCAACGGCATTGATATAGTCGGGTTGTACTACGTCACCCATGGGGGCGGAGCAATAATAGGGCGAAACCTTGAGGCTTTGATTGTCAGCTAAGGCGGACAAGGCCGCGACGGCATTGTCCAATTGAGCTGTAGGATCTTCAAGATTTGCCCCTAGGGCGACAAAAACCTGAGTCATTATTCTTCGGCTTTGGCTTTCGCGGCACTGGGTCGGCGGCGACGGCGCTGTGGAGCGTTGCGATTACGATTGCTTGTGGCTTTGTTCCCACTGCGTGCAATGGCTAAACGCTCGGTTTCATCCGCTTCAACAAACTGTTGCCACCAGGCCGCACTCTTAGCGACATTGCCACCTTCGACTTCACCACGTAGCAATAGTAAGTCGTAGGCTGCTCTAAATTTAGGGTGCTCTAATAGTTTAAAGGCGCGCGTGCCTTGGCTGCGATCGAAGCGTAACTGCAATTGCCAGATGTCTTTTGCTGGTGTGCTGAAACGGCGTGGAATGCTAATGGTCTGGCATTGCTGCTCAATCACATCACCCATGGCGGCGAAAAACGCATCATATAAGGTGAGGCCGCTTTCGACCGCGATATCTTCGGCGCGTTGGCGTAGTGGATACCAAAGGATCGCCGCATAGAAGAAGGACGGTGTCACCGGTTTATCTTCGTTTACGCGCGTATCTGTGCTCTTCATGATGGCTTGCACCATCTTCATCGCAGGGCCTTTCGGCGCTTCTTTTAGCTGGGCATCCACTTGTGGGAAGAGCGGCGCGAATAGCTTATATTCCTGCATCATCTCAAAGTTGGCCATAGCCTTGCCTGCGAAGAAGAGTTTCAGTACTTCTTCATACATGCGGGCGGCAGGAATATCCTTGAGCAGTGGTGCTAACTGTTTGATGGGTTTAGCGGTCACTTCATCGATTGCCATGCTGAGCTTAGTGGCAAAACGCACAGCTCTAAGCATACGTACCGGATCTTCACGGTAACGGGTTTCGGGATCGCCGATAAGTCTTAAGGTACCAGCCTTAAGATCTTCCATACCTCCGCCATAGCTGCGGATAGAGTAATCGCTGATATCGTAGTAAAGGGCGTTGACGGTAAAATCGCGGCGCTCTGCGTCTTCGTCGATTTCGCCGTAAACGTTATCCCTGAGCAAACGCCCCTCGGCATTGGCTTTGGAAATCTTTTCATTGCTTTCACCGTGATGACCACGGAAAGTCGCCACTTCAATTACATCGCGGCCAAACACAATATGCGCGAGGCGGAAGCGGCGCCCCACCACTCGGCAATTGCGAAACAGCTTTTTAATTTCTTCCGGCGTCGCATTGGTAACAACGTCGAAGTCTTTCGGTTCGAGTCCGAGGAGTAAATCCCGTACGCCCCCACCGACTAAATAGGCCTGAAAACCTGATTTATTCAATCGATATAATACTTTAAGTGCGTTTTCGCTGATCTGCTTACGGGAAATCGAATGCGCATCCCGAGGCACGAGCGACAAGCTTAAGCCGCCTGAAGTGAGTTCTGGCGTTTGGGGTTCAATCTGAGCTGGAGTCGGAGCGGTCGTTTTAGGCGCGTCTTCAAATAGCTGCTTGCAGAATTGGCTGATACGGCGAAAAATGGGACACCTCGGAATGTATCTGTTATGTGATTAAAAATCTGGCGGCTATGATATACCAATTGCGCTCCGATGGGTATATCGCGATTTTTGCGCTATGCCACGACTTAGCGCTGATAAAATGATGCTTTTTGGCCGAACACTCGCCCATCAGGCCCCTAAGGGGCGATCAGGATTTCCCGTTGTTTAGGGATTGCCGACAATTGAAATTGTGCCACGGCCTGAGCCAGCATTTGTGGCGCTGTTGTGATTTCCACTGGTGCTTGGCCCAAAAAGGCAAGGGCAGCATTGAGACTCGCTTGCGGATGCTGTTTATCGATGGCTTGCGCATGGTTTTGTTTCGATAGCTTAAATCCCGGCGTTAAGCTGGCGAGGGGTAAATGCAACCACTGCGGCGCGCTTAGGCCAAAGGTTTGATACAGGCTCAATTGGCGACAACTGGCTTCGATCAAATCATAGCCCCGTACCACTTCGGTAATGCCTTGATAGGCGTCATCCAGCACTACGGCGAGTTGATAGGCATAAAGTCCATCGCTGCGTTTGATAATAAAATCTTCAGCGGCGAAGGCTTGATCTACAATCACTTTTCCCATCAGATTATCGGTAAACTCGGCCACTTGCGCACGATTCACAATACGAATCGCGCCCGTATGGTGCTTTGTGGCTAATCGATGGCAGCGACCATCGTAAATCCCGCCCATGACTTGAATCTGTTTGCGGCTGCACTGACAAAAATAGGCATTATCCTTTGCGAGTAATTCATCGAGTTTGGCCTGATAGGCCTCGGTGCGAGCACTCTGATACAGCACTGCATCGTCCCACTCGAAGCCGTAGGCTTCTAAGGTACGTAAAATATCATCGGCTGCGCCTGCGACTTCCCTCGGTGGATCAATATCTTCAACGCGAATTAACCACTTCCCACCTAAGGAGCGTGCTCGCAGATAACTGCCAAGGGCGGCGATGAGCGATCCAAAGTGCAGCGCACCTGAAGGCGAAGGGGCAAAACGGCCAACATAGGGACGCAAAGCGGAAGTGTCGGAGGAGTGAGTCGCCATCATAGGAATTTGCAGGAGTTACCAGTCAAAGTGGCTGTATTTTAAAGGGATGCTAACAAAAAAGCGAAGTGAAACAGGGAAGGTAATGCAAGTCGCACAAACAAGTAGGCGGGGAAATCCCCGCCCGAAGATGGCTGATTAACCCGCCATTTGCTTCTCTTTGATCTCCGCAAGCGTTTTACAGTCGATACATTGATCGGCCGTTGGACGCGCTTCGAGACGGCGAATGCCGATTTCGATACCGCAAGAATCGCAGAAGCCAAAATCGTCTTCTTCAATTTTTTGAAGGGTTTTTTCGATCTTCTTGATCAGTTTACGTTCTCTGTCGCGCGCACGTAATTCGAGACTGAACTCTTCTTCCTGTGCTGCACGGTCTACAGGATCGGGAAAGTTTGCGGCTTCATCCTGCATGTGACTCAGAGTACGGTCGACCTCTTCACGCAACTGATTGCGCCAAGCTTCAAGAATTGTCTTGAAGTGACCCAGTTGCTTAGCGTTCATATACTCCTCACCGGGTTTTTCCTGGTAGGGACTTACACCTGCGATAGCGAGTACGCCAAGTTTTTTGGTGCCTTCAGGCATAACGCATCTCCTGTCATCATTTGCGTTTGTAGGGCGTCCTTAAGAACGGCCGCTATCTATATCAGAATCTTTACAACGAGGCAAATTTTTCATTTCACCTTGGCAGAATTTTTTGACTGCCTTCGCTAATTGAAATGAAAAAGCATTTTACTCAATCTTAACATCATACTCGGACTGGACACGATTGGGCTAGATGTATCTCATCGGGGGAGATTTCGCAGCGATAAGCTAACACTTCCACACCAGATAAAATCGCCTTTTTCAATAAGTTAGCATATTCCGGGTCGATATGTGCCGCTGGTGCGACACTCATGATATCGGTATGTTGTACAACAAATAGCAATACGGCCCTGTGCCCTAGGCTCGCCATATGCATTAACTCCCGTAGATGTTTTTGCCCGCGAAGGCTTACTGCATCTGGGAAATAACCTTGACCATCTTCAAGCAAAGTACAACTTTTGACTTCTATATAACAGGCTGGTTTTTGAGCAGCTTCCAGCAGGATATCGATGCGGCTATTTTCATCTCCATACTTCACTTCGCGACTTAAGCTGTCGTAGCCTGTAAGTTCGGTGATGATACCTTTATTAAGCGCTTCCTCGACCAAAGCGTTGGCATTGCCCGAATGAATGCCAATAAGGCCGCCCGTTGGCGTTGTCATTAACTCCCATGTATGGGCATATTTGCGCTTAGGATTGTTTGAGGAAGAAAACCATACGGTTTCACCGGGGAACAAACAGTTACGCATTGAGCCGGTATTGGGACAATGCAGGGTGATTTCACTGCCGTCTTCGAGTTGAACGTCGGCGAGAAAACGTTTGTAGCGCTTGAGTAACTTTCCCGGTTTCAGTGCTGGACTAAAGTGCATGCTATAACCTGTATCTGGGGATTCTGGCGGCCAAGACTAACAAATTTCGCAAATGTTTACAGATTTTACCTAGGTAACTTAGGCCTATGGCTTTCAGTCCTCGGCCGCTGGCAGTAAACTGCCGCCAACCAGGTCGTACTGTATATACCCTAAAAGCTTGAGGATTCTGATACTCGACTCCTTAACTTGTATGGATATAAGAGCAAGAACAAATCAACATAAGGACCCCTCATGAGTGAACTTAAAGTGACTGAAGTGATGAGAGTTGAGTTAACCAAAGATACCCCCGCAGCCCATTGGGGCAAAGCCGATGTGACCTTCAATGCCGAAGGCGCACTAGTCCATTTAGGTGGTGGCGATGAGCTACGTCAAATTCAAATGGCGGCGCGTAAATTACGTAATCAAGGGATTAATAGTGTTGCCTTGGCTGGGTCTCTTTGGGATCTGAATAGCCAATGGGTCTTCGCCCAAGGCTTTGCCACCGCTAAACCAGGTTACAAGATCCAATGGTGCGGCGATGACGCAGTGAAAGCCGAGTTACAGCGTCGCTTCGAAGTGGCGACATTTGCCCGTCAACTGATCAACGATACCCCTGAAAATCTGTCCCCGGTGAAACTGGCGCAGCAAGCGGCCAAATGGTTGGCCGATATCGGTGGCGCTAAGGTCAGCTACCGTATTATTGAAGGCGAAGCCCTATTAGAAGAGCAATGGATTGGAATTCATGCTGTGGGTCGTGGTAGCGAGCGTCCACCTGCGATGTTAGAGCTGGACTTTAATCCCCTGTCTGCCGATGCCCCTGTGTCTGTTGCCTTAGTGGGTAAAGGCATTACCTTCGATTCAGGCGGTTATAGCATTAAAGCCTCCGAAGGCATGTTGGGCATGAAGTGCGATATGGGCGGCGCCGCAACAGTGACTGCCGCTTTAGGTTTAGCGATCAAATCGGGCCTGAATAAACGCGTTAAGTTATTCCTCTGCTGTGCCGAAAATCTTATCAGCGGCCGCGCCTACAAGTTGGGTGATATCCTCACCTACAAAAATGGCGTGACAGTTGAAGTGGTTAACACGGATGCCGAAGGGCGCTTAGTGCTGGCCGATGGTCTGCAAGCGGCTTCTGCGACGGGGGCTCCTTTTATTATCGATGCGGCAACCTTAACTGGCGCAGCCGTCATGGCCGTTGGCTCTAACTACAACGCAATTTTCTCGCCACAGACTGAAATGTTACAACTGGCGCAGCAAAAGGCCTCTACTGTGGCCGAGCGTGTATGGCCATTGCCACTGGATCCTTGGCACAAAGACATGTGTCCATCGGCCTATGCTGACACGGCAAACAGCCGCCCTGTAAAAGGCGGTGGTGCAGGCGGTGCCTCGAATGCGGCTGGCTTCCTGTGGCGTTTCGTTTCGCCAGAAGCGAAATGGTTACACGTCGATTTAGCGGCGGCCTTCGAAGATTCGGCTTCTGCTATGTGGGGCGCTGGTGCGACAACCCATGGCGTACTGACCATCAGTGAACTGATTAAAGACTAAGTTTACTTTTCGACTTAAGCTTACGAGTCAACTCGCTTTTTGATTTAAACCGCCTTCGGGCGGTTTTTTATTGCCTAAAATTGAGGAATAGGATGTACTGACTGTTCATGTGTTTATTTTATGATTCAGCAAGTTAGTTGCTGTTGTGGCTCAAATGATTGTTCGGGAAAGACAATGCTAAGGATACGTAAAGCGACTCTATTAGATGCCAAAGCCTGCTGGGATATCCGTAATGCGGCCATCAATAAAGGCTGCGCTGGATTTTATTCTCAAGATGACTTGCAAATCTGGACACAGGGCGAATTGACAGAGTCCTTCCGTCGCATGGTGGACGCACATTTTTATGTGGCTGAAATCCTTGATGATACAACTCAAGAAGATACTGTGGTTGGCACCATCATGCTGGATGAACCCTATGCCCAGGTCGAGGCATTATTCGTCTCCCCCGACGCTATGGGGCTGGGTGTTGGTAGGTCGCTACTGCAATTTATTGAAGAAAAAGCCTTTAACTTAGGCATCGCCCAACTGCGATTAGAGTCAACCTTAAATGCGGTCAAATTTTATCGCCACTGCGGCTTCGGTGGTGAAGGTCTAGAGGAAGACGCCGTCTATTGCTCGCCCCGCGGTATCGCCTTGGATTGTCGGGTGATGTATAAAAATTTAGGGCGCTTAACTGTTCGCCGTTAACGGAGCACAGATACAATCTGGGCTGATAAAGCTTAGATGTGGGATTAACTGCTAGGACTTTTTTGAAGGGGTTGCTGACATACTTGAGGGAATCAATAGAGCAAGCATGGATGTGGAATTAACAGCAAGATGGGGTTGCTGGCATACCCAAGGGAATCAACAGATCAAGATGGGGGAATTAACTCCCAAGAGTATGCCAACTATCGTTCTTTCGCCTGAAATCCCGATGCCAATAAGATTAACTTCGATGGCTTAAATCAAGCTTAATCTATTGCTCAAAAAGGCTTTATTTGATTAAGACACATCTAAGCTCTATCTCAATTTGCTTGCGGGCTATTCAGCTGCTGGCGTTTTTCCATTAAATCTTTAATCAACGGGGTGAGGATCAGCTCCATTGCGAGGGACATTTTGCCGCCCGGCACCACTAAGGTATTTACCCGCGACATAAAGGAGCCTTGGATCATGCTCAAATAATAGGGGAAGTCGACATTGTTGATGCCGCGAAAACGGATCACCACAAAGCTTTCATCTAGGCTTGGAATATCTTTGGCGCTAAAGGGGTTAGAGGTATCGACCGTCGGCACCCGTTGGAAGTTGATATGGGTACGGGAAAACTGCGGTGTCATATGCTTGATGTAATCGTCCATACTGCGCACAATCGAGCCCATGACTTTTTCGCGGCTATGCCCCCGCTCAGAAGTGTCCCGAATAATCTTTTGGATCCACTCTAAGTTGACGATAGGCACCATGCCGATCAGCAAATCCACATGCTGGGCTACATTGGCATCACCCGTGACCACACCGCCATGTAAGCCTTCGTAATACAACATATCGGTATTTTCAGGCAGTGGACGCCATTGGGTGAAGGTGCCGGGCATTTGGTTAAAGGGCACGGCCTCATCGAAGGTATGTAAATAGCTGCGGGTTTCACCTTGGCCCGTGGCGCCATAATCGCGAAAGCATTGTTCTAGGCGGGCAAAATTATTGGCCTCGGGGCCAAAATAGCTCAGGTTACGATTCTCGGCTTGGGATTTACGGATCATCACTTCCATCTCTGCGCGGGTATAGTGATGAAAACTATCGCCTTCTACAAAGGCGGCGTTGATCCCAAGTTGGCGAAAGATATGACTAAAGGCGGTAGTAGTTGTGGTGGTTCCTGCGCCGGATGAGCCTGTAACTGCAATAATCGGATGTTTTGCTGACATTTTTTCTACCTAGCTAGGAACCTAAAGAGCCGCTCATTGGGAGCGATAAACCGTATAAGCTATTTATACGGCACAGGGATACTGATGGTCAATCTTGCCGTTTTGCCACTTGGTCGGCGTGGCGAATGGCAAAGGATTCATCGTCCTCGCTGTATTCCAAGACGAGTTTTCCTTGTTTAAGTGCTTGTTGGCATTGCACTATTGCGGCTGATAGCTCTTGCTCATCTAGGCTAGTAAAACTACCATCCTCCACTTGGCCTAAAAGATATTCGCGGATCAAATTGGCTAACGTCTCTTTGGGGAGTTGGAGTAAAGCATCGTAGGGGATAAGCATTCGGGTTCCTTAAGGTGCCGATGAAACATCATTGGCGAGTAAAAAGTCTAAAATGCGCCGCTCTAGATAATAGCGTGGCTTCCAAGGTGTACCACCCTCAATAAAACCGACATGGCCGCCATGGGCATGTAATTCATATTCCACATGCTCCGAAAGCTGGCTGGAATGCGGGATAACGGCATCCGTCATAAAGGGATCGTCCTTGGCGTGCAATATCAGCGTGGGTTTGGTGATGCGATTAACAAAGGGTAAGCCGCTGGCGCGGGTGTAGTAATCCTCAACTCCCAAAAATCCATGGAGCGGTGCGGTGACTTTATCGTCAAAGTCATAAAAAGTATTGAGATTAGCAACTTGCATTGGGGTCAATGCCATAGTGCCCGCCAGATCGGGATCATTAAGCTTTTGATTGACCTTGTGTTGTAACTGTTTGATTAAATGACTTTGATACACCTTGGAAAAGCCATTTTCTAAGCGATTGGCGCAGGCCGATAATTGCAGCGGCGCCGACACCACTACGGCTCTACTTAACAGGCTGTGCTCTTGATATTCGCCTTGATATTTGGTCAGTACATTGCCGCCCAAGCTGTAACCCACGGCCAATAAAGGTGATTGCGGATACGTTTGTTGCAGTTGGTTTAGGCTAAACTGCAAATCGTCGGTGTCACCGCTATGGTAACTGCGGGCGAGGCGATTGGTTTCCCCTGAGCAGCTTCTGTGGTGGTGAACCACAGCCGCTAACCCTTGCTCTTTACAGGCTTGCAGAATGCGTCTGGCATAATGGGATTGGGCACTGCCCTCTAACCCATGAATGATTACCACAATAGGTTTGCCGATTTCTGGCCTTGCTTGCCAATCTAAATCGATAAAATCGCCGTCGGGAAGCTCGAGTCGCTGCCGCTCAAGCACAGGTTTGGCCACTTTAGTAAATACGGGCAGAATAGTTTGTACATGGGGACTTTTGGCCCACCAAGGCGGATTAAAAACGTTTGGCATGGGATCTTATCTTGATATCAACTATTGCTGAAAATTAAAACGTGTGTTTAATTTAGATTCGCGGTCATTGTAGCACAATAATTTAACACTAAGCGTCTTGGGGAGACATTGATGAATAGACGTACCTTTTTACTGGGCGCGTTTGCTGGCACGGCGGCGATTGCCTTGGGGGTGAATCTCTACTCTCCCGAATTCAGCCTCCCCGATGAAGGCCAAGGAAAAGACTACCGTTTGTTATTCGGCGTGTTGTTACCTGTGATGCTAGATGGGGCCTTACCCGATGTGGCAACCCATAAATTGGCGGCGCAAAATCGTACCTTAGATGCCATTAAACATTCGATTGATGTCTTGCCCGACGAGCAGCAGACAGAGCTATTCGAACTGCTGGATATGCTGGAAAATCGTCTCGGCTTACTGCTGCTGACCTCAAGTATGACGCCGCTGCTGATGCGCTCTCCTGCCGAATTAACCCAAATGTTAGAGACTTGGCGCCACAGCTATTTTGCGTTATTGCAAACGGCTTATTTAGGCCTGCGGGAATTAGTGATGGCCAGTTATTACGCCTGTCCAGAGCATTGGAGCCGACTCCACTATGCTAAGCCTGAATTGTTCAAATAGGCTGAATTTATAATAATAACAATAATGTAAGAATGGAGTATTCCAAGTGGCAATCATAGATCCCATAGTGACAGGCTTAAATTCCGGTTGGTTACATACCGACGCCAGTCAACTGCAAGAGAACCAGCAATTTGAAGCCGATGTCGTCATTGTGGGCACGGGCGCTGGCGGCGGTGTGGCGGCGGAGATCCTTAGCCAAGCTGGACTCAGTGTGATCATGATTGAAGCGGGGCCGCTTAAATCCTCCAGCGACTTTAATATGGAGGAGCGGGTCGCTTACCCTAATTTGTATCAACAGGCGGCCGCGATGAAAACCGCCGATAAGGCGATTGGTATTTTTCAAGGTCGCGCCGTGGGAGGCTCGACTACCATCAATTGGACCACCTCGATTCGTACCCCGAAGGAAGCCTTAGCTTTTTGGGCACAACATAAATCCGTTGCGGGTCTCGACCCCGAAGCCCTTACCCTTTGGTTCGAGCAGATGGAGCAGCGGCTTAATATTCATGAATGGAATTATGAACCTAACCGCAATAATGGCGCCCTCAAGCAAGGCTGTATCAACCTAGGTTGGGATTACACCGTCATTAAGCGCAATGTGGCGGGTTGTTGGAATACCGGCTATTGCGGCATGGGCTGCCCCGTTAATGCTAAACAGTCGATGTTAGTCACGACTATCCCGACTGCATTAGAGAAGGGCGCGCAGCTTTTTAGTCGTACCAAAGTCGTTAAGATTGAACACCATAATGGCCAAGTGTTTGCCCTCAAGGCGCAGGCGCTCGATGTTAATTTACGGCCGACGTCGGTCGAGCTGTTATTCAAAGCCAAACACTATATTTTAAGTGCTGGCGCTATCCATACGCCGACCTTAATGATGCGCTCCGAGGTGCCCGATCCCTATCAGCTGTTGGGCAAGCGTACCTTTTTACATCCCACAGTGCTCTCGGGTGGCGTATTTGCCGATGCGATTAATGCACATAGCGGTGCGCCACAATCTATCTATTCCGATGAATTTGTGTGGAAAAACGGTGCTGATGGCGAGTTAGGCTACAAGCTTGAAGTGCCGCCGGTGCATCCGATTTTGATCGCCTCTAAAACCTTAGGTTACGGCGTGAGCCATGCCGAATTGATGGCGCAGTTTAATCAGCTACAGGTCACAATCGCCTTGATCCGCGATGGTTATCATCCCGAGAGCCAGGGTGGGCAAGTGCATCTTACCTCGACGGGATTTACCTTGGATTATCCGTTAACCGAGGCCTTTTGGCGGGCGGCGCGGCGGGCGTATGCCAGCATGGCCGAATTGCAATTCTCGGCGGGGGCATTAAAAGTATTGCCCATCAGTGATGGTATGCCGTATCTGTCGTCATGGAAGGAGGCGAAAGAGAGCATTGCGCAGATGGACTTAGCGCCGCTAAAGACTGTGGTCGCGTCGGCCCATGTGATGGGCGGCTGTCCCTTCGGTGAGGATGAAAAGCTTTCTATGGTCAATAGTTATGGTCAGTCACATTATTTGGATAATCTGTCGGTAATGGATGGTTCTATCTTCCCGACAAGCTTAGGATCCAATCCGCAGCTGTCGATTTATGGCATCACAGCGCGTAATGCTACGGCGCTAGCGCAAAAGCTCACCGATGGCCGAGAGCCACAATAGTTTGGAGTCTCTATGCAATCTGTAGAATCGTTGGAAGGCGGCTGTTTATGTGGGGCGATTCGTTATCGGATTGAGGGTAAACCCTTCGACGCCGATTATTGCCATTGCCGCATGTGCCAAAAAAGCATTGGGGCCGTGTTTGGCGCTTGGATGGATTTTAAGGTGCAACAGGTGACTTGGCTTAAGGGGCAAGTGACTGAGTTTGCCTCATCAGAGTTTGTAAGACGTGGATTTTGCACTCAATGTGGCTGCTCGCTTACCTACAGGCACACTGAGTATCCCGATTATCTCACCTTAACGATCGCAAGCTTAGATGATCCGAATCTCGTGCTGCCCAATTACCATATTTATACCGCCGAGCAGCCGAGATGGCTCAAGATTGAGGATAACTGCCAGCGTTATCCTCAAGCTCGCACTAAGTAAGCTAACATTCGGTCTATTAAGGCGCGATAAAATTCAGAGAATTTACATCCGCAGCGGATAGGCCAAACAAGGCGAGGTAATTGACGAGATTGGTTTGAGTGCCAGTTGGCGATAAGCCATTGACGGCATTTAGAATCGTTCGCTGCGCCTTACGTTCCATCATCAGCTCAACATCGAGCATCTGCTGATATTCTTCTTCGTTCAGGCTGGCTTTCGCGAGGCGGCGCAGACGGCGATAGGGGGTGAGAAACTTTTCATCCCAATCGCTGACCGCATTCATTAGTTGTTGCCATTGCTCGCTCGAATACACCCGCGGACCCGCCACATCGTTGGTGAGGTCTAGATACTGCGCCAGCAGCAAGAGATTCACATTCACTTGGCAGTTATCCTGTAGCTCAAGGCAAAGTTGCTTATTTTGCCCGTAGCTCATATCACACCAATGCCAAATTTGACTGTCTAGCGGGGTTGTATCCGACATACGGCTTCCTTGTACGTTAGGCTAACGAGGCGATTATTGACCCGTCAGCTCAAGTTCCATTGCATCAATTTCTTCTTGCAGCTCAAGCCATTGCATTTCACTTTCTTCCAGCGTTTGTGTCAAGCTGGTGCGCTCACTAAGTACCGAAGTGAGTTTGGCTTTATTGTCCTGATCGTAGAGCTCGCTATCGGCCAGCAGATGCTCCAACTCGGCGAGGCGTTCACTGAGCTTTTGCTGTTCGGTTTCAAGCTTTGCCTGCTTACGTTTAAGTGGAGACACCTTTTGGCGCAGCTCTGCCTCTAACCGTTTTTGCTGTTTCTTATCGACTGCGGGCTTAGCATCGTCGCCGTTGGCTGCGGGATTAGCACTGGCAGCCTTAGCTGCATCGAGCAACCATTGATGGTAATCCTCTAAATCGCCATCGAATGCCTGCACTTGGCCTTGGTCAACCAGATAGTAATCGCTACAGGTTAACCGCAGTAAGTGACGGTCGTGCGATACGATAACCATGGCGCCTTCAAAGGTTTGCAATGCCATAGTAAGCGCATGGCGCATCTCTAAATCTAAGTGGTTGGTCGGTTCGTCGAGTAGTAACAGGTTAGGGCGCTGCCACACTAATAAGGCCAACACTAAACGCGCTTTCTCGCCCCCCGAGAAGGGACGAACCGGCGAGAGCGCCATATCGCCATGGAAGCCAAAACCACCAAGGAAGTTACGTAATTCCTGTTCACGGGCATTTGGCGCGAGGCGCACTAGATGTTGCAGCGGCGTATCGTCTAAGCGTAAAAATTCGATTTGGTGCTGGGCAAAGTAACCGATATTGAGGCCGGGATTCGGCTCATACAATCCGGTCATCGGTGACAGTTGTCCCGATAACAGTTTGATCAGTGTCGATTTACCCGCGCCGTTGCGCCCTAATAGGCCAATACGGGCGCCGGGGACTAAGTTCAAATGCACACGGCTTAAGATTTGCTTGTCGCCATAACCCACCGCCACTTGCTCCATTTTAATCAATGGATTGGGCAGGGCTTCTGGAGGGCGAAACTCCATATAAAACGGGCTATCGGCTTGGGATGGCAACAGCTCAGTCATCCGCTCCAGCGCCTTTAAGCGGCTCTGCGCTTGCTTAGCTTTACTGGCCTTGTAGCGGAAGCGGTCAACGAAGGACTGCATATGCGCCCGTTCTTTTTGCTGGCGCTCATAGGCGACCTGTTGCTGCGCCATACGTTCGGCACGGATGCGCTCAAAGGCACTGTAGTTGCCTTTGTAATAATTGAGTTTTTGATTCTCGACATGGACGATTTCATCGACAATCTCGTCGATAAAATCCCTATCGTGGCTGATTAGAATCAGCGTGCCTTGATAGGACTTAATCCACCCTTCGAGCCAGTACATGGTATCTAAGTCTAAGTGGTTGGTCGGTTCATCGAGCAGCAGTAAGTCGGAGCGGCACAGCAGCGCTTGGGCAAGGTTGAGGCGCATCCGCCAACCACCCGAAAAGCTTTTCACTGGGTTGTTTTGCTCGGCTTCACTAAAGCCTAAACCTGCCAGCAAGGCACCTGCGCGGGCGCGAATGGCGTAGCCGCCAATGGCATCGATTTTTCCGTGCAGGGTGGCAATGGCATGGCCATCATTGTGTTCCTGCGCGATATGTAAATCGGCCTCAAGCTGGCGATATTCTTTATCACCATCAAGTACATACTCAAGTGCAGAGACTTCCAGCGCGGGCGTTTCTTGAGCTACGGTGGCGATTTGCCAACCCGAAGGCATACTAAACTCGCCTTTGTCTAAGCTCAGGTGACCCATAATTAATGCCAGCAGTGAGGACTTACCCGTGCCATTGGCGCCGACTAGGCCGACCTTATGGCCGGGATAGATGGTCAAAGAGGCTTCGTCGAGCAGGGTTTTGCTGCCACGGATTAATTGCGCTTGGTTGATGCTGATCATTAACTACAACTTGGTCATATCATGAATGAGTAAGGGCTGTGATGATAGCGTACAAGCCGATGGCAAACCACAACTTAGGCCGAGTTGCTGAGGATTTCTTACACTTTTTACTGCATCTTTTTGGTGAATGTTGTGGCGGCTTTTGTGGGGCTCTTTGGATGAGTGCCAATGCGAGTGTGCGGCCGATTTGGCAAATCCTTCTTGAGTGAATCTCGCAAGGCGCCAACGCTTGCTCATATCTTATGGCATCACAACTTGGTTTAAAGGCTGGCAATAGCTGGGCACTGTGGCAAAATAGCGGCCAATTTCAGGCTCACGCTTTCGGTTTCTCAAGCGAAGCGTGGTCATCTTCTGATCCAACTGAGCTGGTCTGTGCATAAAGGTATTAGCATGACAACCAAAATCAAAAAGCGCTTCGTAGCTGGCGCAAAATGCCCTAAATGTGGCGCCAAGGACAGCATTCTGCTGTTTAAAGAAAACGGTATCGAAACCGTAGAATGCACCGACTGTGATTACCGCGAACAACAAACCGATGTCAAAGTCACCGAAAAAGCTACAGGTGCCGTGATTGGGGTGTTTAAGCCTGACTAATAGTGCTTAGCATGGCTGTTTTATTCGTTAAATTTAGTCACTAAAAGATTTAAATCTGTGCCGTGTCGATTGGCAATATTACTCCAGTGACACGCCATAAACTCATCCCTGAGGGCTCGACGGTGGCATCCATGCCACCAACGGTCACTTCCGTAAAAATTGCCAATGCTAACTAGCCTTCTCGCAGCTCGTTCTACTAAAAGCTATTTGCCCATTCCGTGTTTCGGCTCGTTAGCTCAATCGACCATTCCTACTCCTGTTGCCATACAAATTCTTATCTATTTACTATGTTTGGCCTTACCAGAAATCGACTAACAATGTATGGGTATACAGCCGTATTTAAATTTAGGTTTTTTGGTATGATTTTCAGACAAAATCAGTGCGCACTAATTCCACCCGAAATAAATAAAACTCTTTAAAATCAGGTGAATATAGTAGCTGAATTTTAGTTAATAGGTTTGGAAAACGCGCATGCGCGTTTTTCCAGATGGTGTATTTTATAAAAAGCTGATAACTTCTGCATAAACAGATAGTTAACCGTGCGCGTTTTCACTAGTCCAATGAGGTAAACGCGCATGCGCACGAATAAAATGTTGAACTAAGACGTTATGCATCTTGAGGAATACGAGTGTCTACAATATTTGCTTTCGTAAAATTGTTTGAAAACAAAGATTATGCACAAGCTTTTGTGAGCGGAAAACTGTTCATGAATACCATTCGATCCTTCAAAGAGTATGAGGACGAGGCTGGTGAGTTGCGTGGCGATGAATACGAAGGAATTGTTGCACTTTACCAACCAGAGAAGTTAGGTGAAATAAATTTTGGTGAGCATACTATTCCAGCATCCGATTTAGCTGCACCAATAGTCATGCATGGCAATCATTTGCTAGATCACAATGTTTTCTGCATATACTCACTTAATAGCAGAGGTCACGACACTGTATCAGCTGAAACCTTATCTGATTTCAAGCGCACGCTTGAGCTTCATGATTCATGCTTTGGGCTAGGAAATTACTGTGTGGCTATTCTGAATGCTTCGCAATTTATTGAGCGCTGTCAGTCTGCAATAGAAAAGCTAAACGTCAATGGCAATCTTGGCTTGGTCGATTATTTCAATGAGCATGAATTCCACGGAAACATGCCAAGTGACAAGCTCGGATATCAAAAGCGAAGCATGTTCTCTCATCAGCGCGAATATAGAGTAAAAATTGATTTGAATCGCCCTGAATCAGGCCCGTACATCTTAGACGTAGGTGATTTAAGCGATATTGCTGTAATTACCACACCAAAAGAGTTCAATGAGCAATTAGAGCTGAAACTACCGGATGGTAGCAATGCATAACAAAGCGCTGCTGTCGGACAAATTTTTCGCTGCGCTCCAAATTTGCCGCAGAGCGCGGCGTTAGCCCTAGTTTTGAATTAAGAACTGTTTTCAAGGAGCATTACAATGGAAAACAAGCAATCTTCACCAGATTTTCGTTTTAAGCCTTTTATTTATGGATTTGCGTTTGGTGTGGCCATAATGGCGGTTGCTTGGTATATCGTTTAGCTTACCTCGCTATAAATTAACTTTTAATGGTGGCTAACAAGCGCCATCAAAAACGCGCCCTTTGCTCGCGTAAAGGTTAAGGAGTTAAACATGAGTCTAGAATGTCAAATTCTGCTTGATGCTGGGTTAAGTGATAGTACAGCGAAATATTATATTTCGGACAACGGGCGAGATTTTGTTATTGAAGTCGCGCAGAATGAAAAGCTTATCGAAGCTCTGGACACTATAAATTTAAAGGGATTGGCCACAACAATTCCGTTAGCTCAACGTGCTGTTAATAGCACCGGTACGCCAGAGCTAAAGGTCCAAGATTTTAAAATCTATCCAGCGCCAAGAAACAAAACTGTACGCAATGGTATTCATAGTTACGTTTTTATTTATGCGCCAAAGCGGCCCTAACAAGCGCCTTAAACATTGCGGCCGCTGGACTCGCAACAAGTTGCTCGCCGTTTAGGCGTGCGTTATCTCAATAGAAGTTTTAACCCGAAATTAGGAAATAATAGTCAGGAATCTAACTCTCTTTTGTCCCATCTTTAGATGACAAAACGGTTGTATGGATGTGAATTGCCATTGAAGCGCCAGTGACCGTTGGCGACATGGATGTCGCCGTCGAGCCCTCATGGAAGAGTTTATGGCGTGTCACTGGAGAGACAATGGCAATTTCTTTTGCCCTAGTGATAAACACTTCACACGCTTTTTCACAAACGCCTTATTTCGAGAAGTATCGTGTAAGCAAGTCATAACGCCCTTTACTCAATTCCAAACCATTCTATTTTATCGAAAAATCTAAGCGTGATTTCGCGTTATTCTTTTGCAAATTTCCTTGTTATTCTGCCTCCATCAGCATTGCCACTGTTTCACTCTGTCACTTTTAACCCAAGTGATCGTGAGTACACAGGTTAATGCCTTACGAGTTAGGAGCATAAAATGAAAGTCTTAAGTCAGTTTTCTGCTAAGCCTGCGATGGATGGCGACGGGGTGAATATTCGCCGTGTGGCGGACTTTATCACTACCCATTTTGATCCGTTTTTGATGATGGATGAGATTAAATCCGATGATAAACAGGATTTTATTGGTGGTTTTCCGCCGCATCCGCACCGTGGAATGGAGACCTTTACCTACATCCGTAAGGGTGGGTTTGAGCATCGCGATCAGATGGGCAATGTCAAAGCGATTCGTGCTGGCGATGTGCAGTGGATGAGCACGGGTTACGGCGTGGTGCATTCCGAAATGCCTCTGGCCGATGCGCTTAATGGTCTGCATGGCTTCCAAATTTGGGTCAATATGCCTGCCAAGGACAAACTGCGCCCCGCGACTTATCAAGATACGGCTTCAACCCCAAGTGTTGAAACCTCGAACGACACAGGCGCAACCCTTAAAGCCTTAGCGGGGGATTGGGCATTTGCGGGTAAGAGCGTGCTCAGTGCCACCATTCAAGGATTAGCGGGCGAAGCGGCGATTGCCGACTTGATGATTAACGCCAATGGTGAGGCGCAGCTCGATTTATCCAAGCATGAGTTTGCCGCCCTCTATCTTTACCAAGGTGGCTTGAGTAAAGGCGAAGGCTCACAGTGGTCATTCAATGAAGGCCAGTTTTTAGTGCTCGATAGCCAAACACCATTGCAGCTTAAGGCCGATGAACGCGGTGCGGGCATGTTACTGTTTGTGGGTAAACCGATTCGCGAAAAAATCGTTCAAATGGGGCCGTTTGTGATGAACACCCAAGCGGAAATTCAGCAGGCGATTCGCGATTATCAAGAGGGCCGCTTTGGCAGCATAGCCTAAGGCTTCCTTGCTTTAAATCTTGAATCCTCGCTTGAAAAACACCGCTGGTACAAAGCTTGTTTTTCCGTAAGTCACACCCACTAAGCCCTGCAAACGCAGGGCTTTTTGTTAGTGCACTTCGTATCTATCAGATACTTCAAAGCAGGCAATAAAGCCTGCTTTGGTGGTTAAGCGAAAGACTTCAGGAAAAGGGCGCGCTTTATTGCTACAATAGCCGAGCTTTGGGATGGTGCGGATAAGACTGAGCACGGCAAGTTGCCTACTTAGCCTTTATTGCGCGAATGGCATGGCTATTTAAAGGGCTAATTTAAAGGCTTAGTTAACTTAACCGCCAGACATAAAGGCCTAAACAAATGGCTAAACGCCCCGAAGCGATAAGCGTATTTAATCAGTAACACTATGCAATTTCAGTGACTTGCCTGAGTTTATGCCAGCGCGGGTTACCCACCACAGGATATTCGCCTTGAGCAATTCAGACACTCAGCCTTCAATGGCTTTCTCGACTCTTAAGCTAAAACCCGAACTGCTTGAGAACCTTACCACTATGGGCTATCACGAAATGACGCCGATTCAGGCGCAGAGTCTGCCAGCCATTTTAGCGGGCGAGGATGTGATTGGTCAGGGCAAGACTGGTTCGGGTAAAACGGCGGCCTTCGGTTTAGGTCTGCTGAACAAGTTAGACGTGAAGCGTTTTCGCATTCAAACCTTAGTGCTGTGTCCAACCCGCGAACTGGCTGACCAAGTGGCGCAGGAGATCCGCACATTGGCACGTGGTATCCACAACGTAAAAGTGCTCACCCTTTGCGGCGGCGTGCCCATGGGGCCGCAAATCGGTTCGCTCGAGCATGGCGCCCACATTATCGTCGGTACGCCGGGACGGATTGTCGATCACTTAGAGCGTAACCGTTTAGACCTAAGCAACCTGAATATGCTCGTGCTGGACGAAGCCGACCGTATGCTAGAAATGGGCTTCCAACCCCAGCTCGATGCGATTATCGAGCAGTCGCCACGTGAGCGCCAAACGTTGCTGTTTAGTGCGACCTTCCCCGAGCAGATTCAGTCGATTGCTAAGCAAATTATGTATGACCCTGTGATGGTGAAAGTGGCTGTGACCCATGAAAAGAGCACCATCGAGCAGCATTTCTACCACTTGGATGACGACAAGGCGCGCATGCAGGCGCTGCAATTATTGCTGCTGGATCGTAAGCCTGAGAGCGCTGTGGTGTTTTGTAATACCAAGCGCGAAACCCAAAAAGTGGCCGATGAACTCAGCGATGCTGGCTTTAGCGTTATCGCCCTACACGGCGATTTAGAACAGCGTGACCGGGATGAAACCCTGCTGCAATTTGCTAACAAGAGTGCCTGTGTGTTGGTGGCAACCGACGTGGCCGCCCGTGGCCTCGATATCGACGCGCTGGACGCGGTATTTAACTATCACGTTGCTTACGATACCGAAGTGCATATTCACCGTATTGGCCGTACCGGCCGTGCGGGCAGTAAGGGCGCGGCTTTTACCTTCTTTGACGATCAAGATGGCTACAAAATTGCGTTATTAGAAGAGTACTTAGAGCGCGATATTCAGAGCGAAGCCTTACCATCATTAAGCTTGCTGGGCACTGCGCCCAATGCACCAACCATGATCACCCTGCAAATCGATGGCGGTAAAAAAGAGAAGCTTCGCCCAGGCGATATCCTCGGTGCCCTCACTGGGGAGAATGGTATCGAAGGCTCGCAGGTCGGCAAAATCCTTGTGACCGATTATCGCGCCTATGTGGCGGTGAATCGCAAAGTCGCTAAAAAGGCGCTGAGCAAAATCACCAGCGGCCGCATTAAGGGTAAGTCCTACCGCGCGTGGTTAATGAAATAAACCGTTATCGCGTAAACAAAAAAGCGAAGCCAAATGGCTTCGCTTTTTTGTTTTTACAGCATTTAGGCTGATAGTGCCTTGTCTTAATCCGAGTGCTTGGCCGTAACTAGCAACGCTTGGTACTACTGCGTTTGTATCAAGGTGATTTTCCTATTTATCAATCACATAGTCACTGGCATCTTTGGGTCATGGGATGATTAGGGCTTAACTGCAATAGATCCCAGCGGTTGCCATAGAGGTCTTCAAACACGGCGACTGTGCCGTAATCCTGCTCCTGTGGCTCGCGAATAAAGCGGATCCCAATGGACTGCATATAGTGATAATCACGCCAAAAATCATCGGTATTTAAGAACAGAAACACACGACCACCGGCCTGATTACCGATAAATGGTGTTTGCTCAGATTTAGAGGCCTTGGCTAACAGTAAGGCGGTGCCATGGGAATTGGGCGGCGCTACCACGACCCAACGTTTATCTTGCTCGGGTTGATAGCTGTCTTCAATCAACTCGAATTTGAGTTTATTGACATAAAAATCGATCGCCTCATCGTAATCTCTTACGACGAGTGCGATATGGACAATCGCCTGTTTCATCTAGGTTTCTCGACTTTTGCCTGTCTAATAAACCGCTATTGTAATGGCTATCGCAACGGTTGGGATACCGCGGCGATAGCATAAAACATTAATAAGTAGCTTAGGTCGCCACTGACCCAAGAGACTAAGGACAAGGTAATCTAAATTTATCAGAGAGTGTATTTAGACGGCTGAGCAATTCGGGGGAGAGGCTGACCTTTAGGCTATCGATATTCTCCTTCAACTGATATAAATCCGTGGCACCAATGATGTTAGAACCAACAAATTTACGAGAGTTAACAAAGGCTAATGCCATTTGCGCCGGTGAAAGTTTAAATTCACGGGCTAAGTCTACGTAGGCCGCCGTGGCATCGAGTGCCATTTGCGACCCCGTGTAACGGGCGAAGCGTTTAAACAGCGTCAGGCGCGCGCCTTCAGGCCATTGATTATTGCAATATTTACCGCTCAAGGCGCCAAAGGCTAAAGGCGAGTAGGCCAGCAGTGGCAATTCTTCGCGGTGGCTGATTTCACTCATGCCGACTTCAAAACTGCGGTTAAGCAGATTGTAGGGGTTTTGCACTGTGACTATGCGGGGCAAGCCGTGTTTCTCCGCTAGTTGCAGATACTTCATCAGTCCCCAAGGGGTTTCGTTCGACACGCCTATGTAACGCACTTTCCCTTGGCGAATGACTTCTGCGAGGGCTTCGAGGGTTTCGAGAATCGGCGTTTGCTGCTCAATCTCTTGTTCGTTGTAAAATAATTCCCCGAAGAAATTGGTATTGCGATCTGGCCAATGCACTTGGTAGAGATCGATAGTATCGATTTGCAGGCGCTCGAGTGAGGCATCGACCGCTTGGTGGATATTGTTCCAGTCCAGCGCCATATTCTTGCGAATATAGTCACTCTTACCACCCGGTGCGGCAATCTTAGTGGCGATGACTAGGTCATCACGGTTACCACGGGCCTTGATATATTGGCCTAAAATGCGCTCGGTTTCCCCTTGGGTTTCCGGCTTGGGCGGCACAGGGTACATTTCCGCAGTGTCAATAAAGTTGATGCCACTGCCGATGGCGTAGTCTAGCTGTGCGAAGGCTTCGGCTTGGGTATTTTGTTCGCCCCAAGTCATAGTGCCTAAACAGATTTTGCTCACCTCGAGATTAGAATGCGGTATGCGTCTGTATTCCATCTATTTCTCCTACGGAAACTATCTTAGTCCGAGGCTATCAAGCTTTTGCTGTAAAGCAAAGGTTAATAGGGCATCAAACATTTTACTGCAGTAAAAATGACCAATGTCTTAAAGCCCAGAGTTGCAACAGGATTGCGGGGGCTGGCACATCGGATTGCACGCTAACTCGCCACCGACATACACTTTTGCACCTTTGCTTAGATTCTGGATTGGAAAGGGGAATTTTTGTCAGTTTTTATCTAGTTAAGTCGAAACTAAATCAGAAACACAGGAATTATGAATTATTTGTTATAAAACTACATTTGCAACTTTAGACTGCAATCGATGTGAATCTGTGTCACAAAATGGCGCGAATTTACGTATATTACTTACGAAATTGCGGCGTAATGTGACGCCAATATCGGATTATCTGTTAACAAACATCTACCCTAAATTTATCTAAAAATTTTCATGGTTGATATTTGTGATGGCAGATTTTTCAAACCAAGTTATAACGATCAAAAAAGGCCTAGACTTGCCGATTTCGGGCGAGCCGCGGCAGATCATCGAACCCGGTAACAGGCCATCCCAAGTGGCTCTGTTGGGTGAGGAGTATGTTGGCTTAAAACCGACTATGTTGGTGGAAGTCGGCGATAAGGTCAAAAAGGGCCAACCTTTGTTTGAAGATAAAAAAACAAAGGGTGTGCTGTTTACCGCTCCAGCCAGTGGTGAGATTGTTGCAATCCACCGCGGCGAACGTCGGGTGTTGCAATCCGTGGTGATCCGCTGCAATGGCTTAGACGCCGATGAGCAGATCCGTTTCGATATCCACACCGATCTACAGGCGCTGTCTGCCGATGTGGTTAAAGCGCAATTGGTGCAGAGTGGTCTGTGGACTGCACTGCGTACCCGTCCTTTCTCCCGTGTTCCCGCGTTAGATAGCAAACCCGCAGGTATTTTCGTGACGGCTATGGATACCAATCCACTCGCCGCCGATCCTAGGTTGATTATTGCCGAACAGAGCGATGCCTTTAAGGCGGGCTTAGCGGTACTGAGTCATTTAACCGAAGGTAAGGTTTACCTCTGCCAAGATAAGGGCGAAGCCTTAGTCGGCGCCGATTTACCTAAAGTACAAGTACGTCGTTTTGCTGGGGTACATCCTGCCGGATTAGCCGGGACTCACATTCATTTTACCTTGCCAGCGAGCTTAGAGCGCCAAGTGTGGCATATCGGCTATCAAGACGTTATCGCCTACGGCAAGCTATTCCAAACCGGTGAACTCTATACCGACCGCGTAGTAGCGCTGGGTGGCCCGAGTGTGCTTAACCCACGTTTACTGCGCACTCAGTTAGGTGCAGAGCTGAGTGCCTTAGTGGCCGATGAGATTAAACTTGGCCATAACCGTGTGGTGTCAGGCTCTGTGTTATCGGGCCATACTGCTAGGGGCGTGCATGACTTTTTAGGTCGCTTCCACAATCAGGTATCGGTTCTCGCCGAAGATGCCGAGCACCAAATTTTGCCTTGGGTGCGTGGCGGTTCGGACAAGTTCTCTATCACCCGCGCGGTGACCTCCCGTTTATTTGGCTTGACTAAGTCCTTCGAATTTACCACCCATCAGGGCGGCTCTCACCGCGCCATGATGGCCTTTGGTCAGCTCGATCGCGTTATGCCATTAGATATTTTACCCACTCTGCTGGTGCGTGATTTAGTCGTGCGAGATACCGATGAGGCGCAGGCCCTAGGCGCACTGGAATTAGATGAAGAAGATTTGGCCCTGTGTACCTTTGTGTGCCCCGGCAAGTATGACTTCGGTAAAGAGTTACGTGCCTGTCTAGATGTTATCGAGAGGGAAGGTTAATGACGACACAACCTAAAAAACCTGATTTACAGGAAGACTACTACGCCACGGGCAAATCGATGAAGGGCTTTGTGCGCTCATTGGTGATCGCCAGTGGTCGCAGCACTAAGGGCAAAGTGCACGTACGTGACGCCATTGATGTGAAACGTACCATGACCTTAGTGGGCCTGTGTTTATTACCCGCCATTTTATTTGGCTTATATAACGTAGGCTTACAGGCACAACTCGCGTTAGCCAGCGGTTTAACCACACCGGATTCTTGGAAACTCGCGCTGTTTAATGCCCTGAGCGGCGGCTTAAGCGCAGAGACAGGTGTGATTGGTCTGTTCCTCTATGGCTTAAGTTATTATCTACCTATTTACTTAACGGCATTGCTGACCAGCCTGTTTTGGGAAGTGGTATTTGCTAAGGTGCGTCGCCAAGAATTGCACGAAGGCTTCTTCGTCACCGCCTTGTTATTTACGCTGATTTTACCCGTTTCAATTCCACTCTGGCTGGTAGTAATGGGCATTAGCTTTGGGGTTGTGATTGCCAAAGAGCTGTTTGGCGGTATGGGATATAACTTCCTTAACCCCGCATTAGCAGGTTTAGCCTTTATCTATTTTGCCTATCCTTCTGAAGTCTCAACCGTTAAGCAACTGGTTGCCATAGATGGTTTTTCTGGTGCGACTGCCTTAGCGCAAGCCGCTGCTGGTAAGCTGCAATTTGCCGATTACGCCTGGTACAGCGCTTTTAGCGATCCTAACTGGTGGAATAATTTCTTCGGCTTTACCGTCGGTGCGATTGGTGAAACCAGCACGCTGGCTGTGCTGATCGGTGGTTTATTACTGCTTATTACCCGTTTAGCCGACTGGCGCATCGTGGCTGGTGTAATGCTGGGGATGATTGCCACTGCAACCTTGTTCAATGTTATCGGTTCGAGCACTAACCAGATGATGGCAATGCCTTGGACATGGCACTTAGTTACGGGCGGTTTTGCTATCGCGATGATGTTTATGGCGACAGATCCTGTGACTACCTCCTATACCCGCCAAGGCAAATTTGCCTACGGCGCGCTGATTGGTTTTATGACAGTCCTAATCCGTGTAGCTAACCCCAAGATGCCAGAAGGCGTGATGTTAGCCATCCTGTTCGCCAACCTGTGGGCGCCGCTGTTCGATTATCTGGTGGCCCGTGCCAACATCAAACGGAGATTAAAACGTCATGGTATTTAAGAAAGATACTGTGGTGGGGACCATGATCTTCACCATTACGCTCTGCCTTTTGTGCTCCTTTATGATTACCGGCACCGCAGGTGTATTGAAAGAACGTAAGCTCGCGAAAAAACGCGATGAGTTACAGCGTTATGTATTGATGGCGGCCGATGTCAATTTAGGCCAAGGCAATGAGTTTAGAGATATTTTTGCTAAATCCGTTAAGCCACTACTGATTAATCTCGACACCGGTAAAGTGGACTCTGATGCCAATGTACTCGACTTTGACGAGCGCATGGCGGCGATTAACCCAGAAACCTCAAGCGCCCCTAAAAAGGATATCGCCAAAATCAAGACCCGCGCCAACGATGCCCGCGTGTTTAAGGTGTTCGATGACAGCGGCAAGTTATCCAGCGTGGTCGTGCCTTTCTACGGTAAAGGGCTGTGGTCGATGATCTACGGTTATGTGGCCGTCGAGCCGGACTTTAACACCATCAAAGGTTTAGTGGTGTACGAGCACGGTGAGACCCCTGGTATTGGTGACTTTGTGACTGACCCACATTGGTTATCCCTGTGGAAGGGTAAGCAACTCTTTGATGAAAAAGGCAAGTTTGCGATGCGCCTCGTGAAAGGCGGTGCCAAAGAGGGCGATATCCACGGTGTCGATGCTGTGAGTGGCGCGACCATGACAGGCCGTGGCGTGCAGCGCGCAATGGAGTTTTGGTTTGGCGTTGAGGGTTTCCAAACCTTCTTCAACCAATTAAAAGCATCGGCTGAGCAAGGTGAGTTGGGAGGTGCAAAATGAGCAACAGTTTATCCATGCGGGACATGCTAGCAGGCCCTGTATTTGACAATAACCCAGTGGCGATGCAAGTGCTGGGCGTATGTTCGGCGCTGGCGGTGAGTAACTCCATGCAGACGGCCGTGGTGATGACACTGGCGGTGACCTTCGTACTGGTGTTCTCTAACCTTATCATCTCCGCCATTCGCAACTTTATCCCTAACAGTGTGCGGATTATTGCCCAGATGACGGTCATTGCTTCCTTGGTGATTATCGTCGACATGGTGTTGCAGGATGTGGCTTACGAGCTATCTAAACAACTCTCTGTATTTGTTGGGTTAATCATCACTAACTGTATCATCATGGGCCGCGCAGAAGCCTTTGCGATGAAGTATCCACCTCACTTAGCCGTGGTCGATGCTGTGGGTAACGCGGCGGGTTATGGCTTGGTGCTGATCAGTGTGGCCTTTGTGCGTGAGCTGTTAGGCACGGGCAATCTATTTGGTCATAGCGTGTTGACTACGGTTGAAAACGGCGGCTGGTACTTACCTAACGAGATGTTTAAGTTGCCCCCAAGCGCCTTCTTCCTGATTGGCCTGCTGATCTGGACCATTAACGTGATCCAGCGTAAACGCGGTTAAGGAGCGGATATGGAACACTATATTAATCTGTTTTTACAGGCCACATTCTTAGACAACATGGCGCTGTCGTTCTTCCTCGGTATGTGTACCTTCTTAGCCGTGTCTAAAAAGGTGTCGACCGCCTTCGGCTTAGGCGTTGCGGTTATCGTAGTGATGACCTTAGCCGTGCCCTTAAACCAACTGATCTACGCGAAGGTGTTAGCACCGGGTGCATTGGCTTGGGCGGGCATGCCTGGCATCGACTTAAGTTACCTGCAACTGATCACCTTTATCGGTGTGATTGCGGCCTTAGTGCAAATTCTTGAAATGTTTTTAGATAAATACATTCCAAGCCTGTATGACTCCCTCGGGATCTTCCTGCCACTGCTCACCGTAAACTGCGCGATTTTTGCCGGGGTGATCTTTATGGCTAACCGTGATTACAACTTTGCCGAATCGGCGGTGTTTGCTATGGGTTCAGGCACAGGTTGGGCGCTGGCGATTGTGATGCTGGCGGGGCTTCGTGAGCGGATGAAGTTTCATGCGATTCCTGAAGGCTTACAGGGGATTGGTATCACCTTTATTACCACAGGGTTGATGGCACTTGGCTTTATGTCTTTCTCGGGGATCTCGCTGTAACGCGTGGCTGAGAAAGTGAAACCGCATTCTGTTTAGAAAAAGGGTTATCGAATGGAAATGGCAATAGGCATAGGCATGTTCACCTTAGTGGTGTGCCTACTGGTGATAGTAATCCTTATCGCCAAAAAGAAATTAGTGACTACCGGTGAGATCACTATCGGGATTAACGACGATGCCGAGAAAAGCATTAAAGTTGCCGCGGGCGACAAGCTGCTAGGCGCCTTAGCGAGTAAGAATATTTTTATTCCCTCGGCCTGTGGTGGCGGCGGTACCTGCGGTCAATGTCGAGTAAAAGTTAAATCGGGCGGTGGTGATATTCTGCCAACAGAACAAGGGCATATCACTAAAAAAGAAGCCAAAGAAGGTTGTCGTCTCGCCTGCCAAGTGGCGGTGAAAACCGATATGGAACTTGAGCTAGAAGAAGAAATCTTCGGCGTGAAGAAGTGGCAATGTGAGGTGATCTCAAACGATAACAAGGCCACCTTTATCAAAGAGTTACTGCTGAAACTGCCCGAAGGTGAAGATGTACACTTCAAGGCTGGTGGCTATATCCAAATTGAAGCGCCAGCCCATGTGGTGAAGTATGCCGATTTTGATATTCCGGCTAAGTACCGCGACGATTGGGAAAAATACGGCCTGTTCGACTTAGTCTCCACCGTGAATGAAGATGTGCTGCGCGCCTATTCGATGGCGAACTATCCCGATGAAAAGGGCCGCATTATGCTTAACGTGCGGATTGCCACGCCACCATCGGCCAATGTACCACCGGGTAAGATGTCTTCTTACATCTTTAACCTCAAGGCGGGGGATAAGGTGACTATCTCTGGCCCATTCGGCGAGTTCTTTGTGAAGGATACCGATGCAGAAATGGTATTTATCGGCGGTGGTGCGGGCATGGCACCGATGCGCTCACATATTTTCGATCAGCTAAAGAGTAAAAAGACCAAGCGTAAGATGAGCTTCTGGTACGGTGCCCGTTCGACCCGTGAGGTGTTTTACAAACAAGATTTCGATGCATTAGCGGCTGAAAATGACAACTTTGTCTGGCATGTGGCGCTGTCGGAGCCGCTACCAGAGGATAACTGGACGGGTTACACAGGCTTTATCCATAATGTGATTTACGAAAATTACCTTAAACATCATAAGGCACCAGAGGATTGCGAGTTCTATATGTGTGGCCCACCGATCATGAACTCCTCGGTGATCCGTATGCTCGAAAGCCTAGGGGTTGAGCCTGAGAATATCCTGCTTGATGACTTTGGTGATTAAGCGGTAAGTGGAATAGAAAATCGCGTTAGGCAGAACGAGTACAACCGAACCTAACGCGATTTTTGTTTATCTGGCTTCTTAGCGTCTTGTTATCCTTCGCTTCGTATCTTTAGCTACCATATTTTTAGCTATCAAATCTTGCTGCTATTTAACTGCTTTTCTAGCGAAAGGATTTGCCACCATGGCGGGTTAAATCGCCCACCATACGCTGGCTCTCGGTGGTATAGAACACCATATAAACTCGCAATGCCAGTAAGCAATATCGACGGCATAGTGACCTTGCACATTCGGATGATTCACATCGGCCCCCTTAACCTCCAGTAGTTTAAGCAGCGCAAAAGACTGTAGCTCACAGGTATGCAACAGTGCCAGCATCCCATCCTCGTCGTCATTGGCAATAATGCGTTTAACCGCAAGCACATCCTTGGCTTTAAGCGCATCGATAAGTTCTATGCTCATTTGATAGATATTTAACCTCAGTCAAAAGACTTAACTTTAGTTGATTTGGCCTAGGTTCCTTTAGTTTAGGGTGGACATTCCGTAAGCTAAGTTTAAGTGCTTATTCCTATAGGTATTACTTATTATGGATGTAACCGTTTGTAGGATAGGAGGTTCGTTTGAAAAGGTTAGCTATAGCATCACTTATCTGTTTCTCCCTTAGTGCATGTTCTTCACTCAATGAGGTTAAATTAGACTCTCAATCGGCGCCTAGCTATATCGGCGAAAAGGTCAAAGTCACCACCAAATCGGGTGAACAGATGGAATTTAAAGTCGAAAGAGTGACGGAACAGCAGATTGAGGGAGAGGGAAAAGAAGTCAAAATTGAAGAAATACAGACCTTGGAAGTTGAAGAGTTTAGCCCGCTAAAATCGATATCACTCACCGCAGGTTTATATATGTTGGGTGCGGTAATTTTCACAGTCATGGTTTTATAACGATTTAACTATAGCCTCTAAGTGGCACTCTAAACCTTAATTCTAACAACATATTAGGTACGGCTATGATAAGCTGGCCGCTTTCTAATCAGCAATATTTGCTAATTAAGTTAAGGATAACCCATGCGTTTGAGTGTTATCGGCTCCCTGCTAACGGGGTTGTTATTATTCCCCAGTGCCAATAGTGTTGGCGCATCACAAGGGACGATTGGTGAAAATGCACAGAGCTTGCGAGAGCATCAATCCGCTAAGCTTGAAAGCCAAACAGCATCCTCAGAATCTAAGCTCGGGGAGATTCAAGCTATTATCCAAGCGGCGATAATGTATTCGCCGCAGCCATTTAGTGGCAGCGTTATTCTGCTTGAAGAGGGGAAACCACTGCTTGAATTTCAAAAGGGCGAAGAAATTAATCAAGATTCGCGCTTTGTGATGGCGTCGCTCTCTAAACAAATTACTGCAACCTTAGTATTGCAGGCGCTTGATGCGGGAAAACTCGACTTAAATCAAACGCTCAACCATTACCTTTTTGGCGATCTTGAAGGGGAACACAAGGCGCTAAAAGCTAATAAGGCGGACACCAATGCAGGCACTTTGAATCCCAACCGCTATGACGAGCGCATTACTTTACACCAGTTGCTCAGCCATACATCGGGAGTCGATAGGCTTGGTCAGCCCAATAGATTCACGCCTGGTAGCCAATTTAAATACTCTAACTTAGGGTATTCGCTGCTTGGGCAAGTGCTTGAGAAGGTTAATCATCAATCTTTTGCCGAGCAGGTGGCGCAATTTGCTACCCGATATCAGCTCAATGGACTAAGTGCAGAACTTGGTAACCTTGAGGCGATTCAAGTCAAAGTGCCTAGCTTGGCGGTGGGATTGCAAGAAAGCGAAGTGATTGCACCTGCTGAGCTGGTGATTGATGAAGCGTTATTGCCCGCAGGGGGATTAATAGCCTCGCCAGCCACTTATGCCGCCTTTCAGCAGCAATTACATGCTGGCAAGTTGTTGAGCCCTGAGAGTTATCAACGGATGACCACTGCCTATATCGAGCTGCCATTTCTATGGCCAAATATGCGTTACGGTTATGGGATAAGGATCAATAAGGACAATGGCTTAGTCGAATATAGCCATACGGGCTATGTTTCGGGTTATATGTCGATGACGCTGCATTATCCAGAATTTAATGTGGATTTGGTGATGCTGGAAAACCTTTCCTTAAACCTTAACGACCGCAAGCGGGTATTTGAATTGCACAATCAGATACGCCAAGTGCTCCGTAGTCATTTGCTACTGACTAAATTATCGAAGTATAAGATTTAAGCCTTGCCACCATGTCGGTTTAGAGTCAGCTAAGTCTGCTGGTGCGAGGTTAGGCCTAACCTCGAAAGCATAAAGCCCCTTTAAGTTACTATATAAAACGTTGGGGCTTTATGCAGGGGTGATAGCTAAGGGCTAATGGCTACCAAAAGCGCTTTCTTAGCGCGGTTTCGATTTCAATATCGACCCTAAAGTACTGCAAAATTGTCCAGACGGAATCGACTAAGACTTCGGTAAGCGCGGGGTAATCATCCCCGATAATCTTGTTGATTTCATCAACTGTTTCATCGAGATAGTCTTGCACTCCTTCTTCAAACTCAGCTTTAGTCGCTTGATTGCGGAAAAAGCTGAAGTGGTCGAGCTTTTCAATCAATAGTTCCACCAGTTCTTTAACCGAGTTTAACTGGTGAGCCGTGATGCTTGGATCGCTGGCAATCGGCTTAAAGAAATGTTGCACTTTGCTTTTGAGATCGAACAGCGTCGGAATTTGGCTTCTATCCACCGCCGCATCACTGACCTCTAATCTGGCTTTATGGGTCAGAGCGGGTTTTGGCGCCTCGACATGGTTTGTGGGAGAGTCAGACGGGAGTGATGCTTCTTCTGGCTTCACTGCGTTATGGGCGATAACTGTGGGCGCCGGTGGAATTTCACGCCCTAGCTTCTGTAATAGCCGACGCTGGAAATAACTTTGTGGTTGAGCTTTACCCTGAGCTTGCTCAAGTTGAGACTCACTGTAGGGGACGATTTGTAGCAGAACTTCGAAAATCTCTTTGTATTCCTGCTCCATAGTCACACTTAGCGGGCTATAACCTAAGCTGTTACTTACGGTTAAGTCGCCGCCATGTTGCTGCAATAGTCTTAAGATCCGCACCGCCGTTGACTCAAAGCGTGGAAACTCATTCGAACTGCCGCCCATTACGGCGCAAAGCGCTGGGGTGGTGTCTTCGGCATTGGTTGCATTCGGGTTGGCACCATGTTCGAGTAAGACTTCTACGCAGGACTGTGCGCCGTAATAGCAGGCGCACATAAGTGGTGTAAATTGTTCATCTACAGAGAATTCTTCAATTTTGGCTCCGTGGCGCAGTAACAGTTCCACGGTATTACGCCGCATGGGGCCGGTGATTTGATCCCACCAGTAGGTTGAAATCGCCTTGTGAAATATGGGTGAGTTATCGTGACCGCAATGGGTAAAAATATCCCCGCCTTGGTTAATCAGCCATTCGAGCACTTGAGTGCGACAGGCGATGGCAGCCGCGGACACATAGTTAGTGTTGTAGATATTGGTGAGGCTTAAATCGAGTCCTTTGGTGAGCAGATATTCCATCACTTGGATAAGTGTGGCTTGATCTTCTTTACCCGAACCACGTTGGCAGATAGTCAGCAAGCTTGGTTCATCCACAGCACCAAATTTTTTATTGATATCCATACCATATTTTATGAAGAGGTCGAGAAACTCCGGCAGAAAGGTTTTCTTCTCGACCATCGGATAAACCAATAGTCGCAAGTTCGACCAGGCCAACATTTCATAGGGTTTACCCGTATTCATAAATACGGCATTTGGATTAGCCCCATATTTGAGCAACAGCTCAAGGGCTTGATAGATATAACGCCGTTTATTCACATCGGTAAATTGGGCGTTATCAATAAACTGGTTGAGTACGGGGGAATGGTCGGCGTCAGGCGGTGTCATCCTATAGATGCGATTGATATCGACGGTCGCCTTAATCAATTTTTCGATAATTCTGAGGTCAAATTCTGAGGTCAATGCCGCATAGACTAAACTTTTAGCGTGGGAGTCGGCTTTGAGCTGCGGATAATGATCTAGCAGATATTCAGTGTATTCCTGCGCTTTTGCGTAGACACAGATTTCGAGTAAATTGGCGTCGTCCCAGAAGCTGCTATCGTTGGCCATAATATAGCGGGGCTTTTTAAACTCAGGATAGCGTTTTACTAATGGTGCGAAGGCTTCAATCCCCCAAAAGTCGCTAGAAAAAATAATTTCTTCAATTAGGCTTAATTGGCCAATGTCCAAATAAAGATCTTTATTAATAATATGTAAAAATACATCTTTACTGCGCTCTGCATAAAGAATTTCTAAGGGATGATTTAACTCGCCATTGGTCCAAAAACTCACTGAATGATTGATATCTAGCCCCAACTCAAGCAACAGATCTAGCATGGTGATGCGCTGACTATCTTGATAGATATACTGAGGGGTAGGGTGGAGTAGGTAGTTTAACCAGCAGTTATTGAATTGATTTTGATAGTAAAAATTAGCGCCAGCCTTGAGGTAGTGTTTCACTAGTTCAGGATTATTAAATTCAAGCGCAGAGTGTAAGGCACTAAAACCATTGCATTCAATTTGAGCGCCATTATCCAGCAGATATTGTATCAATTCGAGGTCGGATTCAGGGCTACGAGAAAGCGGGACTAACACGTTACAGGGGGAAATCTCGGAGTCGATAAAATTAATATCACCGTCATTGGCGAGGTACTTAGTTATTTTTTGTATTTTCTTGGCCGTCGACAATTCGTTATCTAAACATATTTCCCGCAGGGTGAGTTTACTCTCACCAAAAATCCAATTTAGCATGGGCTTCCCTAATTATTTTACAATAATGCAGCAAATTCATCTAGGTAAATATCATTTTACCGGATGAAAAGAGGCCTAGTTTAATACAGGTGCTGAATAAAAAACTATGCGAGTTAGGAAGGATAAAAACAGACTTGGTCGAATTTTGGCATAAATCACAACACATTATTCAATGAGTAAATTACTCATTTACAGGTTCAGCAGGCCTATGGCCTGCTGATATTGGCGAGTGGTTATGGGGTTAGCTCGGCGTGCAGTGGTAATAGCATTGGGATTTCACAGGCGTCGTGGCCAGTATTACCAAGTGGGGCGCTTAAGTAGTTAAACCCTAAGTGTTCGTAGAGTTTTAGGGCCTCTTTGAGTAATACGGTTGTTTCAAGATAGCAGCTCTGATAACCCGCTTCACGGGCGAAGTCTAGGGCCTGCAGCGCTAAACGTTTAGCTAAGCCTTTACCGCGGATCTCCGGCAAAAAGTACATTTTTTGCAGCTCACAAATCCCGGCATTGTTAGCCAGTGGCGCTATGCCTGCGCCGCCAACCACTTGGCCTTCATGCTCAATCACCCAGTATTTGGCGCCCGGCTGCGAATAGATTTGGCTTAAACAATCCAAGGTTGGGTCGGCCACGCTATAGCCTTTATCCGCTGTTAAGCCGTATTCGGCGGAAACCGCGCGGATCACTTGGGCAATGGCGGCATCATCGGCGGCGGTCGCTTCACGGATAAGGCAACCCGATTGTTGTTTGGCTTTATGTATGGCTTGGTTGTATTGCATTAGGGCTTGCTCGATTTGTTGAATTTGCTCAGGGGTCAGCTGAGCCAAGATTTCTTGAAAGAGTTGATTTTGCTGGCTATCTAACTTAGCGAGCAGCTTTTTACCCGCAGGAGTCAGTTGTACGACGAGGCAGCGATTATCCCGCGGATGCATTTGGCTCTGGGCGAGGTTTTTATCGACTAAGTGTTTGATTGCACGGCTAGCATTGGATTTATCTATGCTCAGTTTGCAGGCGAGTTCCTTAATGGTTTGCGGTTGATTGCCTATCTCAAACAAGGCGTGGGCCTGTACTGGGGACAGAGGTAAATCGCCAAAGGCCGCATTGAGCATGCCTAAGTGTCTGACCATATAGCGGGAAAGGTGTCTCAGTTGGCTAGATGAGCCGGGATCATTTGCCATAGTCGGATTGAATGCCATCAGGGTTAACCAAAGTTGAGCCATGCAAGCACTTGTGTGGGCTGGCAGTGGCTCAGTTCGAATCATTTAGTTGCAAGTTACAACGAAATTAGCGGGCTTTGCTCGGCTTTGCAATATTTCATTAACAAAATTTAAGGGTACAACTCAGGATTTAAAAACGGCGCCATGGCGAGGATGATCGCTTGGGTGTAATTGCTCTCACGGGTGGCGTGACCGTGGGTGAGTAGACCTATCGCGCCGCCTTTTTGCTTGATGTTGACAGTATTAAACAGTCTATCCATTACATGACCCAACTCTTCACCTGCCTCGAGTGCCTGATAGACCTGCATAGGTAGTGGCAACAGTGCGCCTCGGCCAATGCTCAAACGGGTTTGGTGGGCTATCGCTATATAGGCGAAGGTGGCTGGACCAAACTCAAAGTTGTCGACACCGCCTTCCATCGCAAAGTAATAATCCGCTTCAACTTGTTGCTGGCAATAGTGGACACGGTTGATAGCGCCTTGGCGGGTATCGCTATCCGTCATGGGTTGCGCGGGGACGCCTGAGGGCGCATCCATGCCTTGAGTTTGGATCTCACATTCGGGGAAGAGCAGCGCCATGGCATTGGCCGCCGCGTTTATTTTTACGGGGTTTTTCGAACCGACAATCACTTTGATAATGTTTTGTTGCATATAAGTTATTTATTTTAATTTTTAATGTGGACGCTCGTTTGAATCATTGCTTAAATGGTCGGAGGTGTCTCGCCTCTGAGTTTTCTATTCTGCCATATTCATCGCCTTGGCTCCGTAAAAAAGCGAATGCATGGGGAGCAAATAGCCAGAGTCGTGCATCAGGAAGCGACATACGACTATTGCTCCTTCAGTGATTTAGCTGATTTAAGCAGTAAAGCTATGTCATTGAAGGAACCAAAATTAAGAGATAATAATAATGAAATTCAACAAACTCATGATCGCTATGGGGATGGCCTGCGGCGTGATGCTCACAGGCTGTAACGATAGTGAAGATAGCACTCCACCTACCGAACCCGAAACCCAACTGCAAACCTTTGCCCCTAACGGCTTACTCAAAGCCAATATTCGTCGAACTACCTACGGTGTACCTCATATCCAAGCCGATAACTTAGAAAGTTTAGGTTTTGGTAGCGGTTACGCGCAGGCGCAGGACAACCTCTGTGTGCTCGCCGATGGTTTTATTAAGGCGAACTCCCAGCGCTCTATGTACTTTGGCCCCCATGCGTCGATTGATTTCACCACAGGGCAGCCCACCTCAGAAGACAATGGCAACTTAATCTCCGACTTTGCCTATAAAGCCTTAAAAATCCGTGAGCAAGCCGAGGCCAAGTGGCCGCAGTTTAGCGAGCGCTCACGTGCATTAATCCAAGGTTTTACCGCGGGTTATAACCAATACCTTGCCGATGTTGAGGTGGGTAAACAAACCGCCGAGCCTTTCTGTGGCGGCCAACCTTGGGTGAAGCCCATAGTGCCAGAGGATGTGGTTACTTATCTGTTTTCTATCGCCCTGTTACCTGGCGCAGCTAACTTCCTCGATTTGATTTTCTACGCTAACCCCGGGGATGGGCAGGAATATATGCCGCGCATAGTCGGACCTGCACCAAGCCAAGAACAAACCGCGTTTGTCAGCGATATGCAGTCTAAATTGCTTGCCCGTGCGGCTCGCATTACCACACCTGAGACTAATCCGCGTGATTTAGGCTCAAACGGTTGGGGTTTGGGTAAAGACAAGACCGAAAATGGTCGCGGCATGGTGCTGGGTAATCCGCATTTCCCGCATACGGGCAATCTGCGCTTCTGGCAATCGCACATTACCATCCCTGGCCAATTGGATATGATGGGCGGCTCGCTGGTGGGCATGCCAGGCCCTATCAACATCGGGTTTAACAAAGACTTAGCTTGGACTCATACCTTCTCAACCGCCGAACATTTTGT
Organism: Shewanella sp.; assembly: GCF_047975355.1. GTDB lineage: Bacteria > Pseudomonadota > Gammaproteobacteria > Enterobacterales > Shewanellaceae > Shewanella. The sequence goes on along the minus strand of NZ_JBKEDJ010000032.1, from coordinate 71,684 downwards.
GATGTACAACCTTGAGCTGGTCTCGGGCGACAGATTGCAATACTTGTTTGATGGGCAGCCGATGCCGATCAATAAAGAGACAGTGTCTATCTTAGTAAACGCAGGCCCTGCTGGTATGTTAGTGGCTGAAAAGGATATTTACACCACCGCCAAAGGACCTATGGTCGAGGCGCCACCTTCGCTCGCACCTTTTGGTTGGGACGATGGCAGTGCCTTTATGATCCAAGATGCCAACATGGCGACTATGGATCCGGTCGATCATTGGCTCGCCATGAACTTAGCGACCAATAAAGACGAATTCCAACAAGCCTTTAAAGACTACGACGGGGTGATTTTCAACAATACAATGTACGCCGATAAAGAGGGCAACGCCTTCTATATCGACGACTCGACCGTACCCGGTTTATCCGAGGCGGCCGTGGTGGTGTTAAAGACTTCGCCCGATATTAAGGCGGCAAAAGAGCAAGCTGGCTTTACCATTCTGCCGGGGAATACCTCGCTATTTAGCTTTAGTGGCCCCACGCCCTATGAGCGTGCGCCTAAGCTTGAGCGCAGTGACTTTGTGCAAAACTCCAATGACTCCTTCTGGTCTACCAACTTGAATGAGCCACTGACGTACTTCTCGCCCATGTATGGTCCAGAAGCAGGGCAATTATCGCTGCGTACCCGTATGGGCTTAACCCTGATGCAGGATGCGGCGGGCAGCGATGGCAAGTTTAATCTGGAAGAGTTAGAAGCCGCGGTATTGTCGAATCGCAGTTATTTAGCTGAGTTGGTATTGCCGGATTTGATTGCCCAATGTGAGGCGCAGGGCAGTACGCCTGTGGTGGTATCTGCGAGCTTATATAAGGATCTCACCTCAGCCTGTGCAGCGCTCAAAGCCTGGAACGGTAAGCAAGATAACGACAGTAAAGGCGGCGCCTTACTACGTGAGTTTGCCCATCAGTTCAGCCAAAAAACCATGCTGACTAAGGGATTTGACCCCGCGAATGCGGCGACCACACCTAACACGCTCACCACAGACGGCAGTGCATTAGTGGCACTTGCCCATGCGGCTTTGAATCTTGAGGCCGCTGGTTTTGCCTTAGATGCACCGTTAGGTGATGTGCAGTTTGTTGAGAAGTCACTCCCCGATGGCACTGCCAGCGGGGCGCGTTTGCCTTGGCCAGGCAGCCATAACGCAGAGGGTGGATTCAACGTGTTTTCCACTAGCTTGTCGGGTGATGATACTCTGATCCCACAGTATAAGTACGCGCCGCTGCTGGATGTAGTGACAGGTAAGGCCATGGCCTCTGGTATGACGGCCAAGGGATATCAAATACGTTACGGCTCGAGTTGGATGATGGCGGTCAGCTTTACCGATGAAGGCCCTGTCGCGCGTGGCATACTCACCTATTCTGAGTCGAGCAACATAATGTCACCTTCCTTTACCGACCAAAGCAATCTGTATTCCAGCAGTAAGAGCTTCCGTCCTTTACTGTTTAAGGAAGCGGATATCGCACCTGCGGTGATTTCGACCACAGAGCTGACACTGCAAAAGGCTCAGTAATGCGTTAGCTATTGGTTTGATTAATTGGCCCACTCAGGTGGGCCTTTTTTATGGGTAAGGCATGCTGTTTCAAAATGTAAAAATTTAACAATTTACATAGTGATCTTGAACAGGCTTTTACGGGGCTTGTTTGAGAGTGATCACGTTTGGTACATTTTTGCGACTTGATGCGATTTTGTGGTTTTTATCGACAAACTGGCAGTGTCAACGCTTAGGTGCAGGGGTGAATTAACTGTGCGTTATTGGTGTTTTTATGTGATCTTTTTGATGCGTTATTGAAAATTTATTACTTAGATTCATGGATCTAGATCTCAAACCCAGGTTTATTTGAAATTTCATTACTTAAAATGGTGTTAGATCAACTTTTGCTTAAGCTTTTTCGCTATCCTTACGCCGAATTTTTTATGCGGTATCTCCGTAAGGTAATTTTAATATGCAAAAAGATGCGATCAGTGTTCTCGAAACACCTCAAAGCACGCAAGAAAGCACAACAAGACACTTACCATGGACGCGCCAAGACACCACTTGGATGCTAAGTTTATTCGGCACCGCTGTGGGGGCGGGCATTTTATTCCTTCCTATCAATGCGGGCATGGGCGGTTTTTGGCCCTTAGTCTTGATGGCCATTATCATCGGCCCAATGACCTATCTCGCCCATCGCGGCCTGTCACGCTTCGTATGTTCATCGAGTATTCCCGGCAGTGACATTACCCAAGTAGTTGAAGAACACTTTGGAATTGGCGCGGGCAAGGCGATTACATTGCTGTATTTCTTAGCGATTTATCCCATTGTGTTGATCTACGGTGTAGGGATCACTAACACAGTCGATAGCTTTATCGTTAACCAGCTGGGCATGGCTTCGCCTCCACGTTTTCTGCTTTCTGGCGTATTAATTTTCGGCATGATGTCCGTGATGGTCGCCGGTGAGCAATTTATGCTGAAGGTGACTCAGTTGCTGGTATATCCGCTGGTGGGCATTTTGGCTTTTATGTCCATCTATCTGATCCCCGAGTGGAAAATGGATGCATTGCAAGTCGTGCCAGAAACCAGCGCCTTTTTAGGCACTGTATGGCTAACCATTCCTGTACTGGTGTTTGCCTTTAACCATTCTCCGGCGATTTCGCAATTTTCGGTTTCCCTCAAGCGTGACCACGGCGTCAACGCCGCTCGCAAGGCCGATGTGATCCTGCGTAATACTTCGATGATGTTAGTCGGCTTTGTGATGCTGTTTGTGTTCTCTTGCGTGTTGTCACTGTCGCCAGAACAGTTGGCCGAAGCCAAGGCGAAGAACCTGCCGATTTTATCTTACCTTGCGAACGTGCATGACAGTGGTTTTGTGAGCTATTTCGGGCCTTTCATTGCGTTTGTGGCGATTGTGTCATCTTTCTTTGGACACTATATGGGCGCGACTGAAGGTATGAAGGGTATTATCGTTAAACAGCTGCGCTCAACTAACAAACAAATCAATGAGAGCAAGCTGAACAAGTTTATCTTAGTGTTTATGTTTGCCACGATTTGGGGCGTCGCGATTCTAAACCCAAGTATTCTGGGGATGATCGAGGCGCTGGGCGGACCGATTATTGCGGCGATTTTGTACTTAATGCCAATGTATGCGGTGTATAAAGTGCCTGCACTGAAGGCTTACCGTAACCGCATCAGCAATGTGTTTGTGGTTATTGCGGGCCTACTGGCGATGACCGCCATTTTGTTTGGTCTGCTGAGATAAGCTTGAGATTAATCGCTGTTTGAAATGAAAGGATCGGGTCATGCCCGATCCTTTTTTTGTTACTTTTCTTCGAACATCAGATAGTAACTCTGTTTCATCCCAAGTGCTTGATAGGTTTGCTGAGCTGTGGTGTTCTCCTGCTCTACATAGAGGCGAAAACTCGCGGCGCCGCCATTGGCCTCGGCCAGTTGCTTCACCTCAGCATAGAGCTTGCCATAAATCCCCTGACGGCGATTTTGCGGGCGAATATAAACGCTTTGGATCCAGTAATAATCTTTGGCGCGCCAGTCGCTCCACTCGAAAGTGACCATCAGCGAACCGACAATTTCGTCGTCGATTTCGGCCACCAGATAAAAACCTTTTTCAGGGTGATTGAGCAGTGTATTGACGCCTTTAATCAGAGTGGTTTCGTCTAAGGCGAGACCTTCGGTCTCCTGCGCCATCGCCTGATTAAATTGGACTAGGGCGGTGAGATCTTGCACTTTGGCTTTACGGATCAACATTTAACAACTCCTCGGCGGTTAGTGGAATTTACCGCTCTTGTGTATGTGGATGACGCTTATGCATCAGCTTTTAATTCGGCGGCACACTTTAGCACGTAACCATGCAGAAGAACGAGTGAGCAGAGTTTCAAATCCAGCTTTAATTGCGGCTAATTTTTGTACGACTAAAGTCCAATCTGCTAGGCTTGAATAAGGTTTTCACCCTAAGGGAGTGGCGCGATTATGGCATTCGTAAAATCAACTCGTCGCTTTAAGCCAAGATTTTTACAAGCCTATGATGCACATAAAGATCTTGAGATTAATCATGGGATGCACTTTATGCTCACCCTAATTACCTTTGGGCTATGGGGGCTCATTTGGTGGTATTTGATCCTCAAATCTCAGGGGGAAAATCAGTCACTCTTCAGCGGTTTTGATGATGACTATTGGAGCTACCTTATCGAGTGCGAGCAGCCCCCCGCATCTCTTTATCGCCAACGTTTTGCCGCGTCCACCAGTTCGGTACAATTTGAGGCCTAAGCTCGGCCCTAGGTGGTTTTTGCAGCGGTTGGCATCAACGTGATATAGATCATCCATAGAATTTTATCCCTTATGATAGACTCGGCGGCTGGCTAATTTAAGGTTAGTCCCGCCAAGGATAAGGCTTCGCCCTATCATCATTTCAAACTCAAGGTTATAAACATGTCAAAACAAAGGTCATCAGCCTTAGGCCGGATCTGGTCTTCTTGGATGTCAGTGCCCCTGTGGCTGCAAATTTTCGTCGGTATGGTGTTGGGGATTGCGGTGGGCGTCAGCTTAGGTGAGCAGGCTTCTTACCTGAAACCTATTGGCACCCTGTTTGTGAATACCATCAAGATGCTGATCGTGCCTTTAGTGTTTTGTTCATTGATTGTCGGTGTGACCTCAATGGAAGACACCGCCAAAATGGGCCGAATTGGGTTTAAATCCTTTGCGTTTTACCTCTGCACCACCGCGATTGCGATCAGCCTAGGTTTAGCCGTGGGCTATGTGGTGCAACCCGGTGCAGGCGTGCCTTTACTGCAACACGAAGCGGTACAAACGGCGAAAGAAGTGCCTTCGGTGATGCAAACCCTGATTGACATTGTCCCCACCAACCCAGTTGCCGCCTTGGCGAGTGGTCAAATCCTGCAAGTCATTGTATTTGCCGTGGCGCTAGGGATTGCCTTGGTCTTGATTGGCGACCATGGTAAGCCTGCGATCAAGGTATTTGAAAGCCTTGCCGAGGCCATGTACAAGCTCACCGATATGGTGATGAAGCTTGCGCCTTATGGGGTATTTGGTCTGATGGCATGGGTTGCGGGCGAGTATGGTATTGACATGCTATGGCCGCTGATTAAAGTGATTATTGCTGTTTATATTGGCTGTATTATCCACGTGTTAGGTTTCTACAGCATAGTGCTGCGCCTATTTGCCAAGCTCAATCCGCTGCATTTTTTCAAGGGGATCAGCAATGCGATGGCGGTGGCATTTACCACCTCAAGTTCGGCGGGAACCTTACCCGCGAGCATGAAATGTGCGAGCGAATATCTTGGGGTAAACAAGAAGATCTCCAGCTTTGTGCTGCCCTTAGGCACCACCATCAATATGGATGGCACGGCCTTGTATCAAGGCGTGACTGCGCTGTTTGTGGCACAAGCCTTTGGTATCGATTTAACTTGGGTCGACTATCTAACGATTATTTTAACCGCGACCTTAGCCTCTATTGGCACTGCGGGTGTACCGGGCGCTGGCTTAGTGATGCTGACCTTAGTGCTCTCGACCGTGGGCTTACCCTTAGAAGGTGTGGCATTAATTGCGGGGATTGACCGTATTCTCGATATGGCGCGCACCGTAGTAAACGTCTCTGGCGACTTAGTCGCGACGACTGTGATTGCTAAGTCGGAAGATGAACTCGATGTTGAGCATTACAATGCCGATATGGTGCAAAGCGCTATGATTGCTGAGCAAAATGCTGCGAGTGAAAGCGCAGCGACCAAAGGTTAATCCATTGAATAATAAAAACCGCCAAGTTGGCGGTTTTTTATTATCAAAGTGAGCTTATTTAAGCTGACTTAAGACTAAGACGGGCTTATCGTCGCTGCTCAGCAGTGTTAGGCGACCTTGTACCAACTTGGCCTTTGCGACCAGTGGCAGGGCTTGCATTACTTTATGCTCTTGTTGCATCAGCGCATCGACACAGGCCTTCATCGTGCTGCCACCTGGGATGATTTTCAGCTCTTGCCCTTGTTGACTGTATTGACCGAAGAAGTTGTTACAGCTGTTATTGCCCGAGAGTTTACCTTCGGCAGCGAAGGTGATTTGCGCTGGGCTGTAATCCACAGTGGGTTGTCCTTGGACGGCTTCGATATGCCAGCTTCCCTGTAATGGTAATGTGTCCTGATTGGTAACGTCAGTGCTCTGACAAGCGGTTAAGCCAAAAAGTAATGCGCTTAATAGAAATGTTTGTTTTAACATTGTCTCAGTTCCTTTTCATGTATATACCCAAAAAACCTGAGACTCGTATCTTCAGGTCGCTTGGGTATATGGCCATAGTGTACAAGTTTAACGGGAGATAAAAAGAGGTTTACATGACAGATGCCATTAAAAGCACTATGAATTTGTTGAAGTTTTTACATTGGTTAGGTGTTTTGATGTTAGTTTGTGGACTTGGGTTCTATATGTTGACCCAATGGAGTCTAGAAATTAGCGGTATGTTACTGATAGCCAGCCTCATTGGTTTGGGACTGGTGCTGATGTCACCTTATCCCGTGGTGCTGTTTATCCAATGGGCGAAACGTCAAGACGAGCATCCCAAAGACTGATAAAACAAGAGTATACGTTAAAGCTCGGCCGAGTCGGCTGCGGGGTTGTCATACAGCTTGGCATCGAGCTTGGATGCTTGATTAGTCGAGGTTTGCACAGGCTCAGGCTCCATGGATTTAAGTTTGCTACGGGCATCTTCCATCATCGGCGCTAACTTGGCCGTCGATTCGGGGGTAAAGAAGCTGTAACTGGCATCGAGTTTTAGATGGGGATTCTGTTGCTCTAATTGTTTTTCGACTCGCTTCATGATGTGCAATATATCGCGCTCGCTATCGACAAAGGCTAATACCACAAACTGAGTTGTACTGTAATGGGCGGCCACATCGGCGGTGCGAATAGTGTCTTGGACTAAATTACCCAGCAGCCTGTGGTGTTTCTCTTCTAAGCTGTTTTCCGGCGTTTCAGCCCCAATCAATTCGAAGAATAGAATCCCCGCATGGGCGCCGAAACGCCGTCCGAGATTGAGCTGTCTTGGCGCCATCATCATAAAGCCGTAATGGTTGAGCATGCCGGTCTCTTGATCGCGCATCGACAGCGATTCAATCCGGTGGTTTTGGCATAACAGGGACAATTCCTGCTGTAGCAAGATTTGGAAAGGTTCGAGCATGGCACTGTTGTTTAAGGGGTCAACCATATGAGGATTTAACACACACAGTGAACCAAATTGGCTGCCGTCGGGCCAAGCGATAGGGCGGGAAAGAATATGTTGAATACCATCAAAATCCCTAGGCAGCTCGTCGAGCATAAAACGGCCAAGATTGAGATAGTCTCCCTCGGCCGGGCTATGTTTTAGTTGTTCAAACAGGGGGAAGTCGCTCGCAAACAAGGTACCTGAGGTAAACAGCGGCGTTTCACTCACTGAGCTTACGATGACTTCGAAACCAGACTGAGTCATTTGCAGCACGAATACGCTAGTGGCGCTGTAGTAACTTTTGATCAACTCGCATTGGTGCATCCAGCGACCTAAATTGACCTGCTGATGATCGCTATCGAGTAAGCTGACATTGGGATTGATGGTTTCGGGCAACATAGCGGCGCCTAAGGGGCCAAAATATGCCTTAAGTTTGGAAAACAACAGGATAATTTGCAAATCAGTGGGCTAAAAAAACACCATTTTTTGTGCATCTATTATTGGGATGATTTATGACTCCTGTATACTGGCGCGCCGCTAGCCATGCAGCTCGCTAAATTGAGTGAAGAAAATGACAATAAATATACGCCCAGCCACGGCTCAAGATATTGATTTTTTAGTTGTATTAGAAAGAACCTTTCTCAATGATGAACTCGCGTCTTCAGCCATGGGGCTGGAGGGGCAAGCCTTTGGTCGTAGTGAATTAACCGAGTTAGTGACTCGGCATTGGGTCGTTGTCGCCGAGGATAACGGGCGGATTATCGGCTATGTGATTGCTGGGCGCTGGGCCTTTTTCGAAACCTGGCCAATTTATCGCACAATCCTCAACCGATTGACGAGATTAGAGTGGGATGGCCCCAAATTAACGAAGCAGAACAGTTGCCAGTATGGCCCGATTTGGATAGATAAAAACTACCGCGGTCAGGGAGTTTTTGAGACCTTGGTTAAAGGGATTTATCAGCAAATTGCGCCTCATTTTGCCTATGTGGTGACTTTTATTGCCGAGGAAAACGAGCGTTCCTTTACGGCTCACACGCAAAAGGCGACGATGCAGGTTGCAGATTTCTTTACGGTTTCGGCAAGGGATTACTATTTAATGGTGGCTCGAACTCAAGCTGAGTGAACACCCATGTTTACACTCGCTCTAACTTGGAAACTCAGTATTTAGTGCATATGATTATGAGGAATGCAGAGTATCGACTATGGTTAGAGCATACCCATCAATATAAACTCTGCTATGAAGTTTGAGCTGCGCCAATTTCTCGATAGAAGCTTTCTTATCTCGATACGTGAATCATTTATCGCGTTACTGCCTTTTATTTTAATCAATTCATTTCTTTCCTTAGTTATTACATTACTCGATATCAGTATTCCAACTTGGCAGACCTCTACATTTCATCAAGCTATTAGTTTCTTTTCGCTACAACTTTCAAAGATTTTTCCGTTACTTGCACTGATTTCTTTATCCTTCCACTTTGCTAAGTATTTGCAGTTGTCCGCAATTGCCGTTTGTTCTTTGTCGCTGAGCCTATTGCTCGCTATTAATGCCCCCAATACAGGGAATGTATTTAATATCGATTATGTACGTGCCATTGTCGCCGATCCGCGAATTGTTATTTTGCCTATTCTATCTGCCTACTCATTGCGATTCTTAGCGCAGTGGAAAGGCTTGCGGTTAATTACAGCGAAGGCGTTGAGTCGATACTTAAAGCAACATTTAAATTTATTCTTCCCGATAGTGATTGGTTTTATTGGGTTGTTTGCCGTCGTGGCCGAAGCTTCTATCTTTTTGGAATGGTTATTTGCCCCATTTATCGAGGCTTTGCAGCAGGCGAGCCTTGGTATGCAATTGTTTATGCGGATTTTGATCACCCATGTGCTTTGGTGTTTTGGGGTGCATGGTGATAATGCTTATCTGCTGCTGATAGGTGTCGATAATGGTTTAATGCAACTGGTGCCGAACCTAACGGCGAGCCAGTTTATGGACTTGTTTATTATCTATGGTGGCAGTGGCGCTACACTGTCGTTGATTATTGCCATTTTTATCGGTGCTAAAGACAGTGCCACTCGGCATATCGCTAAAATTGCCACACCCTTTGCGATTTTTAACATCAATGAGATTTTGATTTACGGCCTACCGATTATCTTTAATCCACGTCTATTAGTGCCGTTTATTTTGTCCCCATTGGCTAATTTTATCTTGGCCTACAGTGCTATCCATGTTGGGATCTTGAGCTTTGATGGGCACAGTTTTCCTTGGATTACGCCGCCACTGCTAAATGCTTATATTGCCAGCGGCCATATGAGCGCGGTGCTTTTTCAAGTGCTATTAATTGGCATAGGCGTATTGATTTATTTGCCTTTTGTCCGGCGGTTTTCCTTGATGTCTGAGCATTATGAATTTGATAGTGAATTAATCAAGCGCGTGCAATTTCAAGCCGATATCGACCGCATGACCGAGCAACATTATTCACAGCAGCAGTCCGAATCACTTAAAGCCGAGTTAAATCTTGAAAGAACCATTAAAGAAGTCCTAGCGGGGGAATTGCAATTACACTATCAACCGAAAATTGCCTTAAGCACTAATCATGTAGTTGGATATGAGGCGCTTATTCGCTTGAAGGATGAACATGGTAAGCTGAAGGGACCGTATTTTATTGATGCATTTCAACGTGCTGGTTATTCACATATTATTGATCGCTTTGTGATTAACACTGTGGCGGAGGACCTCGCTCGCTGGGAGTTAGAAGGTTTTTATCCCAAAGTAAGCATCAATATCGACCCTAACAATATTACCGATCCCCAATTGTTGGCGACCATGAATGAAAGGTTAGGCAGCGTTGCCAAGCGAGTCGAGATTGAGATGTTAGAATCGGCCTTTATGTTGGATTTAAATCGCATCGATAACAGTATGAGGCAGCTTAAACAACATGGCTTTACGTTCTTCTTAGATGACTTCGGTACTGGGTTTTCGAGTTTAAGTCTATTGAGTCGGATTAATGTCGATGGCATCAAGCTAGACCGCAGTATTCTGGCCAATACCAGTGAACCTAAAGGTCGTACTTTGTATCTACAAATTTGTAAGCTCTGCAGTAGCTTAGGCTTCAGTTTGATTGCCGAAGGGGTTGAAACCCCTGAGGAAGCCGAGTTTGTTAAAGCGGCAGGTGTTGCCTATGTGCAGGGCTGGTTATACGCCAAGGCGATGCCGGGTGCTGAGGCCAAAGCCTTTTGGTTGGAGAGAAATAGTGAGTGATACCTTGGTCAGCACCCTGCTGACGACTTACGCCCATGCCAATTTATCGGCCTGGGATAATCTGCGAGTTTTGTTATCTGAGTGCGTGTTGCAGCAATGTGAAGCCCGTGGATTTGAAGTTGATTGCAACGATAGCCGAACCCATTATTGGCTGCAGGTTGGAGACTGTTGGCTCGATTGTGGCAAAACGAATGCGTATTCGACAGTCATTGTAAAATTGACAGATGAGGCTGTGAGCAACGCTAAAAAACTGAACCAGCAAGAGTGTGCGCTGTTATCCGCCGCGCAGATAAACCTGCTGTGTATGCAAAATGCCCATTTTGATCACTGTTAATCTGATTCATAGAATTAGCCATTTACCCTTCGGATAACTCCCTTGATAACCAAAAGGGAGTCTACCCTGTAAGTACCATGTTAAACGCTCTTGAGCGAAGTCTCAAAGTGTGGCCTCTGCTAACAATAGCGTGGCTAAGGTATCGGCATCATCGGATACGAGCGCGCAAACCTCTACAACGGGTACTATTTTCCAGGTTTCCAAATAGGCAGTTTGGGCAATTTGTTCAACCAGTTCACTGACGACTTGGGACTTTAAAGCATCTGCTCGCTGATGGTCGCTAACACATAGCTTTCATAGGGTTCGGTGTAGGGCGGTTGGAAAAAACTGTCAGGATCCCTTTCAAGGTATGCGGCTATCTCCTCCAAATTGCCCAAGGTTTTTGCCATCGGTTCACTATGGCCCACTTTTGTCGCCCAAGAACAGGATTGGAGTTGTTGAATTAACGGCTTCATTTTGCATTGGTAATTTGCCTGTAGATAAGGCTATCTTGCTGATCGTGATGGGGTTAGACAATACATCCAAAGCATAAAAAAACCGCCCTTAGGCGGTTTTTTACAAGCGAAAGCATGGGCTTAATACAGATTACAGACCTGCATCGGCGCGCAGTGCGTCAGCTTTATCCGTCGCTTCCCATGGGAACTCGCTACGGCCAAAGTGACCATAAGCGGCGGTTGCTTGATAAATTGGGCGAGCCAGGTTCAACATTTCGGTCAGACCGTATGGGCGCAGGTCGAAGTGTTGACGGACTAACTTGATTAAGACTTCTTCAGACACTTTACCCGTACCGAAGGTCTCGATGCTGATTGATGTTGGCTCTGCCACACCGATAGCATAGGACACTTGCAATTCACAACGATCAGCCAGACCAGCCGCAACGATGTTTTTCGCCACATAACGGGCAGCGTAGGCCGCGCTACGGTCAACTTTTGATGGGTCTTTACCAGAGAAAGCACCACCACCGTGACGCGCCATACCGCCGTAGGTATCTACGATGATCTTACGACCGGTTAAACCACAGTCACCCATTGGACCACCGATAACGAAACGGCCAGTTGGGTTGATGAAGTATTTGGTGTCTTTGTTCAACCATTGTGCTGGCAGAACTGGCTTGATGATGGTTTCCATCACGCCTTCGATCAAATCCTCTTGGGCGATGTCAGGGCTGTGCTGGGTAGACAGTACGATCGCATCGATACCGACAATCTTGTTGTCTTCGTAGGCGAAGGTGACTTGGCTTTTCGCGTCTGGGCGTAACCATGGCAGAGTGCCATTTTTACGCACTTCTGATTGACGCTTGACTAATGCGTGGGCATAAGTGATAGGCGCTGGCATCAGAATGTCAGTTTCGTTGCTGGCATAACCAAACATTAAACCTTGGTCGCCGGCACCTTGTTCTTTTGGATCTGCACGGTCAACACCTTGGTTGATGTCAGGAGACTGTTTGCCAATCGCATTTAATACTGCGCAAGAATCGGCATCGAAGCCCATATCTGAATGGACATAACCAATTTCACGAACCGTTTTACGGGTCAGCTCTTCAATATCAACCCAGGCAGAGGTGGTCACTTCGCCACCTACTAATACCATGCCAGTTTTGACATATGTTTCGCACGCTACACGTGCTTTAGGATCTTGGGCCAGAATCGCATCTAGCACAGCATCAGAAATCTGATCTGCAATCTTATCGGGATGACCTTCTGAGACCGACTCAGAAGTAAACAAGTGCTTTGCCATAGTAGGAAAATCTCGTCGTTAGCATTCAAACGTGTAGAAGCATCTACATCTAGACGGCTATTTTAGTGGAATTTCCCTTGGTTGACACCCCCTAAACTAAATATTTGTGTGTAAAGTGAGGTAAGCCCCAAATCGGGGAGCGTTTGTGTGTTTTGAGTTCCGGCTCTAACTCAATGAATTGATAGCGGTATGTGATTTTTATTCAAAGCGAGTTGCGTAAATCGTTGCTGAGCTAAGGTAAAACTAAGGTTGTAGCTTGAGCGCTAAGTGACTCGATGTGGAAAAACTATTAGTTGCATTTGAGTTATTGTATTACAAATAAATGTAATGTGTTTTAAGATGAATTAGCCTAACGCTTCTAAGGTGTAATCCACAGGACTGGGCATTGGAATGCAATTTTCGTTTGCGTCGCTTCGCTATGTAGGGGAAAATATGCGTCCAAATTGCCCGCTAGACCCCACAAATTAAGCAGGAGAGAGCATGTCTTCCCGTAAAGTACTCGCCAACGCAATCCGTGCGTTAAGTATGGATGCAGTTCAAAAAGCAAACTCAGGCCACCCTGGCGCCCCAATGGGCATGGCAGATATTGCTGAAGTGCTGTGGAATGATTTCCTTAAGCACAATCCGAACAATCCGAAATGGGTAGATAGAGATCGTTTTATTCTCTCTAACGGTCACGGATCTATGCTGATCTACTCTTTATTACACCTGACTGGCTATGACCTGCCAATGGATGAACTGAAGCAATTCCGTCAGTTACATTCAAAAACTCCTGGTCACCCAGAATATGGTTACACCCCTGGTGTTGAGACCACCACTGGCCCATTAGGGGCGGGGATCAGCAACGCTGTGGGTATGGCGATTGCAGAAAAAACCTTAGCGGCACAGTTTAACCGTGAAGGTCACGAGATTGTTGACCACTACACTTACTGCTTCCTCGGCGATGGCTGCTTGATGGAAGGTATTTCCCACGAAGCATGTTCTCTGGCTGGTACTTTAGGCTTAGGCAAACTGATCGCATTTTGGGATGACAACGGTATCTCTATCGACGGTCATGTTGAAGGCTGGTTTACCGATGATACGCCAAAACGTTTCGAATCTTACGGCTGGCACGTGATTGCTAACGTAGATGGTCACGACAGCGATGCGATTCGTGCAGCTATCGAAGCGGCTAAAGCGGTTACCGACAAGCCAACCATGATCTGCTGCAAAACCATTATCGGTTTTGGTTCACCAAACAAATCTGGCAGCCACGATTGCCACGGCGCGCCATTAGGTGATGCTGAAATCGCAGCGGCCCGTGAATTCTTAGGCTGGCCACATGCGCCATTCGAAATCCCAGCAGACGTATACGCAGGTTGGGATGCCAAAGAAGCAGGTAACGCCCGTGAAGCGGCTTGGAACGACAAGTTTGCCGCTTACGCTGCTGCTTACCCAGAATTGGCAGCCGAATACGAGCGCCGCGTGCTGAAAGGTGAATTACCAGCTGATTTCGAAGCCAAAGCCCAAGCATTCATCCAAGAATGCCAAGCGAAAGGCGAAGGTATTGCTAGCCGTAAAGCTTCACAAAACGCGATTGCCGCCTTCGGTGCGGTTCTACCTGAACTGTTAGGCGGCAGTGCTGACTTAGCGGGTTCTAACCTGACCTTGTGGGCAGGTTCTAAAGGTATTCAAGAAGATCCAGCGGGTAACTACGTGTACTACGGTGTGCGTGAGTTCGGTATGAGCGGCATCATGAACGGTGTGTCACTCCACGGTGGTTTTATCAACTACGGCGCGACTTTCATGATGTTTATGGAATATGCACGTAACGCAGTACGTATGTCTGCACTGATGGGCATTCAAAACATCTTCGTTTACACCCACGACTCTATCGGTCAAGGTGAAGACGGCCCAACCCATCAGCCAGTTGAGCAATTAGCCAACTTACGTATGACGCCAAATATGGCCGTGTGGCGCCCCTGTGATGCGGCTGAAACCGCAGTGGCATGGAAAGCGGCTATCGAACGTCGTCATGCACCAACATCGCTAGTATTCAGCCGTCAAAACCTGAAGGCTCAAGCACGTACTGCTGAGCAATTAGCGAATGTGGCAAAGGGCGCTTACGTACTGCAAGATTGTGCAGGTACGCCTGAGTACATCCTGATTGCAACTGGTAGTGAGGTGCAATTAGCGGTAGAAGCAGCAGCTGCGCTGACCGAACAAGGCAAACAAGTTCGCGTTGTTTCTATGCCATCAAACACTGAGTTTGATAAGCAAGATGCTGCTTACAAAGAATCTGTACTGCCAAAAGCGGTGACTAAGCGTATCGCTATCGAAGCGGCCCATACTGACTTCTGGTACAAGTATGTTGGTTTCGAAGGCACTGTTGTGGGCATGACCACTTTTGGTGAGTCTGCGCCAGGCAACGTGCTGCTGAAGCACTTCGGTTTCACCGTTGAAAATGTGCTGAATGCTGCAAAATCACTAGGCTAATCGCTTAGGTGATGAGATTACCGACAAAAGGTTAAACTTTTGAAAGGTTAATCTGTATAATGCGGCCTGCAATCGTTTGCAGGCCGTTTTTGTATATGCAGTATTGTTAAGAGGAAATAAAGACCTCAATGATTCGAGTCGCAATCAATGGTTATGGTCGTATTGGCCGCTCAATCCTTCGCGCTTTATATGAGTCCGGAAAACGCCAGCAAATCCAAATTGTCGCCATTAATGAGTTGGCTAAGCCCGAAGCCATTGTTCATCTGACCCAGTACGACACGACCCACGGTCGGTTTCAGCCCAGAGTCAAGTTAGTCGATGATCAGATGCTGATCGGCGATGACGTCATCAAAATTCTCCATGAGCCGGATCCGTCCAAACTACCTTGGCAGGAGATGGACATAGATATCGTCTATGAAGCCACAGGCGCCATCTTGGATCGCAAAAGCTGCGAGGCCCATATTCACGCAGGTGCCAAACAGGTCTTAATCAGTCATCCTTCTTCGGCCGATGTCGACGGCACAATCGTTTACGGTGTGAACCAAGACTTACTGCGCGCAGAGCATACTGTGGTTTCCAATGCTTCTTGTACGACCAACTGTATCGTGCCGGTTATCGATGTGCTGGATAAACACTTTGGCGTGAAAAGTGGCGCGATTACCACAATCCACTCGGCGATGAATGATCAGCAAGTGATTGATGCCTATCATGATGACTTACGCCGCACCCGAGCAGCGGGTCAGTCCATCATCCCCGTCGACACTAAACTTGCCCGCGGTATCGAGCGGATTTTGCCGCACATGAAAGACAAGTTTGAGGCGATTTCGGTGCGCGTTCCCACCATCAACGTAACTGCTATCGATCTTTCGGTAACATTAGATAAAACAGTGGATATTGCGACCGTCAATCAAGTGTTAGAATTGGCCGCCAATGGACGATTTAACGGCATCTTAGGCTATACTGATGAGCCACTCGTATCCTGTGATTTTAACCATGATCCGCGCTCCAGCATTGTCGATGGTACCCAGACTCGGGTGAGCGCAGGGCAGTTGGTTAAACTGTTGCTCTGGTGCGATAACGAGTGGGGCTTTGCCAATCGTATGCTAGATACCAGTTTGGCGATGATTGCAGCTAAACAAAGCTAAATATAAGAATTTATACAATGACAATGGGTTAAGGCGTGATAGCCAATTCGACGGGATGTCGAGTGCCGAGTCGCTATACACTTAACCGATTGATACAAAACCAGTTTGTTTTTTGATTATAAAAGGAAGCGTTACCATGGCAATTATCA
Source organism: Shewanella sp. (assembly GCF_047975355.1). Classification (GTDB taxonomy): domain Bacteria; phylum Pseudomonadota; class Gammaproteobacteria; order Enterobacterales; family Shewanellaceae; genus Shewanella. The sequence goes on along the minus strand of NZ_JBKEDJ010000032.1, from coordinate 55,359 downwards.
ATATGTCAGATTTAGATCTCCAAGGTAAGCGAGTGCTTATTCGTGAAGATCTCAATGTGCCAGTCAGCAACGGCGTTGTCACCAGTGATGCACGTCTGCGCGCCTCTCTGCCCACTATCGAATTAGCCCTTGCCAAAGGCGCTGCGGTAATGGTGATGTCTCACTTAGGTCGTCCAACCGAAGGTGAATACAATAGCGAATTCTCCATGCAACCTGTAGTCGATTACTTGGCTAAAGCCTTGTCTTGCCCTGTGCGCTTAGCGACCGACTATTTAGACGGCGTTGAAGTCGCGGTAGGCGAAGTGGTTGTGTTTGAAAACGTTCGCTTCAACAAAGGCGAGAAGAAAAACGACGAAGCCCTGTCAAAGAAAATGGCGGCCTTATGTGATGTGTATGTGATGGATGCCTTCGGTACCGCTCACCGCGCAGAAGCGTCAACCAATGGTATTGGTTTACACGCTCCCATCGCCTGTGCTGGCCCATTATTAGCACAAGAATTAGAAGCGTTAGGCAAAGCCTTAGACAACCCAGCGCGCCCATTAGTGGCTATCGTTGGCGGTTCTAAAGTGTCGACTAAGCTGACCGTATTAGAAAGCTTATCTGGCATTGTGGATCAGCTAGTCGTTGGCGGTGGTATCGCCAACACATTTATTGCTGCGGCGGGCCACAATGTAGGTAAATCCTTATACGAAGCGGATTTAATTGATGAAGCTAAGCGCTTAGTGGCGAACGCCCAAAGCCGCGGTGGCGACATTCCTGTGCCTACCGATGTGGTTGTTGCGGGTGAGTTTAGCCCAACGGCCGCCGCGACCTTAAAAGCGGTTAATGAGGTTGGCGATAGCGACATGATTTTCGACATCGGCCCCGACAGCGCCGAAACGTTAGCGAAAATCATCGAGTCTGCTGGCACTATCGTATGGAACGGTCCTGTGGGCGTGTTCGAATTCGACCAATTCGGTGAAGGTACTAAGCGTATCGCTCAAGCTATCGCTGATTCTAAAGCCTTCTCAATCGCTGGCGGTGGTGACACCTTAGCGGCGGTAGACAAGTACGATATCGCCGATAAAGTCTCTTACATCTCTACCGGTGGTGGCGCTTTCCTTGAGTTTTTAGAAGGTAAAGAGTTGCCGGCTGTAGCTATGCTAAAACAACGCGGTGCCTAACATTGAGTTAGGTATTGTGCCATCGCGGCAGGGCGCTGCGATGGCACAAAAACTTGATAAAAAAATTATAAAAAAACCGCTCATTCTTTTAAGACGACTAAGTTGTTCTTGAGTGATTGAGCATAAAAATCCATCCAAACGATAGCGACCTCGGTGACCTAACGTTGATGTGACAGTCACCCTATTATTGGAGTTAAAAAATGGCGTTAATTTCCCTACGACAACTACTCGATCACGCGGCAGAGCATGGATACGGTGTGCCAGCGTTCAACGTAAACAACCTTGAGCAAATGCGCGCCATCATGCAGGCCGCAGAAGCAACAGACAGCCCTGTCATCGTGCAAGCCTCTGCAGGTGCACGTAAATATGCGCGTCCACAATTCTTAAAATACCTGATGACGGCTGCACTTGAGCAGTATCCAGATATCCCAGTCTGTATTCACCAAGACCATGGTACCGATCCTGATATCTGTCAGCGTTCTATCCAATTAGGTATGTCATCAGTAATGATGGACGGTTCATTAATGGCCGACGGTAAAACCCCAGCTTCTTACGAGTACAACGTTGATGTGACTCGTAGAACCGTTGCATTCGCCCACGCTTGTGGTGTGTCTGTAGAGGGTGAAATCGGTTGTTTAGGCAGCTTAGAAACCGGTACTGCCGGTGAAGAAGACGGTGTGGGCGCAGAAGGCGTATTAAGCCACGATCAACTGCTGACCAGCCCAGAAGAAGCTGCACGCTTCGTTGCCGATACCCATGTTGACGCGCTGGCGATTGCGATTGGTACCAGCCACGGTGCATACAAGTTTAGCCGTAAACCAACGGGTGATGTACTACGTATCGACCGCATCAAAGAAATCCATGCCCGCATTCCTAACACTCACTTAGTGATGCACGGTTCTTCTTCAGTACCTCAAGAATGGTTGCAGATCATCAACCAATACGGTGGTCAAATTCCTGAAACTTACGGCGTGCCATTAGAAGAAATCGTTGAAGGTATCAAACACGGTGTGCGTAAAGTGAACATCGATACCGATCTGCGTTTAGCGTCTACCGGTGCGGTACGTAAATACTTGGCAGAACACCCAAGCGAATTCGATCCACGTAAGTTCTTAAAAGCCTCTATGGAAGCGATGGCGGACATCTGTACTGTTCGCTATGAAGCTTTCGGTTGTGCGGGTCAAGCTTCTAAGATTAAGCCTTTGTCTTTACAAGCAATGTACAAAGCTTATCAATCAGGTGCCTTAGATCCTAAGATCAACCTCTAAGCCTTAACGATTGTTTGAAAAAGCCCGCCGATAAGCGGGCTTTTTTTATACTTAAAATCGCTTAATTTTCATTTTTTTATCGTAAATGTTAATATTGCGCAGATTTTTTAGGGGATAAAACGCAACAGGAACGGATAAACATGAAGAAAGTACTGACCGCAGCGCTATTAATGACTGCGCCATTTATGGCTAATGCGGGAGCCGATTTTGTAAAAGGCGACAAGACATTCGCAGGTGAAGCCGAGTTAGGTGCAACCTTAACCACAGGTAACACCGATACCTCATCCTATAAGGGCCGATTAAGCCTAAAACACGAGTTGGGCGACTGGGAAAACCAATATCTTTTAGAAGGTTTGTACAAAGAAGATACGGGTGAAGTGACGGCTAAACGTTATTTAGCAGGCGCCCAAGGCAACTATAAGATGACAGATCGCAGCTATCTGTTTGCCAACGCTAACTACGAAGTCGACCCTTTTACTGGTTATGACTACACAGTGTCAGGCGCGGCGGGTTATGGTCATAGACTCTATGACACCAGCAAGACCTTCCTCGATGTAGAAATCGGTCCCGGTTATATCTATCAACGTCTCGATTCAGAGCAAGCCGTGTTAGAAGGTACTGATTCGAATGACAGCGTGGTTGCCCACGGCGTGATCAACTTCGAAACAGAAATCACTGAAACTTCAAAATTCCAGCAACGCTTTGTGGCCGACTATGGTGAAAAATTAGATGCGCGTTCTGAAACTTCGCTTACCGCTAATATCATTGGCGCCTTAGCGATGAAGTTTGCCATTATTGTGCGCTACAACAGTGAACCATTGGATGATAAGAAGAGCACTGATACAGAAACTAATATGACCTTGCTCTATTCGTTCTAATCGATGTGATTGAAATCAACATAAAAGCACCGAGAGGTGCTTTTTTATTAGCTGTTTTTGGACTAACTTGAAACAAAGTTAGTTAATTCTTTATTAGTTGTATCTGTAGTTATACAAAAATTAATGTTGTAGACGCCCTTGGTTAACTTGAAATGCGTAGAAAGTTGCGTTTTGTCAAAATTTACACAGCCCGAGCTATGGTAATTTTCGAACTAATTTCCCTTACAGAGATCAACTTTGATGAAATTACAGCGGTGGTTTAAAAACAGTGGAGTGGTGCTATCTAGCCTATTCTGCGTTGCAATATTGAGTGGATTCTCACCAGCAGTTTGGGCTGTGACCGAAGGAGCAGAACGGCTCGATTTAACCGCTGCATCAGTGGGGTATATTGCCGTATGTGTCTTTGTGCTCGCCTATATCTTGGTGATGGCCGAAGAGGCACTGCACCTACGTAAATCCAAACCCGTGTTAGTAGCGGCTGGCATTATTTGGGGCATGATAGGTTTTGTGTATGTGCAAAATGGCATGTCGGAAGTTTCTGAGGCCGCCTTTAAGCACAATTTACTCGAATACGCCGAGTTATTACTCTTCCTATTAGTGGCGATGACTTATATCAATGCCATGGAGGAGCGAAACTTATTCGATGCGATTCGTGGCTGGTTAGTCGGGCGCGGTTTTAGCCTGCGAACCGTTTTCTGGCTGACGGGCTTTATGGCCTTCTTCATCTCGCCGGTGGCCGATAACTTAACCACAGCATTATTGATGTGTGCGGTGGTGATGAAGGTGGGCGCGGGGCAGCGTAAATTTATTACGCTGGCGTGTATCAACATTGTGGTCGCGGCAAATGCGGGCGGTGCCTTTAGTCCCTTTGGCGATATCACGACTCTAATGGTGTGGCAAAAAGGCTTAGTGCACTTTGCTGACTTCTTCCATCTGTTTATCCCCGCCTTAGTCAACTTCGCCTTACCTGCGGCGATTATGAGCGTGTTTATCCCAAGTTATGTGCCTGAGCCTGAAAAAGAGCAGGTGTACACTAAACCCGGCGCTAAACGTATCGTGGCGCTTTTCTTGCTGACGATTGCTACCGCGGTGTGTGCTCACTCCTTCTTTGGTATGCCGCCAGTGCTTGGGATGATGACGGGCCTAGGCTTCTTACAGTTCTTTGGTTATTACCTACGTAAGACTTTCGACAAATCCGTTGCCCGTGAGCGTGCTAAGGCGGAGTTACGCCGCGATGAGCAACGGCTACAACAGCTCGGCAGCGTGGTGCCCTTCGACGTTTTTAGCCGGATCTCCCGCGCCGAATGGGATACCTTACTGTTTTTTTATGGCGTGGTCTTATGTGTGGGTGGCCTAGGGTTTATGGGCTATTTAAGCTTAGTGTCAGAGGCGATGTATTCTCACTGGGATGTGACCTATGCCAACGTGGCTATCGGTCTGCTGTCTTCGGTTGTCGATAATATTCCGGTGATGTTTGCTGTGTTGACCATGAATCCTGAGATGGCCCTCGGCCAATGGTTGCTAGTGACTTTAACTGCGGGCGTCGGGGGCAGTTTGTTGTCTATCGGCAGTGCGGCAGGGGTGGCATTGATGGGACAGGCGAGGGGGATTTACACCTTTGGCGCCCATTTACGTTGGACTCCTGTGATCGCCTTAGGTTATATCGCCAGTATTCTAGTACATATGTGGCTCAATGCAGCAATGTTCTAAAAACAAATGAAACACAATGTATCTGTGTTTATTTGTAGCATTAAATGTTTTATTGATGAGATTCACAGATTATTCATCTGCTCCTGTTAGGTGGCATTAAGATCACTGCGTTGTTTTAGTTCAAATTGTATACTCGGCCTCAAGTAATATGATGAAAGAGGCCGAGATGCAAATAGGCGCTTGTTGGTTTAATGCACAGGAACAAGTGCTGGTTGATTCGGCTTCGGGACGCAGCTGGTTATTAAGTACGGATGAATTTCAAATACTTTCTCTGCTGAGTGCACAGCGCGGCAAAGTCGTCTCTCGCATGGAGTTGCAGCAGGCTATTAAGCCGAACCTTAAATTGTCGATGCGTGCCGATGATTTGCTCAATAGCACTATTCGCCGCTTAAGGTTGTTTCTCGGTGATGATGCGGCACAGCTGTTGGTCAGTGTTGCCAATCAAGGGTATATCCTCTACGCCACGCCTCGAAAGCATTCACGTACTGAGCTTAACTCGCCCCTATTCAAACTGAGTATGCCGCAGTTTATGTTGCTGATGCTCTTGACCTTGGCAACCCTGTTTTGGGTCGGCTCTCGTATCTCCCATCCCACAAGTATTGCACCCAATTATGCAAGGCAATTACCTATGCATAATGGTGATTTTTCGGAGATACAATTCTATACGGGGCAGCCGACGGACCATTCAATGAAACCCTTAGTCGAGCATTTTTTGACACAGGTTTCGGCTTGTTCAGTGTTTCCTTGGCAATCCATCGCGGCGACCATTTCAACGGATCAGAAATTTGTGAGTCTAGTGCTAAAAAATGAAGATGCCGACGGACTGAAATTCGAAACCATCAAGATGATGTCAGAGGATTTTAATATCGATGTGATTGATGAGTTATGGCTAAAAATGGTGGGGATCTGTGCTTAAGTTTTCTGATTTAACGGCGAAGACCCATAGGTTGCGTTTATGGCATGTGATTGGGAGCGTTGTGGTTTTATCCGGCATAGTGTTGGGCTCTTACTCGATGAGCTTTAATAGCAAACAACTTAATTTGAGCTGCCAGGCTAAGCTGTACCAATCGCCTTTTATAGCCGAATCACTACCAGCATTTAGCCAAACCTTAGCCCTCGATGTGGCGATAGAGGCTAATCGCGCCAAGTTAACCTATAGCTATGTGCAGGATGGACAAGATTTGGCGGCACTGATTTACCGTGGGAAAGTTAGCGCCTTAGAACCAGGCACTATGACTTATAAGTTGAATTTAGACCAAGCTAATTTGAAAATGGATCTATTGCAAACCGAAATGCCCGAGTTAATGCGTACTGAAGTACAAAAATCCCGCAAAGCTTTATTTGAGCAAGGCAGAATGAGTTTCAATATGCAGATTGTGGACATGGATTCCTTAAATGATTACGTGTTGATCAAGTTCTATCCCAGCGGTCATTTATGGGCCTGTAAGAGTCATTAATTTACACAATGAAAAGGCATCCAACTGGATGCCTTTTTTTGGAGGCGATGAGAGGGGGTGTTACTGTGTCACGACTGGGGTGTCACTTGGACTAATGTCAGCTCGTTATTGGCCTTAGCACCATAGATCTGAATAGCGACTTTGATTTGGGACACTGCGCCGCTGGGATCCTGTTGCTGCCAATCGAGTCCTGCGATTTCAAACTGATATTGGCCACTCTTTACTTCGGTCAATTGACCTGTGCATTCACCTTGGCTCTGGCAGCGATAGCTTTGGGTCACGTGCCAGCGTTTCCATGCCTTAGGATTAGCAGAGGCCTTATCTTTGTTCGGAAAGCCAAAGTAATAAATGTCATAGCTTTTAGCGGCGGTAATAGCCACCTGATTAGCATCGGTCAGTGAAAAGACTAAGCTGCCGGTGTTGGGATCAAACTGATCGACGGCCAGATTAATCTGAGTCGCGTCCTTGATACTCACCGTGGTTTCGACCGGTGGCGGCGGAGGCGTAACTTCCTCGGATTTATCATCGTCACTACCACAACCGACAAGGGCGAGTGTACCTAGGGTTAATGCGAGTAATGGGTATTTCATCACCGCCTCCTTAATTGAAGTGTCCAGTGTGGCAAGTGGTGCATTCCATATCGGTTTTAACACTTGCCGCCGAACCTAAGGTGCTGGTGCTGCCGTGGCACACTTGGCAATCTTGCGCTTCCAGTGATGGTTTGCTGCCGGGCAGGGCACCAATATTCTCACCCTGATAAGCTCGGTTTAAGAGTTCTACCAAGTAATAGGCCATGGATGCCGATAGACGATAGCAACGTTCACCTTTCTTGGCGAAGGGCAGGCCTGAGGCCCTTGACCAGTTACTAATGGAGGAGTGGCATAGCACGCTCATTGCCTTTGAGGAGCTGCCCACTAGGGCGGTTTTTTCTGCTGTCGAGCCGATACCTGCAACGAACTCGGGAGTTGATAGTGGCAATGTGGTGTTTTCATAGTAACGGAAGGTATTGGCGATAACCGCGCTATTTTGGCCGTTAATATCATCTAAGATATTGACTAACATGCCGATGGCGTTGAGGTTGCCACAAAGTGTGCCTTGGCCTGTGACCCCTGCAAAACCATAGCCTGCGAGGGCTGTGGGAATGGTTTTGAATTTGTCCGCATCGGCACTATTAGATTGCGCTAGCATAGTGATAACCGAATGAAACACTTGGTGCATACAGCCGCCACCAGTCTCGTAGGCGAGTTTTGCGGTAGCCATAGGATCGAGTGGCGCATATTTAAGTTTTTCCCCGAGGGCTAATTGATATTGACCATCGGCATTGGTCGCTGCAAATGCTGACGTCCCCATTAAAGTGGCGCCCGCTGCCGCCGTACTGATACCGATAATGCGAGTTAATGCTTGGCGTCGATTAATGCTCATCATGAATATCCTCTTTTATTAATTGCTTTTATTTATCAATCAGTAACCATTGGTTGATGACATCATTCTAGAAATCTCAGCAATAAATAGTGTGATTTGCGGCAGGGGATATTTCGCGGCCTAAAATGAAGGGCTGTGACAGGTTATCAATCGTTTTAGTTGGTGGTTGTAGGGTGGTTTTGTAGAGGCTTTCGATTTCAATTTGCGCCAGTGCACATTATTTGTGTCATTTATGTAAATTTACGCGTATTTATCATCGAGCTATGTCGCTACAAATGGCATTTATTGCTGTGAGCTAACGCAGATTTTTATTTTATTGCGATCCCCTTGCGGGCTGGTTCACGAAATTTAACTATTTGCCACCTTGGGTTAACGGGATCACAGTAATCATTAGCAGCCTTGCATAGACTTAATTCGATGATTTTATAGGTTGGAGTTTTGATGATGCAGGTGGGGGGCTGTTGGTTTGATCGTGAGCGGGGCTTACTGATCGAACAGGCTCGTGATGAATCTTGGCACCTTCCCCGTGCCGAGTTGCAAGTGTTGAGCCTATTGGTTGAGCATCAAGGCAAACTGGTCTCCAAGCATGAGCTGAAGACTGGCGATGGGGAACACCCTCCACTCACTGACACATCGTTAGCACGGGCGGTATTTATGATCCGCTCCTTCCTTGGTCCGCAATATGAAGGACTGATCGAAACCGTCAAAGGCCAAGGCTACCTGCTGCACAGTACTCAGGGACAAAGGCTTAACAGCTTACGCTATCCTAAATTGCTCTCTTTACCTTGGTGGAGTGTATTACTCGTCTTTAGCTTTATGCTGGCAATTTCAGGTTTTTATCTTAGCCGTATCGACCACAGCGTCCCGACTCAACCTTTGCTCTCTACCGATTTACCCTTAGCATCGGGCCAACATATCCGGCTGCATTTATATGCCAACTCGAAAACCAACAATACCCTATTGTTTGAGTTAGGCGATCGCTTAGGCCAAGGGCTGAGTCGCTGCGGCCACAGTGATTGGTCAGAGGTTTACTCCTCACTTTCCCATGATAAACAGGTGCTTAACATTACCATGCGGGGTTATAAACTCGGGCAGTCGGTGATCCGCAACTTAAAGATCAGTGACTTTAGACGCCCGAAGGAATTTATCGATGCAAACTGGCTGTTGGAGGTCGGGATCTGTGGCTAAGTGGCTTAAGTGGACGATAAATCTGACCATACTCTCGGCGCTGATCGTCGCCTGTGGCGTGATTTACCTGCAATCTGTCTCCAATAAAGCGGTGATCTTAAACTGCAGCTCCGAGCTTTTTGACCGCCATACGCAGAAAGTGGACGATGGTAAATTCTATTTATTGGTCGATGTATTAATCTCGGCGGGGAATGCACAGATCAATTACCGCTATTTTAACCTCGATGGCTCGAGTGCGGGGGCGATTCTGATGCAGGGCGAGGTCAAGAGCATGGAGCTCAATCGCATGACTTACAATGTCTCGGTCAAAACCAAGACTGAGTCCGAAGACGTCGATAAAAAGTATTGGCCCGAACATATGAAATACCTTTCCTACATCAGCAGCCTGCATTTTAGTGAATCTGGTCGACACAATCTCAGTATTGAAGTGTTAGACAGTGATACGAATCAAGACTATGCGGTTGTCTTGTTTCAACCGAGTAACACAGTTTGTGGCTGCCGAATCGTCAATAGCCGAATTTAATCAGTGAATTTGCCGCGCTTTCGGTTTAGATTATATTTTCCATGGTGTTAATGCCGACTCTTCCATCTCAATCATAAGGTTGTTGTGTTTAAGATACGTGTCAAACAAGAAGAATCCCTGTCGATTAAGTTCAGCCATCAGATGGAAAAGGGCGATAATCGTCAGCTCGATCTCTATTTCTTTCTACCAAAAGAGATGGGGATAGGCGCGCACACCTTAAACGAAGAAGAGTATTACCACAGCGCGATAGTGGGGCGCCGCTCCTACTACTCCGAAGGCCTGCACTTGCCACTGGTGCAAGGGCGTTTCGCCAGTATGAATCGTCGCACTGTGGAAGAATTTAGGTTGTACTTAAACCTGTTTGCCTACCAGTTTGCTGTCGCGGTCGAAAACGATGTTAAAGAACTCAATCGCATCGCCGATGTGGAGCACTTTTATCTCGCGCTCGATGAACTGCGCGAGCAGGTGACGCAACTGCTGAAAAAGTTTCGCCGTAACGAGCCGGGCGATCCTAAATGGAAATCCTATTTTGAGAACGCCGATAACTATCTCTCCTGGTTCTGCGAGCAGCAACTGCTAAAAGTGCTCGCCCATGCGACCCGTACCAGTGATTTTGCCGACATTCAAGAACGGGTACTAACCCTGTGCCGCAACGAATGCGCATATCGCGATGCTAATAACTATAACTCGGCGCAGACCAAGCAAGACCCCAACCGGATTTCGAATAAGATGCTGTTATTGAGGCGTTTAATTCAGCAAGGGGTGGTACTCAAAGAAGAGCTAAAACCGCTGGGGATTGGTCTTAAAAAGTTTACGACTGGACTTGCGACCGCATTGGTGATGTTGGTGGTATCGGCACTCATCATCGAAGCGCAGGGCGTCTTTAGCGGTTTTACTATTGCATTGGTGCTGACGCTGGCGGTGATATACGGATTTAGGGAAATCTTTAAGGACGATGTGCGTAATGCTATGTGGCGCTTTATTCAGCGTGGTCGGCCGCGCTGGAGCCGCATCTTAAGGGATACCACCAGTCAGTCGGTGATCGCTAAGCAATTAGTGTGGCTCGAATTTATGCGGTCACAGGACTTGCCTGACAAGGTCAACGAAATCCTAAAGCAACGGCATAGCCAGAATAAGGTCGATGCCGAAATTCTGCATTACAAGATTGCGACTCGGGTAAATCACGGCGAGTTTCAGGCGGGTTACTCGACCATACAAGAGCAAGTGAACTTTAGTTTTGTGCCTTTTGCCCGCTACTTAGAGCGGGGCAAGGCCAAGATTTATAAGGAACTTGAGGGGAAAATCAGCCATGAGTCGGTCGAGCGGCGCTACCAAGTGAATCTGATTTTAGTGCTGCGAGATGGCCGCGAAGAGCCGGAATACGCCCGCTATAAAATTACCATGAACCGCTCTGCCATTATCGAGATCACCCAAAGTCAGCTACCCGACTCCTTTAACCCGCCAGCTAAGGTTGGTGACGAGTAAAGGCCTGGCCGATATTCTGATCGTTATTCTGTTTAGCCCGTTTGAGCGCCAGTTCGGCATTGCTGAGATATTGCTCTAGGCTTTGTCCTTCCTGATAGCTCGCTATCCCTATGCTGATACCTTCACCTAGGCCATTGCTGTTAAGCTTCTCTATGGTATTGAGCGCGAAGTGATGCGCTGCTGTGGCATCGGTGTCTGGCAATAACAGCAGCAGTTTGCCGAGTTGCCAATGGAGAATTTGATAATGGGTTGGGATTTCAAGCAGCAGTTGTACTTCCACTTCCTGCTGGCGAGTCTCGAGTTGGTCGATATCACTCATATGGCTGAGTAAGCCTTCTGGGTTGATGTCCATTACCAGCAGACTTGAATGGTTGCGGCTTTGGGGCGATAGAGAAGCAAAATAGCGTTCTAAATCGGATAGATGTTGCAAAATGGTGCTGCGGTGCGGCACAAAGCTGCGAGGTTCGGCTCCCCTTAGGCTATCGGCGGCTTGTTCTAAGGTACAGATGATGTAATCAATCTCACCGTCGGCGGCCACATGGCCCTTGAGTGTTGCCTGTAAACAATTGGAATGGCGCAGATTGGGTGAGCATAGGATCTGCCCTTGCCATTGCCCTTGCATGCTGATTTGTGCGGTGATCCGCTGCCATTGGTTACCCAGGTCGTTAGCGAGCAGAGAAGCTAAATCATGGTTTAAGTCGCCATTAAGCTGCATTAATTGATCGAACACCGGATTGATTTTTATCAACTTACCATTGGCGTCTGTTAACGCAGTGGCCACAGTGGTATCGCAGAGTAAGTCGCTTAGGAAGGCTTGATTCTGGCAATCGAGCATAGCGCTAATATCTTCGAGGGATACAAGCATATGAGGTAAACCGCGTCCCAACCTCGGAGCTTGGCGCACGCAAACGCTAAGCCTTGAGCCCTTATCATTCAGCGACAGCTTGCCTTGCCACTCACCCTGTCGATGCACTTCATCTAGCATTTGGGTGTAGGTGAGATCATCAAGGTTAAGTGCGCGCTGTAGGCTGCGGTCTGTGAGCTCATCCTGTGGCACCTGAGTCGCTTCGGCCGCCTTAGGGTTAGCACTGATAATCCGTGCTTGTTCATTGGCGAGAATAAAGCCAATGTCACTGTTAAATAATGCATTGGCCACATCGATACTATATTGACGCGAGCGATACTGCAGGCGATACATATGGCTGAGTAAGATCACCCAAGCTGCCAGTAAGGTCAGAATCAGTGCGGCGACGATGACGATGTTTTGCCATTGGGAAAACTTAGAGGCGATGTCGGTATTACGAATATAAGAGAGTAAAAAATACTCGCGACGCAGTTCTGGTTGATTGGTTAACTCGACTTTGAGGTACACGAAGGTGGCGTCTTCACCATGGAATTGGCCAAAGTTGCTCATCGACATTTCCCGCCACAGCGCCGGATAAGTCTGGCGTAAACTGGCGCCTAAGGTATCGGGAATATGGGTTAAGGGCGCTAGTTCGCTCACGCCGGCATAGAGTAAGCCTTGGGTATCCAGTACAAGCATGGGCGATTTATTACTTGAAAATGCAGGTTTTATTGCTTCTAGCATCTGCACAATCGAGTTGTAGGTAATGAGGTAACCCAGAGAGCTTTGATCGGTTTTTTCAAGCCAGGTCATTTGGTACATGTAAGGTTCTAGCATGCCATTAAGTGGCACAAACTCTAAGGGCGAGGTGAAGACCTCTTTGCCGCCTAAATTGCGGCTCGAACCTAACAGGGCGGCGGGGAGCGCATCCTGACTAAAGTTTGAGGGGGTCGCAAACTTATAATTGCCTTGGGGATCGAAAAGGGCAATGCCGAGGAGTTCGGGAATATGCTGTACTAGTTCCTGCCAGCTTTCCTGTAATTTTTGCTGAGACGAAGCGGTAGGATTTTTCAGATACTGCTTGAGCAGTTCATCCTTGGCAAATAACTGAGTTCGAAATTGCTGGAAGGCGACCTTATCTGTGATCAGTGTGCCTATGGTTTGTAATTCGCTATATCTTTGGGTTGCCCATTCTTCCTGTAAACGGCGCTCACCTAAGGTTATGATTAAGTTGGTTAAAATAATCATACCTATCACCAGCATCGACAACTGGCTCGCGACAGCCAACATGCGTTGGTGAGACCAATGCAGCCCTTGGGTTAATGATCGTAATGGCGCGAGTGGATGTAGGCTTGGATTCTTTTTCAGCATGGGCCGATTTTGGGTTGATGAGCTGTTAATTAGGCTATGTTAACACGAATGAAATGTTACGACAGTGGCAAGTTGCTCGGCGACAGTTTATCCCGAGCAGTGAATCAACCCAATAGAGACTAAGCCAGTCTATTAGCCAAGCGCGCCCAGTACTCTGTGTTTAAACTCGCAGCCTGCGGCGAGCACTTGTTCGCGGCAAAGATCGATGTCGACCCCTTCTAATCCCTCAATCGCCGAGACTTGTACCCGTTCAATGTAATGGGGGGCGAGGGCGATAAAGGCATTCACGGCGGCGTAGGAGCCCGCAAGTTTAGGGCGGCAATGTTGGTTATAGGCGGCTTCATTGTCGGCATTGAGGGAAATGGATAAAGCATCCACACATTCCGCCAGTTCTGGCAGAATGTTACGTCTGTGAACCAGATTGCCTAAACCATCGGTATTAATCCGCACGCGCCCACCATGGCGCTTGATTTCCTTGGCGACGGCCAATAGGGTCGGCAGATTCATGGTCGGTTCACCGTAACCGCAGAACACATATTCCTCAAAGTCTTCCACCTTGCCTAATAGCGGGATGATTTCCTCTGGTTTCGGCTGGTGGGTCAATGCCAATTGGTACTCGTGGATTTGCTTACTGCCATTATGCTTAGGGCAAAAGGCGCAGCGCAGAGTGCAGCGTCCAGTGATATTCAGATAACGACTCTTGCGAATATCATAGACTAAGGTTTCGGTAGCACAGGTCTCATTGGTGCACACTTCTGCCGTAGTGTTGCCATTGGCTAAGGTTTCTGTGGCTGTGAGTGGTGCGGGGATGATTCGGGCAGGCTGTGAGTTTGGCATTCGATCTGTTTTCATACTATCGACTTTATTGGCATCTTGGCGGTCACTTAGGTTGAGTGTAACGAATGCGATCGCGGATAACTGCCACCTAGATCGCAAACGTGCTTTCCTATTAAGAATATGCCAGAGACAAAAAAGAGAGCCTAGGCTCTCTTTTTATCGGTATGACAGCAACCACTAATCCTGTTTATAGTCAGGTTTAAAGGCATCTAAGGAGACCTTGTGGCTTTCATTGGTATGTAAATGCCCCTCCAGAGATGCTTTGGGACGCCACCACCAGTGGTAAAAGCGACTGGCGGTACGTTTGATGTCATCGAGAATGATGTACAGCAAAGGCACCAGAATTAAGGTCACCACAGTCGAGAACAGGATACCGAAGGCGAGGGAGGTCGCCATGGGGATCACAATCTGCGCCTGTAAGCTACGCTCAAGAATAATAGGCACCAGACCGACGAAGGTAGTTAATGAGGTCAAGATAATTGCCCTAAAACGATAACATCCCGAGTCCACCGCTGCTTGTTTTATCGATAGTCCTTGCTCCCGTGCTCGGTTCACAAAGTCCACTAAGATCAAGGAGTCGTTTACCACCACTCCAGCGAGTGCGACGATACCACAGAGACTTAAGACGCTCATGGCAAGGCCTTGAACCAAATGTCCAAACAGCGCGCCGATAATCCCGAAGGGGATCACTGACATAATAATCAGTGGCTGACTGTAGGACTTGAGCGGTACCGCCATTAAGGCATAAATAGTAAACAGCGCAAAGAAGAAGCCCTGCATCAAACCGACCATGGCATTCTGCTCATCCAAACTGCCGCCATCGAGGGTGGTTTGGATCTTCGGATACTTGGCCTGTAACTGCGGCAGGTAATCCTTTTGGATCTCATTCACTACCTTGGAAGGCTCAACCTTGTGTTTGTTGGCATTCGCAATAATGGTAATCGCCCGCTTGCCATCGACACGGGTGATCGAGGCATAGGATTCACCTTTTTCGACCTCGGCCACGGTAGAGAAAGGCACCGACTTGCCCTGTGGCGTGCGGATCAACATGTTCTCAAGGTAGCCAACGGTACGGCGCTGTTCTAATGGGTAGCGCACCATGACTTTAATTTCTTCTTTATTACGCAAAATGCGTTGTGCTTCATAACCATAGAAGCCATAACGGACTTGGCGTGCTAAATCAGACAAGGTTAAGCCGAGTGCTTCGGCTTCTGGGCGGATCTTTAAACGGATCTCATGGCTGCCCGAGGAGAAGTTATCGGCAATATCATACACACCTTCGTAGGTGGCGAGCTTTTGCTTTAGCTCACTGGCGGCTGCGGATAGTTCTTCTAAATCACTTGAGGTCAATCTAAAGGAAATATCGCCACCGCCGCCTCCGTTACCGCTGGCATTGAAATCGAGTTTCTTCACCGACAGTAATTCGGGCAATTGTTCGCGCCATGCGGCGGCAATCGTCTCGCCATCCACGTCCCTGTCTTCGCCCTTGGTAAGTTCAGCAAAGATAAAGGCGGAGGTGCGGGAGCTCATGTTGATAAAGCTGTGCTTCACCACTTCGCTGCCGTTGTCTTTCTCCATTTTGGCGTTCATCTTGTACAGGGCTTCTTCGATATCCTGCACCACCTTGAGGGTATTCTGCTCTGAGCTGCCCTCATCCATCTCCAATTGTACCTGGATAAAGTCCGATGGAATATCGGGGAAGAACACCCAGCGCACTTTGCCGCTGACGACTAAGGCTATGGATAAAATCAACACACCGATAAAGGCCGCGACCACGTTGTAGCGGTGTTGGATACAGCGCTCGAGGAAGTTGCGATAACTGTGGTGAATAAAATGCTGAACGCGATTGTTAAATCTGTCCTTAAAGCGACCAAAGAAACCCGTGGGTTCTCCCGGTTTTCTAAACTTCATATGGGCTAAGTGCGCTGGCAGGATAAATTTAGATTCCACCAGTGAAAATGCCAGACACATGATGACCACCATGCCGATGGATTTCCAAATAATCCCCATGGGACCAGAAACCATCAACATAGGAATAAAGGCGGCGATAGTGGTTAATACCCCGAAGGTTGCGGGCATGGCTACCTTTTGCGCGCCGCGTATCACATTGTCAATCGAGTGTCCGTGCCGTTCGACCTCACTGTAGGCGCTTTCGCCTATCACAATCGCATCGTCGACCACTATCCCCAAGACCAGAATAAAGGCGAACAGGGTCAGCATGTTGATGGTCATGGAGAAAGGTTCCAGCGGCATGATGAGCATAGTGCCGAGGAAACACACGGGTAAGCCCATCATCACCCAGAAGGCGAGTTTGAGATCGAGGAACAGGGCTAAGATCACAAACACCAACAGGGCGCCATAGAACATGTTCGACATCATCATGTTTAAGCGGCCCTTGAGGTAGTGGGTTAAATCTCCCCAAGTATCTAATTTGGCGTTAGCTGGCAGGGTTGCACGGCGTTTCTCGACATAGTCTTTGACCTGCTGAGCAATATCAAGAGCGTTTTGATCGTTGACACTGGTCACCTCAATAATGGCCGCAGGCTTGCCGTTAAAGCGGGTGTACTCTAAACGTTCTTCAAAATCGTCCTTAATGGTCGCGACTTGGGGCAGCATCACCCGGCTACCATCGGCGCGGGTGGTCACCACGATATTGGCAAAGTCATCGCCAGTATAGGCTTGGCCTTTTGTACGCAGCAGAATGTCGCCATCTTCGGCACGAATCGAGCCGCCAGGCAAGTCGATAGAAGAGTTTTGTACCGCTATCGCGACTTGGGAGAAGGTTAAACCGTATTCCCGCAGCTTATCTTCCGAGACTTCAATACCGATTTCATAGTCGCGCACACCTGTAACTTTGGCACGGGTAACGGCGGGGAGCTGGGTCAAATCATCACGCACTGATTTGGCCAGCTCCTTCATATCGTGTAGTGACATATCACCGTAGACAGATACCCAAATCACGTTGTTTTCGGGTTCGATTTTGTAGATTTGCGGTTTTTCGATGTTCACCGGAAAGGTGGATATTGCGTCCAGTCGTAACTTGGTTTCGTCGAGTACGGTTTGCACGTCGTAGTCGTCTTCCACTTCGATCGTGATCGAACCAACGCCTTCACTGGCAACCGAGGTCACTTTTTTAATGCCGTTAATATCTTGGATGGCTTCTTCAATCTTAATGTTGATGCCTTCTTCAATTTCCTGTGGCGCAGCGCCCGGATAAGCAACGGTAATGCTCAATAAATTAAGATTGAAAGAGGGGAAAACCTCTTTATTGATCAGCAGAGTGCTAAATAGACCGCCAATCAGTAGCGCCCACATCAACAGGTTGGCTGCCACACTGTTGCGGGCAAACCAGGCTAAGATCCCTTTTTGAGTATCCATTAGTTAACTCCAGCGGCCGCAAGACTCGACTCAGGAGCATCTTCCTTAGGAGTGGGTGTCTGCACGGGTTTGGCATCTTCACCTATGATTTTGACCAACTGGCCATTCGCCATATTGCTAAAGTGAGTGATGGCAACGCGCTCACCAGTTTTTAAGCTGTCCTTGATAAACACATGTTCAAGATCGCTACGCACCACATTCACATGGCGCATCTCGACAATATTTTGATCGTTGATCAGGGCAACATGCTCATTGCGCACTACGTGGCGAGGCAGTTTGACTATACCATCGACGGTGCGCCCCTTAATTACGGCGTTGACAAAGCTGCCGTATTTCAGCGGTAAACTGCCTGGGGTTTTGTGCTCACGCAGGTAAGGGTCTTTAATCTCTGCCACGAGGTAAACCATGCGGTTATCGGCATCAATCACGCCTTCGCTGCGAATGATATTTCCCATCCAAGAGTTTTCCTTACCCGCCAAAGAGGCACTTAAGGTGACTTGGGTATCGGGATGATCGACAGATTCTAAATAGGCTAAATCATCGTTAGAAATAGGTAAGCGAATTTCCGCAATGCTAGTGTTGTACAGTTCACCGAGGTTAGTGCCGAGGGTGACATACTGGCCTAAATCGACATTTCGGGCCTTGATAATGCCGTCAAAGGGCGCGCGGATGACAGTGCGTTCTAAGTTACGTTGCGCGCGCGCCAGTGCCGCCTGGGCATATTTCACGTTGGCTTGTTCTTTTTTCAGCTGTGGAATGCGTAACCCCAGCTCTGGCGGCAAGCCTTTGTCATAGCCTTTGAACTCGATTTTAGCGACTTCGCCACGGGCGATTTCTTCATTAAGCGCCGCAGTTGCCTGAGCCAAAGTGGCTTCGGCTTGCATGAGATCGGCTTCGTAATCCGAAGGCTCGATTTGGGCTAATTGGTCACCTTTTTTCACTATGCCACCGGCCACAAATTGCGGTGAAATGCTCAGCATCCGCCCTTGAACTTCGGTCACCAGTTGCGTCTTATATTTAGGAGTGACGACGCCGTAGGAAGGAAGATTAAGCGATACCGTTTGCTGCTCAACCTGCGTGACATCCACGATAGGTACAGGCATTTCTTCGGGTTTCTGTTCGGGAGCTTCCTTGGTTGACATCAGTGCAAACGCGCCAACAACAAATAACAGCAGTATAAACAGGGGAGATAATCTCCTGAGTAAAGTTTTCATCATATGATTGTTACATCCGTGCTAAATCGCTTAATGCGCCTAAAGTATCAGAGTCGAGCGGCGCAATAAATTTATTTTTGTAAATAAAATGTGTCGAAAGGTGATCTCGAATGCTGTATGGCTGAGCTATTGTCGTACTTAGCCTATTATCACCTCAATTTGTTGGTGTTAGAGTGGCTTAAGTGTTGCGGGTTCCATCGGTATCGAAATCAAATGAAGTCGTTTGCCCATAAAAAAAGCCGCATCATGCGGCTTTTCTAGTGCAAGTCTTATTGTTTCTTGCGGGCGATTTTACTGGCCTTTTTCGCGGCCTCTTTCTTGCTGGTTCGCTTCGCCGCTTCTTTGGCTTTCACTTTAGCCTTTTTCTTGGTGGGGACTCGTGCCTCTTTGTGCTGAGGTCGAAGTTCCTCAATGATACGGCGCTTAAGCGGTTGTTCGATATAACGCTCAATCTTACCAACAATACGCATATCATGGGCTTCGGCTAAGGAAATTGCCGTCCCTTTCGCGCCAGCACGGCCAGTACGGCCAATACGATGAATATAAGTATCGGCAGAGCGTGGCATATCGAAGTTGATCACGTGGCTGATATCGTCGATATCGATACCGCGGGCGGCCACATCTGTTGCGAGTAACACGTTCACTTCGCCTTTAGTAAATCGACTTAAGGCTTGGAAGCGTTTCTTCTGTTCCATGTCGCCGCGCATAAAGGCGCAGGGAATGCCGGCTTTAAGTAATTGGCCTTCAAGGCTTGAAACGATATCGCGAGTTTTCACAAACACGATGGCGCGTTTCACATCTTCCTGCTTTAGCAGATGGCACAGCAGGGCAAATTTATGGTCTTTATCGTCGGCAAGGTGGATCCATTGGTGGATCTTGGCCTTCTCTTTGCGCGGTGCATCGACGTCGATTTCGATCGGGTCGTTAAGCACTTCGCGGGCAAAACGGATAACGCCACTACCTTCGAGGGTCGCCGAAAACAGCATATTTTGCTTGCGATCTTGAGCTTCGAGCGCAATGGCCTTAACCACCGCAGAAAATCCCATATCGAGCATACGGTCGGCTTCGTCGATGATCAGTATGTCTACTGATTCTGCGCTGAATTTGCCTTTATCTAAATACTCCATCAGACGACCTGGGGTCGCGACCAGAATATCGATATTGCTTTTTAAGGCTTCTTCTTGAGGCGCGTAGGGGACACCGCCAGTGATAATGGCAATATTTAGCCCTTGGTCTGTGGCTAAATGGCAGGCATAGCGGTGAATTTGACTCGCCAACTCTCGAGTTGGGGTGAGGATCAACACGCGTGCTTGGCCCGAATAACGGCGGGGGAAGTCGATTAAGTGTTGCAGTGCTGGCAATAAGAAACTGGCGGTTTTACCTGTACCCGTCGGGGCGCGCGCCAAAATATCCCGCTGCTCTAAGGCGTGTGGCAGGGTTTCTTGCTGGATGGTGGTGGGCGACAGGTGCCCCATGGCTTTAAGTGACTCTAATAAGCTAGGGTCAAGCTGAAAATCTTCAAATTGCATGCGCGGCGTCTCGACGAATAATAGCCAAGTATTATAAAGGTTATAGCCGTTAACTTAAATCATTTAATCGGATGGGGTTTACTTTTACGCGGTTTGGCCGATGAAGTACGGGTCTGCTCGCAGTAAGGCTAGCTGATGGCAGTCGTTAGAGAGTCGATTTACCGTACTCTATTGCATTTGGAGGCAGACATTTTGCGAAAGATGTATAAGATAAAGAGAATTTTGTAAAAATATCGGCTTTTGTTGAGGGTGTTCAAAGGATTGATGGGATGTTAGCTGGAGTCTTAACAATAAATAGTGCCTATGGTTGATGAGTTCTATCCCATAGTACCCAAGTGTTAGCCCTGCTTGGATTGTCGTACAAAGTGTTGGTTACGATTAGGTTTTACGTTTCTAAAACATGGGCTTAGAACATATGGCTTTTGATTGGTTTTCGCAGTTTTTTATTTCTTCCCAAGACAGCCTCTTGCTGAATGTCTATTACAATCCTCTGTTAGTGACTATCTCTATTCTGATTGCGATTTTTGCGGCCTTTATGGCTTTTCAGGTCACAACCCAAGCCCAAGCGGTGCACAGCCAGTCGAAAGCACGTCAGCAGATCATGTTGTTGACCGGGAGCGTCGTCCTTGGCGGTGGTGTCTGGTCGATGCATTTTATTGGCATGTTGGCCTTCGATTTGTGTTCGCCCGTGGCCTATGGCTTTGGGCTCACGGTACTATCCCTATTACCCAGCATAGGTGCCTCATGGGTGGCGCTGAACTTACTATCTAAACCGAGTTTTCAATTTTCCCAAGTCTTGATTAGCGGCACCCTAGTCGGGGCGGGGATCGGGACTATGCATTATGTGGGCATGGCGGCTATGGATATGGCGCCGTTGCTGCGATACGACCCGTGGATTTTTGCCCTGTCGATTGTGGTTGCCGTGCTGTTAGCCATTATTGCACTTTGGGTTCGCACTGGGCTAAATCAGCTTATCTCATCCAATATGAGCACCATCACGAGTAATTTTATTGCCAGTATAGTCATGGGGCTGGCGATTTCGGGTATGCATTACACCGGTATGGCGGCGGCGCGTTTTGTTAGACCCGAAGGTTTGGAGCTTAGCGAGCAGACCTCGGAAATCTCATTTTATCTCGCGCTCGGCGTCTCAGTTATCACCACTGCAATCATCTGCTTAGTGCTGATAGTGAGTGTGATTTTTAAATATAAAGATCTGTCTTTACTAGCAAAATCCAATGAAGACCGCATGAGCGCCATGATGAATACCGCCGTGGATGGCATTATTACCATCGATGGACAGGGCATCATAGTCAATGTTAACAAAGCGGTGAGCACCATCTTAGGCTGGTCATCCGCCGAGTTACTGGGCGAGAATGTGAGAAAAATCATGCCAGAGTCGATTCGTCCACATCACGATGGTTATTTAGCGCGGTATATAAACACTCGCGAAGCACAGATTATCGGCACCGGCCGTGAGGTTCAGGCGCAACATAAAGCGGGTCATTCAGTGCCGGTACGCCTCAGCATAAGTCATGTGATGCAGGGCAAGGACCATTACTTTGTCGGCTTTATTTCTGATCTCAGCCAACGTAATGAGATGGAACAAGAGCTTAAAAGCAATGAGGCAAAGTTTCGCTCGTTGATCACCAATATTCCCGGGATTGCTTATCGCTGTAAAAGCACAGAGGGGTGGCCCATGGTGTTTATTAGCGAGGCAGTGCTGAACATCACTGGCTATCCGGCTGAAGATTTTGAGCTTCCCCATCCTAAACGTTTCTTTTCGGATCTCTATTATCCAGATGATATTGAAGCCATTTATGCACAGGCTCAGCCTCCGACCTTTTCGATGGAATACCGTATTATCCGTGCAGACGGCGAAGTGCGTTGGCTATTCGAACATGGTAATTACATCCAAGATGAAACCAGCAATGAGGTATGGATTGACGGTTTCTTAATGGATATCACCGAGCGTAAGGTGATGGAGCAGGACTTGGTGACGGCCAAGAACAATGCCGAGCAGGCGGCCGCGGCCCGAGCGGCCTTTTTGGCCAATATGAGCCATGAGATCCGCACGCCGATGAATGCCATCATCGGTTTTAGCGATATTCTGTTGGAGTCGGTATTAAATACTGAGCAGCACAAACAGCTCTCCACCATCAATCGATCTGCTAAATCCTTAATGCATTTACTCAATGATGTGCTCGACAGCGCTAAGCTCGACAAGGGAAAACTCGAGTTAGAAAACCGTGTGTTTTGCTTAACCGATGAAATTGATACTGTGATTTCAACCCTTTGGTTGCAGGCAAAAAAACAGCGTTTATCTCTCGAGGTCGATATTGCCCCCTCAATGGCGGTGAACTTTATCGGCTCACCCGAGCGTATTCGCCAAGTGCTGATCAATCTAATTGGTAATGCCGTTAAATTTACCTGTGAAGGCAAGGTCACAGTCAGTGTCTTCCCGCAAAACGACAATCTGGTGACCTTTGAGATTATCGATACTGGTATTGGGATGTCACCCGAGCAGCTTAATCGGGTATTTGAGGCATTTGCTCAGGCGGATGCTTCGATGAGCCGAAAATACGGTGGTACAGGCTTAGGAACCACAATTAGCAAACAGTTAGTTGAGCTGATGGGCGGTAAGCTTGAGGCTGAGAGTACCTTAGGGCAAGGCAGTACATTCCGCTTTACCATTCCCTTGCAACCTAGCTCTGAGCCGCTCGAGACCGAACGCACCGATTATGGCGTATTACCGCCGCTGACCTTGTTAGTGGTCGATGATATTCAACAGAATATCGATCTCCTGTCCGTATGGTTGACCCGTCAAGGGCATAAAGTGATCAGCGCCCGCGATGGTGAGCAGGCGCTGCTGCGGATGCAAAAAGCCGACATCAATATCACGCTGATGGACTTGCAAATGCCTGTTATGGATGGACTGACGGCGGCTAAAATGCGCCGCGAGCAGGAGGCTGAGTCCCAGTTGCCCCATATGCCGATCATTGCGTTGACCGCGAGCGTACTTGAACAAGATAAAAGCGCCGCAGAGCAAGCTGGTATGGATGGCTTTGCTAATAAGCCCATCGATTTTGCGCTGCTGACGCGGGAAATTGCCAGAGTGTTGCAACTTAATCCACCTCAAGCCGAGTTTGAGTCTTTGCAACCAGTCAGCACTCTACTTGTCGATGAGGCCAAGGGCGTGAAATTGTGGGGCTCTAAACCACAATTTATCAAAGAGTTGATGAAGTTTATTGCCCAGTGGCCAGAAAAAAGCCAAGCGTTACAACAGGCAATTAATCAGCAAGATACCGCAAGGATTAAACTCTTAAGCCATAGTCTGAAAGGTGTCAGCGGTAATCTGGGTTTATTGCAGTGGATGAGCGACTTTGCGCAGTTAGAGCAGTTAGGCCAAGCAGAGCCTCCCTCGCTTGAGGCGATGGAGGCTATCATTGCGAGGATCAGCGACTCACTCGTCGAGATTGGGGATTACATCGAGAACACCACAGCGCCATCAGCTAGTGTATCCGATGTCATCCAAGCGGGGACAAGCGATCCTGCGCAATTATTAGCGCATATCGAGGCTTTGCTCGCGTCGGTTGCTCACCATAGTTTTGATGAGTCTGATCTTGAGGCGCTTACCGCGCGTATTGAT
This sequence comes from Shewanella sp., assembly GCF_047975355.1. Taxonomy (GTDB): domain Bacteria; phylum Pseudomonadota; class Gammaproteobacteria; order Enterobacterales; family Shewanellaceae; genus Shewanella. Next base: position 31,446 of record NZ_JBKEDJ010000032.1, on the reverse strand, counting down.
GAACATTTGCGCCTTAGCGTGACAATAATTACCGAGGCCTTAGATAACTTTGATTTTGATATTGCCCATAACGAATTGCTCGAGTTACGGCGTATTATCACAGCGAATAAGGAGTAGCAATGCAGTCTGCAGCTGAACATAAAAAAACCTTATTGTTGGTGGATGATGAGCCAGTTAACTTACGGGTACTAAAGCAAGTTTTGCATCAGGATTATCATCTTATCTTTGCCAAAAGTGGCGAAGAAGCTTTGCGTTTAGCGCAAACTGAACAGCCATCGCTTATCCTCCTCGATATTATGATGCCGAATATGACTGGGCTGGAGGTCTGTCAGTTGCTCAAAAATATCCCCGAAACTCAGTCGATCCCGGTCATTTTTGTCACCGCACTGAATGATGAACACGATGAAGCGGCGGGCTTTGCCGTGGGCGGGGTGGATTACATTGTCAAGCCGATATCGGCCACCATAGTCAAAGCGCGAGTGAAAACCCATTTATCTTTAGTGCAGGCCGATGAATTACGCCGTACTCGCTTGCAAGTCATCCAACGTCTAGGTCGCGCCGCCGAATATAAAGATAACGAAACTGGCACCCATGTGCTGCGCATGAGCCATTATTCTAAAATTTTGGCATTAGCCTATGGGTTGAGTGAGGCACAGGCTGATGATTTATTGCACGCGGCTCCCATGCACGACATTGGTAAAATTGGCATTCCCGATAGCATCATGCTCAAACCGGGTAAGCTAACCGATGAAGAGTTTGCCATTATGAAAAACCATCCCCATATCGGCGCCGAGATTATTGGTGAGGCGGATTCCGAGCTGCTGCGATTAGCAAAATCCGTGGCGCTGACTCATCACGAGAAATGGAACGGCACCGGTTACCCTAATGGATTGAAAGGCGGAGAAATTCCATTAGAGGGGCGCATAGTCGCCTTGGCCGATGTATTTGATGCACTCACCAGCAAACGTCCCTATAAAGAAGCATGGTCAATTGAGAAGACCATGGACTATATCCACGAGCAGAGTGGCGTACATTTCGACCCTGAGTTGGTGCGGTTACTGACCGAAAACTTAGATAAAGTGATTGAAATTAAAAATAAATGGATAGATAGCTGAGCATGTTGCAAGTCAATTATGATCGTTAGCCATGATGGATAAGGCTCAATTGAGGAGCCTTATCACTCAAACAAGTTAAAGCTTAAGATAAAAATCCTCGGTTAGTTCAATCATTTGCTCGGTGTAGTTTCCATCTTCCCCACGGATGGTGAGCTGGGTGCGTTGGTATGGCTCCACCTGAGTTTTACTTAATAGCAGTAGCACACGATTCGCAGCTTTATTTTCTACACTTTTTACCCACACTTCCTGCACGAGATACAGTGCTGCGCCATTAAGACAGGCCTTAAAGCGCGTCAGGCTTTGGATTGGTAGAATCAGGCTGGCGTATCCCTCAAGCGATAGGCTCTGACTTATCGCATTGAGTAAGGGCGTAAAGCCTAAGGTGTCAGTGTGGCGTGCCATCGCCCTGTGTTGTTCACTCGCCTTCGGGCCATGCTCAAAGTAGGGGGGATTGCAGATGATATGGTCAAAATATCCTTGATACTGAGCCTGTTTGCAAAAGCTCTGAATATCCCCATGGACAAGCTGACACCTCTGCGCCCACGGACTTTGCGCCATATTGTATTGGCATGCGGTGGCGGCTTTCTCTTCTAATTCCACAGCAATGATCTGCCCTTGGCTACGTTGCGCTGCCATTAAACTCAATAATCCACTACCCGCACCAATATCGAGTATGTGCTGTGCCTCCGTCAGCGGTGCCCATGCGCCTAATATCACGCCATCGGTGCTGACGGGCATGCCGCAATTAAGATCGTCAATGTGGAATTGTTTAAAGGTAAATGCCATGGAAATTACATCATCAAGTGAATAATCACGATTTCGCGTCAGTAAAGAAGGGGTATTTTAAAGGGCATACCGCATATTCGCTAAGATTTTTGTGCCTGATACAAATAAGTCTATTCTTCCATTTAGATCTAATTTTGGTGTTTTTTATGCTGTTTTAAGTCGAGTTTCACTTAAGTAACGGTTTAATTTATTACCTTAGTAACGCATTGTTAGCAGTTAATTAGCATTGTTGAGCTTTTTTAGGTGAAAACAGTGTTGTCTGTTGTATTAGTTTTCTAATTCTGATATTAGTTTCGCCCCCATTTTTAATCAATTTTATGATTAACGGATAGGTGAACGGGTTTTTAGGTGAATAAATCGGCAGTGAAGCCAATTTTTAGTTCATTTTTGTTTATAAACTCAGCAGATATCGCACATATTTACCACGGAATTGTGTAAACATAGATTTGCACTCCGGATGGGCTTTGTTTTAGCTATGGCTAATCGACACATAATCACTTAAGTTTATTAAAAACAATAAGACAAGATGGGGCTTTACGTGCAAGACAATCAGATGAGTATCGGGGATACATTAGGCTTAGGTTTTATGACCTTCGCGTTTTTTTTGGGGGCGGGTAACTTAATTTTTCCACCCTTTGCGGGCATGTTGGCCGGGGAGAATATGCTCCTTGCCATGTTAGGTTTTCTCATCACTGCCGTAGGTTTACCTTTAGTCGGGCTCATTGCTGTTGCTAAGGCTCAAGGTAAGGTTATGGCAATGCTGCCAGTGTTCGCTGCAACCGCGTTGGCAATCGCGATTTATATCATTATTGGGCCTGCGTTTGCGGCGCCACGTACGGGTCTTGTGGCCTATGAAATTGGTGCTAAGCCCTTTATCGACAACACCACCGCGACCATTATGTTTGGTTCAACTGAGCTGAATCTGTCACAACTGCTCTATACCATGGGCTTTTTCATCGTGACTATGTTGCTGGCACTGTTCCCTGGTAAATTGCTCGACAGCGTGGGTAAAGTGTTAACCCCTATTTTGTTAATTCTATTAATCGGCCTTGCCGTTTCAGTGATGTTTTTACCTGCTTTCGATGCTGGTGTTCCCGTAGCCGAATATGCCCGTCATCCGCTGACCAAGGGCGTGTTAGAAGGTTACAACACTATGGATACACTGGCGTCTCTGATGTTTGGTATGTTGATTATCGATATTCTGCGTAAAAAGGGCGTTGATGCACCTGCGGCACAAACTAAGTATCTTATTCGCGCAGCGTTAATCGCCGCGAGCGGTTTAGCCTTTGTCTATGTGTCACTATTTTTCCTCGGAGCAACCGCGGGTGATATCGCTGCTGGGGCTAAAAATGGTGGTGAGATCTTAACTAACTACGTGACTCACCAGTTTGGCGGCCTAGGAACTGTATTGTTATCAACTGTTGTGACCTTAGCTTGTTTAACTACTGCGGTGGGCTTAGTGAGTGCGTGCTCTGAGTTCTTCAACGAGTTAATGCCTAAATTGTCTTACCGTTTCTTGGTGATTTTCTTCAGCGTCATTTGTGCACTGGTCGCAAACGTTGGCTTAACGCAGCTGATTGCTATCAGTATTCCAGTGCTGATGACGGTATACCCTGTAGCGATTGCTTTGGTTGCAGTGACCTTCTTAACTGGCTTTTTCCGTAATCCGCAATTTTCTCACCGCGCAGCGTTATTAGTTGCGTTGTTCTTCGGTATCTTAGACGGCATGAAAGTCGCAGCGGGTAGCTTAGTCGGTGAAAACGGTCAGGCAAGCAATGGCTTAGCTCAAGGCTTTGTTGACTTAGTTAACGGCATGGCGCCAGCACTATCTAAATTGCCTTTGTATGAAGAGGGGATGGCTTGGTTAATGCCAACAGCGATTGTGATTGTGCTGTGTTTATTTGTTGGCAAACCACAGCAAGCAAAAGTGGCTTAAGTTAAACCTCCCTTTAGCGGGAGTGTTAAGCTAATATCAACGGCGTATCCTTAGAGTGCGCCGTTTTTTTATGGAGTTTTTGTGGCTAAAACCTATCAGTGCGATCCGCTTATCGATGCCTTTCTCGATGATCTTTGGTCCAGTAAGGGCTTAAGTGATAACACCTTGAGTGCCTATCGTACCGATTTACGCCATTTTGACCGCTATCAACAGAGCCAAGGCCTGCGGTTAATCGAGGTGGGGCAAGCCGATGTGCGTGCCTATTTAGCCTACCGCGTCGAGCAACAATTTGCCCGTACCAGTAGCGCACGTCTACTGAGCAGTTTACGGCGTTTTTACACTTATTTATTGCAGACCAAACAGATTGCTGGCGATCCTATGGCGTTAATTGAATCGCCTAAATTGAGTCGGCAGTTGCCCGATTCCTTAAGTGAGTCTCAGGTCGATAGATTGCTGGCCGAACCCAATGTGGACGACCCCGTCGAATGCCGTGACAAAGCCATGCTTGAACTCTTATACGCCACTGGATTACGGGTGAGTGAGCTGGTGGGACTCACCATGGAGCAGATAAGTTTGCGCCAAGGTTTAGTGCGGATTGTGGGTAAGGGCGGTAAAGAGCGCTTAGTGCCCATGGGCGAGCTGGCCATTACCGAGGTTGAGCGTTACTTAAGCTTTGCGCGCCATGAGCTGTTAGGCAATATCCAATCCGATGTGGTGTTTCCCTCGAAGCGCTCGCAGATGATGACGCGGCAAACCTTCTGGCATAGGATCAAGCTCTATGCTAGCCGCGCCGGAATCGAAACTGAGCTGTCGCCCCATACTCTACGTCATGCCTTTGCTACCCATTTACTTAACCATGGCGCCGATCTGAGGGTGGTACAATTACTCTTAGGTCACAGTGACTTATCCACGACTCAAATCTATACCCATGTGGCTCGAGCGAGATTACAAGAGTTGCATCAACAGCATCATCCTCGCGGTTAGGTTGGATTCTTAACAAAACCGCGAATGATTGAATTTAGTTACAGTATAAATTTGCATTCTATCTAGCTTGTCTGTAACTTTTTGCCCCCATACAGGGTCTACTAAGATGACCCATATTTCGCAGTAGCGATTTAATTAATAGGAAGTCCCATGAAGTTGACCCGAGCATTATCTTTAGTTGTCGCGCTTGTTGTTGCGCCTCTGGCCAGCGCCGCTACGGCGACCATTCCCGACACAGCTGCGATTAAGCAAAAACTCAGCGAAATGTTAGACGTTGAAGTGATCTCAATGCAGGATTCACCCATCGAAGGTTTATACCAAGCCATGACCAATCGTGGTGTGCTCTATATCAGCCGTGATGGCACAAAACTGTTCCACGGTAACTTGTACGATCTCGATAAGGGGATGAAAAACCTGACGGAAGCCGCACTTGCTGGCCCGCGTCTGGAGATGATGAAGCCGCTTGAAGATCATATGTTGGTATACAAGGCCAAGGATGAAAAACACGTAGTGACGGTATTTACCGATGTAAGCTGTGGCTATTGCCGCAAGTTGCATAGCCAAATGGCCGACTACAACAAGATGGGCATTACCGTGCGTTACTTAGCCTTCCCACGTGCGGGCGTACCATCTGCCAATGCCGATGAAATGCAAGCCATCTGGTGTGCTAAGGATCCATTAAAGGCCATGACAGAAGCCAAGGCGGGCAAAAAAGTGTCTGCCGCGACCTGTGATGCCAAAATTGCCGAGCAGTATGAGTTAGGTACCAGCTTTGGTGTTAACGGCACGCCTGCAATCGTATTGGAAGATGGCAGCATGATCCCTGGATATCAACCACCTGCGGATTTACTGCGTACCTTAGAAGCGCGTAAATAATCCCGTTTCGGATAAATTTATCTCATTAAAGGTGAGCTTAAGGCTCACCTTTTTGTTATCTTAGCCCCATGATTGCTTAAGAGTTTGCTCCCTTGAACCATAAGATAGTCCGTCGTCCAACCGTTGATGATAGCCATTTACCCGCTCACCTTCCGCCGTTATTAAGACAGCTTTATGCCCGCCGTGGTGTTATGCCTAACGAGTGTGAGCTAGTGCTTAAAGGCCTGTTAAGACCCGATACTATGAAGGGCTTGGAGCAGGCTGCTAAGTTGATTGCCGATGCGATGCAGCAGGATAAGTCGATACTAATCGTGGGTGATTTTGATGCCGACGGCGCCACCTCGACCAGCGTGTGTATCCTAGCACTGCGAATGATGGGAGCGAGCAAGATCGATTATCTGATCCCTAATCGTTTCGACTACGGTTATGGCCTAAGTCCTGAGATTGTCGCCGTGGCGGCATCCAAACAGGCAGAATTGCTTATCACAGTGGATAACGGTATTTCCTCGATTGAGGGCGTAGCCGCCGCCAAGGCCTTTGGCATGCAGGTGGTGATCACCGACCATCACTTACCCGGCCATGAGTTACCGGCGGCCGATGCCATAGTGAATCCCAATCAGCCCGGTTGTCAGTTTGCTAGTAAATCCATTGCTGGCGTTGGGGTCGCCTTTTATCTGATGACGGCGCTTAGGGCAGAGCTGCGCGCTCGTCATTGGTATCAAGCCCGCGGTATTGCCGAGCCCAACCTCGGCACTCTGCTGGATATTGTTGCCCTTGGCACTGTGGCCGACGTGGTCTCGCTCGATGCCAACAATCGTATTCTGGTCGAGGCGGGATTGCAGCGGGTACGCAGTGGTCGATGCCGCGTAGGCATTACCGCCTTACTCGAAGTGGCCAAACGTAATCCAGCTCGCATTGTTGCCTCGGATTTTGGCTTTGCCGTAGGCCCAAGGCTTAATGCCGCCGGTAGGCTGGATGAAATGGCGCTAGGGGTCGAAACCCTGCTGTGCGAAGACATTATGTATGCAAGGCGGATGGCGGCAGAACTCGATAGCCTCAACCAAGAACGACGTGAGCTTGAGGTCGGGATGCAGCAAGAGGCGCTGAAAAGTCTTGAATATCTAAAGCTTAATGAAGAGCAACTCCCATGGGGCATAGCCCTTTTTCAAGAGGATTGGCACCAAGGGGTTATCGGTATTCTTGCCTCACGGATTAAAGATAAATACCACAGACCCGTTATCGCCTTTGCCGATGCGGGTAATGGCGAAATTAAAGGCTCGGCGCGCTCCATTAAAGGTTTGCATATGCGGGATCTGCTGGAGTTGGTTAACTCTCGCCATCCAGGGCTTATCAGCAAATTTGGCGGCCATGCAATGGCGGCAGGCTTAACCTTAAAGTCCGGCGGCTTCGCAACCTTTGCTAAAGCCTATGATGATGCGGTGCGTGAACTATTAAAGCCTGAGCAGCTGACGGGCGAGCTGTGGTCCGATGGCGAATTAACGCCGACGGAACTTACCCTCGAAATTGCTCAGTTACTCCGTAATGCGGGGCCTTGGGGTCAGTCCTTCGAGGAGCCATTATTCGATGGCTATTTTAAGATTATCCAGCAGCGGATTGTGGGGGAGCGCCACCTTAAATTAGTGCTTGAAACCCCATGCAGTACAGTGATGTTAGACGCTATTGCCTTTAATGTGGATTTACACACTTGGCCCGATGCGACGATTCAACATGCGCGCATCGTCTATAAGCTGGATGTGAACGAATATCGCGGTAATTTCACCCTGCAGTTGATGGTCGAGCAAATCGAGCCAATGTAGTCAGTAATTGCGTGGACGTAAGGTGAAAAGGAGTTCAGTTGAAGCCGTTATCGGATAAAAAAATTCGTCAGTTACTCAAACGCTTTGCGTGGATATACACGGCATGTTTGAGTATTCCCTTTCTGTCAGCGCTTTTGACGACCAAGGAACAGGGCCAAATGCTGATTATTGGCATTTGGCCTGCCGCTTCACTGCTTTACTTCTTGGCTTATCGTCATCTCGCTCATTTATTCAAATATGAAATCAATCGTCACTTGGCATTTACCAACCATGGTGGTGGCACTCTGGCGGGCGCCTTGTATTCGCTAGCTAAATTAGTGTTATTTGCCATGGTTTTCATGTTATTGGTAAGCCTCAACAACAGCTAAATCGAGGCGAGTGATGGAATATCGGGTCAGCACAGCGCAAACGGAAATGGATTTTGAGCTTATCCATGGTTTTATTTCCAACAGTTATTGGGCGCAGGGCATGCCGCCTGAACTCTTGCGAAAGGCGCTTAGCAATAGTTTATGTTTTGGGGTGTTTGATAAGGATAATCAGCAGCTTGCCTTTGCGCGTATGATTACCGATAAAGCCACCTTTGCCTACCTTGCTGATGTGTTTGTCCTCGAATCTCACCGCGGCTTAGGTTTAAGTAAGATGATGATGGCAGCAATTATGGAACATCCTGATCTGCAAGGATTAAGACGCATAATGCTCGCTACCCGCGATGCCCACGGACTCTACGCCCAGTTTGGTTTCAAAGCGGTCGATACACCAGAAACCTTAATGCAAATTAGGCTTGAGAGCCCCTACCTAGATTTATCCAGTAAATAGGCATGGTACTCAATAGATGATTTCCTAAGGGGATGTGAGGAAGTGGAATGTCCATTTGATAAGTATGGGTGAATCAAGGTGAAAGGATTAAGAGCTTTTATAAGGGTTGCTTATTTATCATTCTTGTATGTCATTTACCTGACTTTAGGGGGCATGCTGTTTGCGCTGCTTCGAACTGTGATGAGTGAGTTTGGAAATTTCACTGAGTTCATTCATATTTTTCTCACTATGAGTATCGTAATAGTGATTCCTTTTTGCTTATTCGGTTTGGTTTTAGACTTCTTTAGAATCAGAGCGTATTGTGTTTTAGTTCGGAGGTTAAAGATGAAATACAGTTATTTCTTATCTCTGGATACTAAAGAGCAAGAAGCATTAGCGCGTTCTTTGTGAAGAGTGCCATTTCTCGAAGGCAACAAAAAGCCAGCATCTGCTGGCTTTTAAGTCATAGGAATAATCGTTAACGATTAAGCCGCTTTAGTTTCTGTAGTCTCGGTACTGTCATCGCTATGGCGAATTAAGTAATCAAACGCACCCAGAGAGGCATTGGCACCGCTACCCATGGCGATGATGATTTGCTTGTAAGGTGAGTTAGTTACGTCACCTGCGGCAAATACGCCTGGTACTGAGGTTTGGCCGCGCTCATCAACGATGATTTCGCCACGAGGAGTCAAATCCACAGTGCCTTTTAACCATTCGGCATTGGGCACTAAACCGATTTGTACGAAGATACCAGCCAGCGCGATATGGTGGCTTTCACCCGTTGCACGGTCGGTGTAGTTCAGGCCGTTTACACGGGTACCGTCACCTGTCACTTCAGTGGTCATCGCTTGGGTAATAATGTGGATGTTACCCATTGAAGCCGCTTTACGTTGCAGCACGTCATCGGCGCGCAGTTTGCTATCAAACTCGAGTACGGTCACATGCTCAACGATGTTGGCTAAGTCGATAGCCGCTTCGATACCTGAGTTACCACCACCGATCACTGCAACGCGTTTGCCCTTAAATAATGGGCCGTCACAGTGTGGGCAGTAAGCCACACCTTTACCACGGTATTCTTTCTCACCGGGGACATTCATTTCGCGCCAGCGGGCACCGGTTGCCAAAAGGATGGTACGGCTGCGCAGTGTAGCGCCACTTGCTAACTCGAGTTCGAATAAACCATCGCTCGCCAGTTTAACGGCTTTCTGGTTATCCATAATATCGACTTCGTAGTCACGAACGTGGGCTTCAAGGTTTGCCACCAGTTTTGGACCTTCAGTCGCTTTTACCGAAATAAAGTTTTCGATACCAACGGTTTCGGCGACTTGACCACCAAATTTATCAGCTACCACACCAGTACGAAGACCTTTACGGGCGGCATAAATCGCTGCCGCAGCACCAGCTGGTCCACCACCGACGACTAAGACTTCGTATGGGGCTTTTTGGCTCAATTCTTCAGCTTTACGGCTGGCAGCGCCAGTATCGAGTTTATTTAAGATCTCACCGATGCTGATACGACCCGCGGCAAACACCTCGCCGTTTAAGTACACAGACGGTACGGCCATGATGTTGCGGCTGGCAACTTCATCCTGGAACAGGGCGCCGTCGATCATCACGTTGGTGATGTTCGGGTTAATCGCGGCCATCATATTCAGCGCCTGAATCACGTCAGGGCAGTTTTGGCAGGTGAGTGAAACATAGGTTTCAAACTCATACTTGCCTGGCAGATTACGGATCTGCTCAATGACGTCATCGCTGAGTTTGATTGGGTGTCCACCCGTGTGCAGCAGGGCTAACACGAGTGAGGTGAATTCGTGACCCATAGGCAGACCAGCAAAGCTAATCTGCGTATTGAGATCGGTGTTAACCACTGTCATCGCAGGCGTACGAGAGCCTTGAGCTTCTTTGAGGCTCACTAAAGAGGAAAGGCTAACGATGTCATTGGCTAAGCTTTTTAATTCTTGAGACTTCTTGCTTTCATCTGCTGACACGACAAGTTCAACTGGTCTCTTGAGGTTTTGCAGATAGGTTTGCAGTTGATTTTTTAAATTCGCATCTAACATGATGACTCCAAAATCCTTGAAAATGAAATAATTGAAAACGCGAGGGGGCCAACCCAACCCTTTGCAGGGGGCGGGTCAGGTTGGCGGGGTTGACTCTTGTTAGGCTAGATTAGATTTTACCTACTAGGTCTAAAGATGGTGCTAAGGTTTCGTCACCTGGTTGCCATTTAGCTGGGCAAACTTCGCCATCGTGAGTTGCAACGTACTGAGCGGCTTGGATCTTACGAACCAGTTCAGACGCGCTACGGCCGATACCTAGGTCATGGATTTCAGCAACTTTCACTTGGCCTTCTGGGTTGATAACGAAAGTACCACGCAGTGCTAAACCTTCTTCTTCGATCATCACACCGAAGTTACGGCTGATCACGCCAGTAGGGTCCGCCAGCATTGGGAAGTTGATCTTCTTGATGGTGTCAGAAGTATCGTGCCATGCTTTGTGAGTGAAGTGAGTGTCAGTAGAAACTGAGTAAACTTCAACACCCATAGATTGTAACTTAGCGTAGTGATCCGCCATGTCGCCTAATTCAGTTGGGCAAACGAAAGTGAAGTCTGCTGGATAGAAGAATACAACTGACCATTTACCTAACAGATCTTGTTCAGTGACAGGAACGAACTCACCATTGTGGTAAGCAGTGGCTTTGAATGGTTTGATTGTGCTGTTGATAATTGACTGAGTCATTTTATGCTTCCATTTAGTTGATTATGGTGAATTAAGTACGAGTCACTTAACTTGTGTCCCGTTGATGTGAAGCATATTACCCAGCCCAGAATGATAAATATAACGCATAAAAACTATCATCCTAATCGGTTTTGTCGAATTAAGCGGGTTTGAGAGGGAGGATTAATTGATTTTGCAGTACTGGCGCGCGTTGGCGGCTAATTGATTGTTTACTTTAATGAAGTGGTAAAAGAGCAGGGCAATAAAAAAGGGATATAGACGATATCCCTTAATCTAGCATTCAAACCAGCCTAAGACTTGGTTTGAGCGTCACAATATCGCGTTAGTTTTGCGCCTTAGGCTGAGTTAACCAAGTGCTGAGCAGGCGCACGCCATAACCAGTGGCACCAGCGGGTACGACGGCGGTATCGGTGGCAGTTAAGGCATTGCCAGCAATATCGAGGTGAGCCCAAGGTTGCTCACCCGCAAAGCGTTTGAGGAACATGGCGGCAGACGATGCCCCCGCACTGCCTTCTTTACCGGTATTCTTCAAATCGGCGATGGTTGATTTCAGCTCATCGTCGTAGGCCTGATCTAACGGTAAGCGCCAGACTTTCTCACCCACCTGCTGACCCGCAAAGGTGAGTTGCTGCACCAGCGGCTCAGAATCGGTAAATAATCCCGCATAAACGCTACCCAGCGCGCCCACTTTCGAGCCTGTCAGGGTCGCCACATCGATGATAATCGAGGGGCGGTAATTCTCACGGGCATACCAGAGACCGTCGGCTAACACTAAACGGCCTTCGGCATCTGTGTTGAGCACTTCAACCGTGAGGCCTTGGGCGGTTTTAATCACATCGCCTGGGATCATCGCATGTCCCGACACCATGTTTTCCGCCATCGGCATAATCGCGACCAGGTTGACTGGTGCCTTTTGAATGGCCATCGCCTTAACAGTGCCGAGCACGGTCGCTGCGCCCGCCATATCGGACTTCATCCGCGCGATAGAGGTGCCTGTGGCCTTGATATTGTAGCCGCCAGAGTCGAAGGTAATGCCTTTACCGACGAGGGCGATAGGCGCTTCTTTGCTGCCGGGCCAGTGGGCGACAACCAGCTTAGGTGGGCGCTCGCTGCCTTTACCCACTGCGGCTAAGGCGCCGAGGTTTAAACGTTCAATATCTTTGGCTTCGAGCACTGTGACTTTTACGCCGAGGGATTTAAGTTTACGTGCCTCGTTGGCAAAGCTTTCAGGATACATGATCCCAGCCGGCGCATTGGTGAGATCCCGCGCTAAAAACACACCCGCTTCGATAGCTTGCAGATTCTTATGGTGTTTTTGGTTTTGGCTTAGGTCATCAACCCCGATTTGATAGTTCTTCTCGGCGCGATTACTGGCTTTAAATTGAGTGTAGCGGTAGCTGCGCAGCTCAATACCGTGGGCTAGTTCTGAGCCAAACAGCGGCGCGTTACTTAAGCCTTGGGTCAGCACACGCACTGTGGCTTGAGGTACGGTTTCAAGCTTGGCGGCAATATTGCCACCTAAAGTGTTGATTTCACCAGGTGTTAAGGTCTTAGCATCGCCAATTCCAACCAATAACACCCGCTTAGCGTCGATTTCGCTCGGGACTAAGATTTCTAGGATTTCACCGCGTTTACCCGCAAAACTGTTGTCGGCGACCGCAAGGTTGAGTTGGTCTTGGGTCGACTGGGGTAAAAAATCGAGACTATATGTAGTCGAATCAGCGCTTTGGAATAGCACTAATGTGTCAGAATTGAGTGAATTACGAGTGTCAAAACTAAAGGTTTCGGCGTTAGCATTGAGAGAGTTAAGGCACGCCAGCGCCATAACGCTTAACAAAAATTTATTCTTATTTTTCATGGTGACAGCTCATATCAATAGAGAGTGAGAAGCATAGCAAAGCTGAGTCTTAGGGTTAACTAATTTAAGCCATTTGACTGAGATTAATCTTAAATCCAAGGGCCAAAACGAGTCAGTGAACGCTCAAGGGCAAAATCCAGTTGTTGTGACAGGGTTTGCGCCTGACTTTTCAGCGCCGATGCGCCCAACGGTTGCGGTGTTTGGCTGGCAAATATTACCCAGTTTCCACCGCTGGTTAGGCAGGCATGCACATGGGCAAAGTGGTGTTGTAGATCGGCGAGTAACTCACGATTTTGGCTGTGTTCCTTCCAGCAGTTCAATACTAAATAGCCATTGGGTTTAATCAGTTGTGTGCACTGCTCAAGGAAGCTGGCCGAGAGTTGTCCCGTGTCGACACCCTTAGCGCTATAGATATCGGCAAAAATCACATCGACTTTTTTATGTTCGGCCGATGCCATAAAGGCTACGGCATCTTCGTTGATAAGATTAAGCTTTTTGCCAATAGGTAACTGAAAATAACGCTTGGCCAGTTCAATCACTGCGGGGCGAAGTTCAACCGCAGTAAGCTTAATAGCGGCATCGAAGCGACGCAGAGCATGAATAAGTGCGCCGCCGCCAAGGCCGAGGACGATGGCGCTTTTCGGTTTGCAAAATAACAATACCAGTAGCATGCCTTGCACATAAGTATGCTGCGGAATATGCGGGGCGGTTTTAAGAATTTTGCTCTGCTCATCGTTGTCGCCAAAGGACAGCACGCGGGTATCACCATAGTCGAGCACGCGGATCGGTCCTAGGGCATCTTGGGTTTCGTGTAGCAAAGTGGCGTCGGCCATAGTACTTATTACTCTATTTGCGTTGGGCTGATTTGTGGACTCTATAACTGCAGATGCAAAAAAGTTAGAATTCAGCTGGTTTCGTTTTTTAAGTGGCTATTATGACAAATCAAATCCTGCTTGCCTGTATTTATCTTGCGGTGTTTCTCTTTTTGCAGCGTGCCTTAACTCAATGGGTGAAAAAACTCTCATTGATGAAGCAGGTGAGCGCCGCCCGTACCAGCCTTGTTACTCGGTTTATTTCCTATGTGATGTTTTTTATCACCTTGTCTTTGATGGCTGTGTCCCTTGGTTTGGGTTATCAGGACGTGTCGCTGTTTGTTTCTTCTGCGTTTGCGGTGATGGGGGTCGCCTTAGTCGCTCAGTGGTCGATTCTGAGTAATTTAACCGCAGGAGTGCTGATTTTTTTTGTGTTTCCGTATCGAATTGGTGAACGCATTCGGGTGGTGGATAAGGATGAGGATATTAGCGGAGTGATTATTGAAATCGCGCTATTTCATGTGCTTATCCTCAGGGACAATGGCGATACCATCACTTATCCCAACAATTTGATGCTGCAAAAGGCAGTGTTGAAACTGGCGGATCAGGCACCTCTTGCCGAGCGTCAGGCGCTGCAGGATGGCAAAAAGCGGTTTGATCTCGAGTAATCCCCTCCCACAGGTGCGCCGCAGCAATACATTTATTAGCAAACTGTTGTCGGCGCATGGCTAAGTTATTAGATTTATTATCTTCCCGTGAGCTTTACTTTCTTGGTGAGTTTTTCATAACAAAATCAGTGCTCTTACTTACATTCGCACCCCTTTATTTACCTTGGTTTGTGTCCCGTCGCACGGTTTAGCCCTGTCTAATCCTTAGAATTCGTGTTTTTGTTTTTGACGAATTGGAGAAAACCTCATGAAATCTAAACTCTTAGCTGTGACGATTGGCGCGCTGTTAACCACACAATTAACGGGTTGTATGGGACAAATGGGCTTAAGCCAAATGGTGACTAAGGGCAACTTAAGTGCCGTGGACAACCGTTATGGCCGCGCGGGTCTATTTATTCTGTTAAGCCCTGTGTATGGTCTGGCTGCGACGGGCGATCTGTTTATTGTTAACAGTATCGAGTTTTGGACGGGTAAGAATCCGATCACCGATAAATCGCCTGCGGTAGTTGATATGCCAGTGGACGCGATTTTTAAGGTGAATCCCCATGTGAGTGATGAGCTGAAATCGGCGCCCGTTAAACTGACTCAGGCGCAAATAGCCTATCCCGATGAGCACACTGTGACTATGACTCTTGCCTATGAAGATGGTAGCACTCAGTTATTGTCGGGCCGTAAATCGGGGGATGATGTGGACTTCTTCCTCGACAATACTTTTATTGCCCGCGTGAGTAATCAAGAGCTGGTGGCCTACAGTCAAAGCCGTTTACAAGGGCAGACCAATCCTGATGTTTAAGCACTTAGGGGTTTAAGGACTTAGACAATCTAACCCATTAATTACGATTGATTAATGGGTTGGCTTTTTTCTTTCGTTTTATCTCATCTCAATACACGGTGAAAAAACGCCACGGCCTGCTGATACATTTGCAGCGCCAGCGCGGGATCGTAGCGCTCACCTTCATCACGCATAAAGGCATGCTGAGCATTAACCTCTAACCAACTGAAATTGCGGTTTTTAGCCATCAACTGTTGGTGGATCGATACCCGCCCTTCGGGGGAAACATGGGGGTCTTGCTTGCCAAACACTAACACTAATTCCCCTTGAATATTGCCGCTGCGACTCAGTGAATCATTGCCGTAGGCACAGGGCAGGGTATTGGAGTGAATGTCGGTCGGATAGAGGCAAAAGGCGCCTAAAATCTCGGGATTGAGTGCGGCGCGGTAGGCTAAGTGGCCGCCAATACACACGCCCATACTGCCAACCTTACCGGTGCAATAACTCTGCTGACGGGCAAAATCGATAAGGGCTTGGGTGTCGCTGTCGTGCTGCTCTAAGGGCTTGGCAAATTTATCGGCATTGCCTTTATCTTTACCCACATCGTCGTAGGCCAGCACTGTGCCTATCGGATTTAGCTCGTGGAATACTTCTGGCACTAACACCACAAAACCATGGCCTGCGAGGATAGTTGCGGTACGGGCTATGGGCGCGGTTTGCTGAAAAATCTCAGAATAGAAGAGAATACAGGGGAATTGCCCTGGGGCATCTGGGCGATAGACATAAGTGCGCATCGGCCCTGTGGGCGTGTTGATATCCTGAGTTTGCTGAGTCACTAACATATTTAGTTTCCTCTTTGAGGCTTCAATGTTGAAGCCTCACTTTAGCAGTCAGGTATTGTTCTGTCAGTTAAAACAGTTCGTTACCAGAACGCTCGCCCGCGAGTAGAGCTTTGACATTGCTCAGGGTTGTGTGGGCAATTGCGCCTAATGCTTCTTCGGTGAGGAAGGCTTGGTGACCGGTAAAAATCACGTTATGGCATGCAGATAAGCGACGGAACACATCGTCCTGAATGATTTGGTTCGACTTGTCTTCGAAAAACAATTCTTTTTCGTTTTCATACACATCCAGCCCTAAGGAGCCAATTTGGCCGAGCTTTAAGGCTTCCATTGCATCGAAGGCATTGAGCAGGCCACCGCGGCTAGTGTTGATCACCATCATGCCGGGTTTCATCTTGGCAAAGCTTTCTTTATTTAGCAGATGGTGGTTATCGGCACTTAGTGGGCAGTGCAGGCTGATAATATCGCTGTTGGCATAAATAGTATCGAGATCCTGATATTCCACATTGAGCGCTTCTACTGCGGGATTTGGATATGGATCGAAGGCAATTACTTTACAACCAAAACCGAGTAGTACTTTAATCGTAGCGAGCCCAATCTTGCCTGTGCCTATCACACCAACGGTTTTACCGAACATGTTGAAACCGACTAAACCCTCGAGGGAGAAGTTAGCATCACGGGTACGTTGGTAGGCTTTATGAATTTTGCGGTTTAAGGTCAGCATTAAGGCGACGGTATGTTCGGCCACGGATTCGGGGGAATAGGCGGGCACGTTGACCACTTGCATGCCTAAGCGTTTGGCAGCGACCAAGTCGACATTGTTAAAACCTGCGCAGCGCATGGCGATGATTTTAGTGCCCCCTTTGGCGAGCTCGACCAGCACTTCTTCACAGAGGGAATCGTTAACAAAGGCGCACACCACCTCAAAACCTTCGGCAAGCTTAACGGTTTGCATACAGAGGCGATAATCGAAATACTCAATTTGCGCACCAAATGCGGCATTTGTACGGTTAAAATGCTGCATGTCGTAGTGTTTTGCGCTAAAAAATCCAATTCTCATTTCAATCACCTAAGGGTTACATTGTTACTGGCACTGAGTGTATGTGACTCGGCGACATTTGTCCTCTGGTGATGAATTTGCCCCATAAAAAGAGTGAGCTTTGTCATCAATTGCACAAAAAACCATAAAAAAAGCGAGCCCCTGACGGCTCGCTTGTACAGATAAGCTTGATTATTCAAGCTGGGCTCTCATGGGTCGTGCTATGTGAGCCTAAGGTTAGTCCCTTAACCTAGAAACGTTTGATACTAGTGATCTTTAGCGTATTTTGCGGCAGATGCACCCGCGATACGGCCGTAGGTCACGATATCAGAGATGGCGTTACCACCTAAGCGGTTAGCGCCGTGAACGCCACCAGTAACTTCGCCAGCAGCATATAAACCATCAATAGGTTTACCTGTTTTTTCGCTCTTCACTTCGGCCTTAGTATCGATCACGATACCACCCATAGTATGGTGTACTGCTGGTGCGATTTCTAAGGCATAGAAAGGCGCTGTCGCGATTTCACGTGGCAGGTTTGGACGTTCGAATTGTGTGTCTTTACCTGATTTCACAAAACCGTTGTAAGAAGTGACGGTCTTCGCCAGTTCAGCGGCGGGCACATCGAGTTGTTTCGCTAACTCTTCGATGGTTTTGCCTTCTTTAACGATGTTCAAGTGAACATAGCCTTCGATGGCTTTTAAGCTCTTACGGATAGAGTCATCGAATACCAGATAAGCGCTTTCGCCTTTTTGTTGCAGAATCGCAGCAGACGCTTTATCACGGGTAGTGATTTCGTTCATGAAGCGGTTACCGTCACGGTTAACCACGATCGCACCGTTACCACGGACCGCTTCGGTGATCATCACACCACCAGCTGGTGAGTAAGTTGGGTGAGCTTGGATGTATTCTAAGTCGCGAGTTGCCGCGCCCGCTTGCTGTGCAACGTCTAAGCCGTCACCAGTCGCGCCAGGGTGGTTAGTCGCTTTAAAGCCTTTTAACTTAGGATCGTACTTAGCTACGCGGTCGTTGTTTTTCGCAAAACCACCTGCAGCAATGACTACGGCATCGGCTTTGATCACATAGTAACCAGTGTATTCACCTTTCACTAAAACACCGGTCACTTTTCCGCTTGCATCTTCAAGGATACGTACAACACGGCTGTTTAAGCGAATGTCAGTACCACGTTTAACAGCATTGTCCCACAGCACTTGTGCTACGTGAGCACCAACACCCGCACCACCCGTTGGACGGTGACTACGGTTCACGCTTGCGCCACCCATACGGCCCACGTCAGTCATGTCGGCACCCATAGAGGTTAACCAATCGATAGAGTCTGAAGAGTTGTTGGCTAGGACTTTCACCAATTCAGGATCGTTGATGTTACGACCACCTTTCATGGTGTCGTCGATCATGATTTGTTTCTTATCTTCGATACCTAACTTAGCCTGTGGCTTAGTTTCTGCGGCGTTCATACCACCGGCAGCCAGTTTAGTGTTACCACCTGGGATAGGTTCTTTTTCTAACAGAATCACTTTGGCGCCAGCATCACGGGCTGAAACTGCGGCAGCAAGACCTGCACCACCAGAACCGATGACGACAACGTCAGTAGTTTCTTTTACGCCAGCTGCAATGGCTTTATCTTGAGCCGCTTTGTCTGCATCAACAGGTACAAACTTACGTTCCCACTTGCCGCCGTATGGCATATCGAAGCCGAAGCTGTGGCAAGCATCGCAATAAGTTACTGATTTTTCGTGGCCTTTGTGACAGCTAGTACAAGCGATTTCACCGATTAAGTGAGATTTGTGCGGAGAAACTTTATCTTTTGGCGTCGCTGCAGCCAGTTCTTTTAAATCACCGTGGCAGCTAACGCATTGGGCGTTTTCATGGGTCAGGTTGTCGTTAGTCACGCCACCTTTGTCTGATACGTGGCAGCTATCGCAGCCGCCCATTTCACCGTGAAAATCGGCTAGTACTTCTGGCGCGGCATAGGCTGTGCCCGCCATTGCACCAGAGATCAGCATGGCTAGTGCTGTTTTTTGAATCTTTCTTGTGAACATAATAGTTCCTCCGCCGTACATTTCATCTACTTAATAAGGGTTATTCATCATGGCGTGATATTTATATTTTACGTAGCTCACGCACTTTTAGAGTATTCTCCATGAACAAAGTTACCACTATCTAAAGAGGTATATGCGTACTTGGGTCACATAACGATTGTTACAACGAAAATTACATATTTGAAATGTGCAATATGGCTGAAAATATTAACGAAATTGAAGTTAATCACTCAGTGAATACGGTATAACTTGCGTGAGTTAACATATTTTGATGGGCTAAATTATCATTGCTGAATAATTGTGGGAAAATAATGGCTTGTACGAAGTTGTTATTTTAACATGCTAATTTTATAGAATATTTTCGATTTAATTGTTTAGTGTAAATATTCGAATATTTATCCTGTGAGTATTCCGTAAATAATGAAATGTCACCAGTGTTTTTTGATAAAATATAATATATTTTTCCAAATTGTTACTTTAGTGGTGTTGAGGGGTTAAATCTATGCCAAGGCAGCAGATGTCTGAAAGACGTTTTTGGGTACAGCGGCTGAGTAAAACAACCCTAAGAGCTTTACATATATTGGGGATTGCTGGAGCGGGCGGCGGAATATTACTTTCCGTTGAGAAATCCCTATGGCTCAATTATTGGTATCTGGCGATGATTACCGGCAGCATATTGATGTTGTGGGAAATTAGTCGAGATTGGCGTTGGTTAATTCAGCTCAAGGGCGTGTTAACCCTCGGGAAATTAGGGCTGCTTTGCCTGTTTGTGCCGCTTGCCAACTATAAGCCAGAACTGTTTATCTTAGTGTTATTTTTATCTGTGGTAGTATCCCATGGCCCATCGGGGCTAAGGCACTATTCGATTGTGCATCGCAAACAGATAGATACTAAAAAAGAGATAAAGGGATGACACACGCCACACTCAGCACCGCCTCAAGCTTAATTACCCAGTTTTCATGGCCTGAGCTTACAGGGCTTAAGGTATTGGATTTAGCCTGTGGTTCGGGCCGAAATGGTCTGTGGTTTCTCTCCCAAGGTTGTGAAGTGACCTTTATCGACCAGGATTTGGGTGCCTTAGCCAAGCTGACACACGACAAAGCACATCAATGGCAGTGGAATTTAGAAGACGGCAGCGCGCCTCCGTTACCCCAAGAGTCTTTTAATATTGTATTAGTCTTTAATTACTTATATCGACCACTGTTTCCGCAAATCACTGCGAGCTTAAAGTCCGGTGGACTGATTGTGTATGAGACCTTTACTTGGCAACAGGCGCAAATTGGTCGACCTCGCAACCCTGACTTTTTACTGACAGAGAACGAACTGCAATCCGTATTTGCTAACTGGCAACCTTTGCATTACTTTGAAGGTCGGTTAAGCGATGCTGCAGGTACTGAAAGTGCCAAGGCGCAGCTGATCGCTCGAAAACCCTAGACGTCACCCCATCGCTGGGCGACTGACCATATCAGTATTGAAGAAGTGTAAGAGGCCAGGATGTTCCCGTATCCAGAGCAGTATCGTGTTGCCACGCCACCTTTAACCACGGCGCTGATGGTGGCTTGGGCGCTGTTGAGTCACAGCCTATTAGCCGATGCCAGCCCTTTTGCCTTGTATCCATTATTTATGTTGTTCCCTGTGGTGATTGGCCTGCATCTGTATTTGATTTGGCTGGCCAAGGGAATGAGTCGGCTGGATCAATGCTTCTACGCCTTAGTGCATATTCCACTCGCGTTTGTGGTGTGGACATTCACTATTATGCATGTCAATGGTAATGCCTTTTCTTAGGGCAGAGTCGGGTAGATCTAATTAGTCCGTTCAAATGGCTTAACTCCACTCAAATGCCTTAAACAAAAAAGCGCCCCGAACTTCGGGGCGCTTTTTTATCAATACATTGCGGGTGGGTTAGGCCGTAGTGTTGATATTGTGGCCAGTATTTCCCACGGGTTGAGGTGTTGCAGCGTTAATCAAATCAACGGCAATTTGACCTTCCGCCTTTTGCTGCTCTTTGGCTAACTGCGCCACTTTAACGCCAACGGCACCATTTTCTAAGTTAGGCGTGATAGCTTGGGTGTTCAGTGAAATAGACATAACTAACCTCAATTGTAAGCTGAGTCTTTGTATCGGCAAGCTCAGGTCTTACTTTAGTCCTTTATCCCAAGTTTGCCAATTCAAAACCCCGCTATTGCTTATACCGCTTTATTCGCTTTTGTCGTGAGTAACTTACGACTGAGTACTATGATGGCGGTTACCCCTAATGAACCTAGAATTAACCCCAGTGCCAGTCCTACACTCTGTAGCGCGGTCGGATCTAACACTAGTGCGACACCCATACCAAACATCATCACGCCCGACATTAGCTTGAGTGCTTGACCTTCTTTTTCTGTCAGTTTGCGTTTACCTAAGGTCGCACTAAACACTATTACAATAATCGCCAGTGGGATCACATAAACAATATTGTATAAAACCAAATACATATAGCGCTCAATGTCCGGCAGATTATGCATGGATAGCACACTGGTGTAAATCATCGGGAAGCCTGCGGTGCAGAGCAGTTCGTAGGCATTCGCTAAAATAGCCAGCACTGTCGAGCCGACAATCAGCGCGCCTAAGCTGCTGGAATTCGACAGTTTTCCCATACGTTTAATAAGACTTGTGCGGTTTTCCGCCGACATAGAGAGGGTGACTTCCCCCTTGGTGAAGAAATAATCCTTCACGTTTATCGTGCCTGCGATCAAGGCTAAGATCCCCGCGGCCAAGATGATCATCCCGCCATCACTACCTGCGCCTAATAGTTGGAAGATATTTAGCCAGGCCGTCATAAACAGGAAGTAAATAAAGCCGGAGAAGAACACAAAGATCCCGCCGACTAATAGCATACGGCTGCGGCTCTTAGCGTTAACCATAATCGACAGCAAAAACAGCAGGACGAAGAAGGCGCAGGGGTTAAAGGCATCGACGCCCGCGAGTACTAAGGTCAACAAGGGGAGTGACATAGTCTCAGGTGTAACCACACCCACAAGCGGTAATTCAACGGGTTGCACTTCGGCTTGGTCGGTACTTGTTAGGCTCGTTGCATCGCAGGTACCTTCGCCAGAGTCGGTTCCACAGGTGCCAAAGAGGGGTTCACTATTGGAAGGCGCAGTTGTCGCCGCTCCCTTTGTCGGCATATCCGCTTCGCTCAGCTGACCGCCAAGGGATAAGTAGCAGTTCTTCAAGCGATTCACCAGAAACTCACCTGTCACCGCCTCGCTGGAGTAACCAACAATGGCTTTTTCGCAGCTCGCCATATAAGGCACAGAGCGAGCCTCTGTCATGGTCTTAGTGGCGATACCTTGCCAAATTTCCTGCACGCCTGGGGCAGAAACCATATGGGATTCGAGTTCTATCCAAGGGTATTTCTGTGGCAGTGAGTCGATAAAGGGGTGAGCCTCGGCGCAGTGCGGGCAGGTTTTTGACCAAAAGAAGTAGAGCTTGATTTTAAGCTCCCCTTGGGCATTCACATAGTGCCAAGTTTGGTCCGGGTTATTGGGCGTTTCGGCCCAACTCGGTGTGCTCAACATGGCCAGTGCTAAGGAGCATAGCAGAGCAAATTTGGTTAAGTATTTAGTCATAGTGCCTCCACAATCGTGGGGTTATTAGTGTTTAGACGGTTCTCTGACTACTACTCTACTGAATTCAATCCCCTTGATTAAATTAAGCATTAAGAAATGTTAGTTAACTCGCGATTAGCGGTTTTTTGGGAAGTGAGGCAGGTTTACACTTGTGGGATTTAGCGGCATATATCCAAAAAGCACCCTGAGGTGCTTTTTGGTCTGCTGTGTCTATTGTTTTATGGGGCTTAGTTTAATGTCGCGCCATTAACACTCAGTTTTACATCGATATTATTACGCGTAGCGTTGGAATAAGGACACACTTGATGGGCATGACGCACTAGGGCTTCGGCCTCGGCTTGGGGAAGGTCTAGATTCACTTCTAGGGCGACGGTTAAGGCAAAGCCACCCGCATCATTGGCACCAATGCCAACCACAGCACTCACTGGCGCTTCAGTAATGGCCACCTTGCCGATTTTGGCAACGTGCAAAACTGCATTAGAGAAACAGGCTGCATAACCCGCTGCGAACAGTTGCTCAGGGTTGGTTGCCAATCCACTTCCGCCCATCGCCTTTGGATAGGCGAGCGCAACATCGAGTAAACCATCATCGGTACTGACTTGGCCTTGGCGACCGGCTCTGGCGGTAGCTTGGGTTTCATATAATGTTTTCATATTTCGTTCCTCATAGTGATAAATAGTAATTTAAATTGCGCGCAATTCAATTGTGATGAACTATAATTCGATCTTTACAATGAATGCAAGTATATTGTGCGCAATATATTTAAGTTTTTTGGATCGACTATGCCTAATTCAGAGTTATCATCCTCAGCAAAATCACAGGATTCAGCTGAAAATGCCCAAATAGACAATGCCTTATGTTTAGAGAATCAGGTTTGCTTCTCTCTTTACAGTGCCGCTAATGCTATGGTGCGTGCCTATCGACCTATGCTAGATAAGCTAGATTTAACCTATCCCCAGTACTTGGTTATGCTGGTTTTGTGGCAGGAGCAGGGGATCAGCGTGAAGACCTTAGGGGATAAATTGTTCCTCGATTCGGGGACGTTGACGCCTCTGTTAAAACGTTTAGAGTCGAAGGGCTTGGTGAGCCGTGGGCGCAGCGAACAGGATGAAAGGGTTCGAGTGCTGTCTTTGACCCCCGTTGGGCAGGCGCTTAAGCTCGAGGCGAGTGAGATCCCGCATCTGATGCGCTGTAAAATTGGCGCAGAAATTGATGATTTTAAGGCACTAAAAGCCATGTGTGACAAAGCGTTAAAACAATTGCACGCCAGTATCGAATAGTGTGATTGCCCAAGATATACGGCAAAGGATTGGAGACATGGATAAACAAGTCATCAAGGTGTAGGGATGGGTAAAGCCTGTATGAGTACATACGACATTGCGATTATCGGCGGTGGGATCAGCGGTGTGGGCATAGCCCAATACGCTGCGGCGGCCGGATATTCAACCTTACTTATCGAAAAAGGCGAGATTGGTGGCCAAACCTCGGCCAATTCTAGCAAGTTGATCCACGGAGGTTTACGTTATCTCGAAAGTGGTCAATTGAACTTAGTGCGTAAATCACTACTGGAGAGGCGCCATTTACTCGACTTCGCGCCAAGCTTAGTCAAACCTGTGCCTTTTTATATTCCCGTCTATCAAGATAGCCAACGCAATCCGTGGACGATTCGGGCGGGCTTGAGTCTGTACGCACTGTTAAGTGAATTTGACCCGCTTGGCCGCTTTGTGTCGATACCTGCCGTGCATTGGCATCGTTTTAACGGGCTTAAACTCCAAGGTTTAAAGGCGGTGTTCCAATATTGGGATGCGCAAACCGACGATAAATTGCTTACCCAGGCGGTGGCGCGTAGTGCAGAGTCGTTGGGCGCTCATATTTATGCTGAGGCGGAGTTTTTGCAGCTTAATCATATGAGTGAGTTGATTGAACTGAGTTTTCGTCATCGCGGCGCAGTCCAACAGATAGACACTAAATTAGTGATAAATGCCGCAGGCCCTTGGGTCAATGAGGTGATTGCGAAAGTCACACCGCCACTGGCAGGGGTTGAGCTTGATTGGGTGCAGGGCGCGCATCTGCTGCTTGATTTACCCGCTCCCGAAGGCATCTTATACCTAGAGTCTTGCTTCGATAAGCGGGTGATTTTTGTGATGCCTTGGTATGGCAAAATGCTGATTGGCACCACGGAAACTGAGCTGACTTCCCTAGATTCACCGCCCCAAGTCACTGAGTCAGAAATGAATTATCTCTTAGGGATATATCGCCATTACTTTCCGCTGTCTCCCTCGGTTGACGAGCTTAAAACGAAGATAGTGCAGACCTTTTGCGGGGTGAGAGCTCTACCCAAACAGGCGAACTCCGCCTTTGAGCGCCCACGGGACACGTTAATGCAAACCTCTGTTTCTCATCCAAGGCTGCTGAGTCTATACGGTGGAAAACTTACTACCTTTAGGAGTACTTCAGCAGAAGTGCTTGAGTGGATTGAACAAAAACTCGGGAAACGTACTACTAAAGCCGATGTGGATAGCCTGAGATTAAGTTAATTTAGCCCATACAAGGGCTTGATGCTGCACTTCGAGGTGATTTTTCGGCATAAAAACGCTAAAGTGTGGCGCTTTTTGACTGAGGTCTTAGTTGTGTTTGTTAGGCTTGAGTTGTCATCCAAATTTCACTCGCCATCTCAATAGATAAGATAGACGGGAACTGCTGTGGGTACGATGCTGTGAGTACATTAGTACAATGTGGGTATTTTGAACGAGGCCAATGCCAATCCTGTCGCCATATTAAGCAACCTATGGCGCAACAATTGGCGGCGAAAACCCAAGAATTGCAGCAATTGTTAGCTCCTTTTGTCGATAACACTCACACTCAATTGTTGCCGCCAGTAGTGGGTGACAGCAGCGGTTTTCGTAACAAGGCCAAAATGGTGGCGCTGGGCGCTGCTCACACCCCCGTGTTGGGGATTGTTAGCCCCAGCGGCGAAGCGGTGAGCCTGTGTGACTGTCTGTTGTATCCTGCTGATATGCAAGCCTTACTCCACCGTTTAGAGCGCTTTGTACAGCAGGCGGGCATTCCGCCTTACCGTGTCGATAAAGCCAAGGGCGAGCTTAAATTTATCCTACTGACGCGCAGCCAAGTGCGTGGCGAGTATATGTTGCGGTTTGTGCTACGCTCGCGGGATGCTATCGCCCGTATTGAGCGTGAATTGCCTGCGTTGATGGTTGAATATCCGCAGATCAAAGTCGTCTCAGTCAATTTGCAACCTGTTCATATGGCTATCTTGGAGGGTGAAGAGGAGATTTTCCTCACCGAAAACACTCGCCTCGAAGAGCGCTTTAACGATGTACCTTTGTTTATTCGCCCAAAAAGCTTTTTTCAAACCAATCCGCAGGTGGCGGTAAAGCTGTATCAAACCGCCCGTGAGTGGGTGGCTGACTTTGCGCCTAAGTCCCTTTGGGATTTATTTTGTGGTGTGGGCGGCTTTGGTTTGCACTGTGCGACTAAGGATATTCCGCTGACGGGGATTGAAATTGAAGCCGAGGCCATTGCCTGCGCTAAGATGTCGGCGCAGCAGATGGGGCTGGATAAAGTACAGTTTATGGCGCTAGATTCTACCGACTTTGCCAAGGGCGAGGCGGCGCAAACGAAGCCCGATTTGATTATCGTTAATCCACCGCGCCGCGGGATTGGTGAGTCCCTGTGCCATGCCTTAAGTGAGTTTGCGCCTAAGGCGATTTTGTATTCTAGTTGCAATCCTAAAACTCTTGCCAAGGATCTTGCCCATATTCGTGGTTATCGGTTAACTAAGGTACAGTTGTTCGATCTCTTTCCTCACTCGGATCATTTCGAAGTGTTAGCCTTATTAGTAAAAGACTAAACCTCAGCACTCAATTACTCGGCGTCAGTATCGGCTTTGGGCGTTAAGGCATCGTCCCAGATTATGCTGATTTCGGCGCCACCTAAGGTCTTTGAGCGGCTTAATTTCAGCGTACCATAATGCCAAGTGGCAATTTTTTTGACTATATACAGCCCTAAACCATAACCGCTGGTATCGCTCTGTTGGCTATCCCGTTCGAAGGCGGCCACCAATTTTTTGCCTTTGCCTTCAAATCCCGGACCATCATCCTCGACACTGATACGATTTATACCGTTTTCCTGATAGAAGTGGGCATGGATTTCATGGCTTGCGAAGCGCATGGCGTTTTGAACTAGGTTTTGAATCGCAATCGTCATGGCAATGGGGTCGAAATGGGCCTGCAGCGGTTCATAGTGAAACACAATATTGAACTTAGACTGGTAGATAGCATATTTATGAGCCAGCTTTTCCATAAATAATTCAATGGATTGAGATTCTTGATTTAAGGTTTCTTCTTTATGTTCTAGGCGGGCAAAGGACAGGTAATTTGCCGCGAGTTGTTCAATATCATCAATATCTTCGTTTAATCGGTTAGCATAATTAGCATCGATTTGTGGCCGAATAATTTCCAGAGCAAAACGCATCCGAGCTAAGGGGGTACGTACCTCGTGGGAGATAGTGCGGGATAATTCCTTATGCATTTGTACAAAGTCGACAATTTGGTGGCTAACACTGTTAAAGGCTTTGGCCAGCGGGAAAATAGCCGAGTGTTTATGGACTTCGTTGGGGCGTTTGCGCGGGGATTGACCAAACTCAATTGCTGCACGTTGCAGATGGTTCAGATCCCGAAATACGGGCCAAATCCACCACAGAGCAACCAAACACAGAGATGAATATAATCCCAATAAAATCAAACTAGTATTACGCTCTTTGGGCGCAGAGGTTTGCACTGGGCCTAACATCAAAATGTGCTGTTTATCTTTCTCTAAGTGGTAGTAATAGAGTTCATTACTACTATGGCGTAGGGCGATAGTCGCGCCTTGTTGCAGTGAGGATTGCAGATTTTCAGGCAGGGACAGGGCATCAACTGGTATGCGTTTTATCCTAGGAAGCTGCTTATCATAGTTTTGTAGTAGGTCGTCAACGTCGATTTGGTAGTTATACTCATCATGGGCAAAATGCTCGGCGAGTTCACCAAAGCTCCAGATCACTAATCCGCAGGACAACAATAAAAAAATAAACAAGCGGTAGAACTGAAATTTCATTCCGGTTAAACCTAGCCTTTTTTTGGTAAGTAATTGAATAAATAGCCTTTTCCGTGAATAGTCGTAATGGCTAATCCTGGCACATTGAGCTCATCTAAGCGTTTACGCAGGCGGCTGATTTTTAAGTCTATGGCCCTGTCTAAACCGTCATATTCACGGCCGACGAGTTGTTCGAATAAAAACTCTCGAGACAAGACTTTGCCGGCATGCAGGGCGAAGATCCACAGCAGAGAAAACTCTTTGGTGGTGAAGGATAAGGCTTCATCACCTAGGTTAACTTGCTGTAGGTTGGGGTCTAAATAGAGGTTGTGTAACTTGAGCTTACTGCGGCTGCTGCTGGATTGTTGTTTGCGTAGATTGGCTTTTATTCGAGCTAGGAGCAGAGGTGGAACCACAGGTTTGAGTAAGTAATCGCAGGCGCCCAAATTTAATCCACGAATTTGATCTGCATGATTGTCGAGCGCCGTCAGGAAAATAATTGGGCAGGGATAACTTGCCGCCAGCTGCGGGTAGATACTAAAACCATCCTGCCCAGGGAGCATGACATCGCAAATAATCAGGTCAAAATCATCGGTATCTTGGCGAATGAGCGCATCTTCAGCATTGTCCAAATGGATAAGCTTATAGCCCTCTTGGGTTAAATAAGTGCAGACCAGCTCGGCAAGAGGTTGGTCGTCTTCAATCAGTAGGATTTGCAATAGGGGTTCAGGCATTGGCGCGCTTGTCATAATAAGTTCCAGCTCAGTCCACGACGTCTTCTGGGATTGGCGGGTTCAAACTTAGCGACTTTGACTAACGCCGTAGTCACTAAGTTATTGCTTTTAGGATCCCTAAGTTCGAATAAGGTGTCTTTCGCTAAGGTGAGTTGTACTTGGTATTTAAAATCGAGTTTATCTTGAAAGCAGGCGATAGCCACTGATTCTGTGGTTAACCAAATACAGAGCGACTGTGGAATATCCGATTGATATTCAATGAGTAAGTCTAAATGGCAATCGGGTTTTTCGAGGGTGACCGCGCAAGTATTTGGTGTAATCTTTAGTTCGTCAGCAAAGGAAGATAGACTCACGAAACAGGCGAGAATTAAACTGCAATAGGTGCAGTAGATGAGCCACACAGAATTGGAATGGTACGCCTTAGAAGTCATAGCTAATTCCAACAAATCCAGAAATATAGCCAGCTTTATCTATTAATACACTGTCAGTGATTTCTTGTCCTAGCCAAGTATATTCGAGTATCGCCACAAAATTAACGCTGTCGAAAATGGGCACATTAACCACAGTGCGAGCATGATAATTGATGGCGGCAGAGGGGGTGTATTTGGGATGCAGTGGGCCTTCTTCCTCTTTAGTGAGCTTGTAGTAGTAACTGACGAGGCTCTCACTTTTTCGAATGGCACCGACTTCAAAGCCTAATGCGCCCCAAGAAAACGCCTGACTGCGTTTTAGCCTAATTTGGATCTCGTTACCTTGATGAACCCCAGTAATATCATGGAAGTAACCTAGGCTGACATCGAGATAGGGAGTCACCCAAGTGGCGTTGAGTCCACCTAGGTAGGAAAGATTGCGTTCAATTTCCTCGAATTTGACGACTTTAGGATTAATGGGCTGTTTCACTGGGGTGTAACCTAAAATATCACTCAGTAATAGTTTATTCAGTCCATCGAATTCGTAGAAAAAACCATCCTCATTAAAACGCGTCTGCACGTCGACAATAAAGCTATCTGATTCGTACAGGCTGTAACCTAAGGTGAAGTTTTCGACATAAAAGTTTTCACCGTAATAATACCAAGTGGGCAGTATCCAAGTGCTGATGTTTTCCACCTTAGCCCTTGGGTTTTCGAGTGCGCCATAACCTGCGGCAAGGGAAATCTGCCAGTCTCCGGCGGAAACTGTTTCAATTTCTTTAGCTTGCAGCGCGGCACTCTGACTTAGTAGTAGTGCGAGCAGTAAGAATCGTTTTTTAACCTTAACTGTCACTTCTTAGATAATCCCCAATGTTGTTCAAATACTTTGCTAAACCGCATTAAGACGAGCCTCAGCCTATCATTTTGTTCACAGAATTTAAGCATAATTATTCATAGTGCTACAAAATGCTACATCTTTGTCTGCAAAGGAGTGTGTGAGTTTTGTGTTTTTTGTGTGTTATCAAATTGTACAAAATGCTACGTAAAAGTGTTACTGTTTTCTCCAGCTTGAGTGCTTAGATGGTTGGCCGCTAGGCAGCTTGTCCGTGATAAACGGCTTGCGATAACAATAATGGAGAAAGCAAAGTGAAGCTTAAAATACTAACTTGTACTATTGCTGCCGCCCTTTATGGTGCTGGTGCTATGCAGGCTGCTGCTAGCATAGGCGATGTACATCAACTTAAAGGTTTGCAGTTAACACCAGAACAAATTGCAAAGTTAAATGCTCCCCAAGCCGAGATCGATGATTCGGCACAAGGGGTTGGACTCAACCTTCAAATTACCCCTCAAGCTAACAAATTCGAATATGAGGAAGGTTTGACCGGTGAGCAGATCTACATCGTTCGCTTAAACCAAAAACCACTGGCACAAGTGAGTACGGAACTGTTTGCTAGCAGCAACGCCAGCAAAACCGTTGCGAAATCGTCAAGCCAAAAATTATTCGTTGCCGGACAACCTGCAAGTAGTGCAGTAAAGAACTACCGTAGCCGCTTACTCGATAGCCAAAGACAAGTGATCGCTGACATTCAATCGACCGTCGGTGCGCGCCAAGTTCGCCAACAATTTACTAATGCGGTGAACGGTTTCTCGATGGCGATGACACAGGAAGAGGCGCAGCGCGTGTCTCAGTTAGCCAATGTGTCTTCGGTACGTCGCTCGAAAAACTATGAGCTATTCTCGGATGCGGGCCCTGAGCTTATCCAAGCCGATAAGATTTGGTCGGGTGAAGCGACAGAGGCCGTGCCTTACAAAGGTGAGGGGATTATTGTTGGTATCGTCGATACCGGGATTAACTCAGATCACCGCTCATTTGCCGCTGTCGGTGACGATGGTTATAAGCACAGCAACCCTTGGGGCGCCGGTAACTACGTAGGTGACTGTACCAAGAGCGGTTTTGAGACCATGTGTAACGACAAGTTAATTGGCGTTCGCTCATACCCAGTTATTACCGATAACTTTACCAGCGGTGTTTATGGTGCGACTCGCCCTGCCGTAGGTGAAGACTATCAAGGCCACGGTTCACACGTTGCCTCAACCGCAGCGGGTAACGTGCTGCTGGATGTGGATTATGTTAGCCCAGAAGGTGGCAAAGCCGTTTCCGATGGCGCTGTGATTAAACCGAATCTGTTCCCGCGCATGAGTGGTGTCGCGCCCCATGCGAACATCGTCGCTTACCAAGTGTGTCATCCGGATAACCAGCTGAATGCAGGTTGTCCAGGTGAGGCGCTGATTGCCGGTATTGAAGATGCAATCAGCGATGGCGTTGATGTCATCAACTTCTCCATCGGTGGCCAAGATTCAAACCCTTGGGTAGATGATGTGGAATTAGCCTTCTTGTCTGCTCGCGAAGCCGGTATTTCTGTCGCGGTGGCGGCGGGTAACTCAGGCCAACCAGCGGGTTATAAAGAATATTTTGGTCTGATTGACCACGCATCACCTTG
>NZ_JBKEDJ010000060.1:0-22821 GCF_047975355.1 Shewanella sp. | reverse complement strand
TACGTCAACAAGCGGCTGAAGCTGGCCTTGCCGTGGTCGAAGCGAATCGTGGTGCCTTGCAGCGTCAGTTTGCTCTCGCCGAATCGTTACTCGTGCGCCAAACAGCCTAACGCCACTGAGGTATTAGGCTTGGGGAATAACTGAGTAATAGCCCGCGAGCAGAGCCGTCCAGTCGGCGGGCTTAAATGCAAGTGTTGTCTGCTTACCTTGTTCTTTATTGAAGGAGCGTAGCAGCCTATCAAGGTTCGCCTTCTGCCATTGGGCATTGGGCGTTTTGATTTCACCCCGATCAAAATCAATCAGATAGAAACGCTCTTGTGCGTCATCTGCTTGCTGGGGTTGCCACAAAATATTCTTCGCGTTTAAGTCGGCATGGTAAACGCCGCGACGATGAAATTGGGCAATAGTGGCGCCGAGTGCTTGCCATTGGGCTTGGCTCATAGAGCCTTTGGTTAACTTGGCGACCAAGTCTTCGGCGCCATCGACCCGCTCGATAATAATGTCGGCACGGTAAAACAAACCATCGCGTACAATATTGGCGGCAATAGGTTTAGGCACCGCGAATTGCTCGCGGTAGAGCAGGTCTAGCAGCCTTAATTCGCCCATGGCGCGGGTGTTTTCAAGCCCGGTATAGAAGTAGGCATCCTTACTGAATTTCTCCATCAGGCCGCCGCGCCAGTAATGTCGCAATACCCAATGGCGCTCGCTGAAGGCTACAAACCAAGTGGTGTAACGTCCCTTGGATGATCCCACTACCGCGGCTTTTTCACGCCAAAAATCCACCGAAAACCAAGCAGGTGTGATGTCTTCAGGCGTATCTTGGCAAAGCGCCATATAGCCATCGGCGGTATTTATGATTTTGATTTGTGCGTTCATGGGAGATTTGTTGACTTAAGCGTGGCACCTGCGGCCATTCTACATTAAGATCCTTAGCTTGCGCCAAATAACCTTAAGAGCTATTCGCTTGAGTTTAAATCCCAACACCATGAATTCTCTCTGCCTGCTTAGGCTATCGGCTATCGGTGACGTCTGTCATGCCGTGGCTATGGTGCAGGCGATTCAACGCCAATATCCCCAGCTCAAAATCACTTGGGTGATAGGCAAACTTGAATACCAACTATTAAAGCACTTGCCCGGTATTGAGTTTGTGATTTTCGATAAATCCCAGGGCTGGCGCAGTTACTTTAATCTGCATAAGGCGCTGAAAGGCCGTCGCTTCGATGTCTTGCTACACATGCAAGTGGCGCTGCGGGCGACCTTGGCCTCCCTCGCGATTTCGGCAAAGATTCGGGTCGGATTCGACCGTGCCCGCGCCAAAGAAGGTCAATGGCTGGTCACCAATCATAGGGTCGAACCTTTAGCTCAGCCCCATGTGCTGGACGGCTTTATGGGGTTCGCCAAGGCGATAGGCGTTAGCGATATCACCCCGAGTTGGAATATTCCAGTCCCTCAAGCGGATACTGAATTTGCTCAGCGTCAGATTGCCGATGGCGAGAAGGTATTGGTCATTTGCGCGGCCGCCAGTAAAGCCGAGCGTAATTGGCTGCCCGAGCGTTATGCCGCCGTGGCGCAACATGCTGTGAATAAGGGTTATCGAGTCATTCTCTGCGGTGGCCCAACAGCACTTGAAAAGACATTGGCCGACGATATTGCCAATGCATGTTCTGCGAAACTCGATAACTTAGTCGGCAAAACCAGTTTGACTCAATTACTGGCTCTGCTGAAACGCGCCAGCCTAGTGCTAGGGCCCGATACGGGCCCTGCACATATGGCGGTCACGCAAGGGACGCCAGTCATAGGTTTGTATGCCCATTCTAACCCAGGTCGCACTGGGCCTTATTTATCGCAGCAATATGTGGTGAGCGCCTATCAGGAGGCCATCGCCTCACAGCAAAGCGGTGAGGTGAAATGGGGCACCCGTGCAAAGGGCGAGCACCTTATGGCGCTAATTAGTGTCGAAGCAGTGATAGAGAAATTTGATCAGGTTATTCAGCAGACACACAGTTAACCACTGTTAGCCTGTCACCCTGAGTTTTAGATTATCGTTTAGGAGAAAAATCATGCGGATAGCCATAGCCATCGACAGTTTAGCGGGTGGTGGAGCCGAGAAGGTCATGATTACCTTGGCAAAGCAGTTTATTAGCCTAGGGCATGAGCCGCATTTTTTGGTCATGGAAGATAATCGTTATTACGAAACGCCAGACAATTTACCTGTTCATCAATGTTTTGCCGACAAAGATAAAGATTATGACCGCTTCGGGCGCCTAGGTGCATCGGTCGATAAGTTACGGGCAAAGATTGCCGAGATTGAGTCCCGAGTCGGTAAGTTCGATCTGTTTTTATCTAATCTTGATAAGACCAATTTGATGATGACCAAAACCGGGGTGACACCACTCTATGTGATTGTGCACTCATCGGTTGAAGAAGAATTGAGTCGTCAGTTTAAGTTAGGCCCCTTCGCCTACTTTAAGAAACTGCGGGCGAAAAAAGCGCTCAATGGTCAGCATTTGATCACTGTGTCCAACGGCATAGCTAAAGAGATTCAAGCTAAGGGACGTTTGCAGCCTGCATCAATGCGAACTATCTACAATCCATTTGAATTTAATGAGATTGTTGCCCAGTCACAGCAAGATAATCCGCAAATCCCTCAGGGTGACTATCTGATCCACGTGGGGCGTTTTGCTAAGCAGAAGCGCCACGATGTGTTGTTTGAGGCCCTTAAACAGACCCAAAATCAGTTACCTGTGGTGCTGTTATGCCATAACCACAAGAAGGCGATTAAAGCGGCGAAGAAATACGGCATCGAGAAGCGTTTAATCATTCCTGGATTCCAGAGCAATCCTTTTCCTTGGATAAAACGTGCTAAAGCTCTGGTGCTGAGTTCTGATTTTGAAGGATTGCCGACGGTATTAATCGAGTCCTTAGCATGCGGCACGCCAGTGGTCAGTACCGATTGCCCACATGGGCCGAATGAGATTTTGACCGGAAATTTGGCTCCCTATCTTGTTCCCCGTCGTAATCCTGCGGCCTTGGCCAAGATGATTGACGCCGTGGTCGCCCAGCCGCCATCCCTCGACAATGTGGAGATTTTAGCTAAGGTGGATGCGACTGCGATTGCCGAACAATATCTCGCGCTAGCGAAATAATTTACCCAAGGAGAAAGCGGTGGAAGCGCGTAAATCAAATAAAAGACGTTATTTGTTCTACATAGCACAGAACTATTCCTATGCGATGCTAAGGCCGCTGCAGCAAGTGATTCTGGCGCGTGGCGATGAGGCGTGTTGGTTCCTCGAAGGCCGTGAGGTCGACCCCAAATTCCTTAAAGCGGATGAAAAACGCTTACCCGATATCGATGCTGTTAAGGCATGGAAACCCGATGCGGTGTTCGTGCCGGGTAACGTAGTGCCAAGCTTTATCCCTGGGGTCAAGGTGGGGGTGTTCCACGGTTTTAATGCGGGCAAAATGAATCATAAGGGGCGAGAAGATCACTTCGAAATCCGCGATTGCTTTGATTTGTATTGCACTCAAGGGCCGGCGACGACGCTGCCGTTCCTTGAGCTAGAGAAAAAAATCGGTACCTTTACTGTGGCCGAAACTGGCTGGCCAGCGCTCGATCCTTTATTTATTGAAAATAAAGATAATCCTTACATTAAGCCCGATGATCCACGGCCCGTAGTACTGTTTTGCTCGACATTCTCCCCCAGTCTGACCTGTGCGCCTGAGGTATTCGAGCAGATTAAAGCCCTGTCGCAAAAGAGCCAGTGGCGCTGGCTGGTACAATTCCACCCTAAGATGAAGCCAAGTATTGTTGAGCAATACAAGACTCTCGAAAATGAGAATCTCCAGTTTGTGGAAACCGACAACGTGATCCCGCTTCTGCAGGCGGGAGATGTGATGCTCTGCGATACCTCCTCGATTTTATTGATGTTTTTAATGCAGCGTAAGCCAGTGGTGACCTTTAAAAATCAGTCACCGAAGGCGCATTTAATCGATATTAACCGAGTCGAAGAGATTGAACCTGCACTCACTAGAGCGCTTAGCCGCCCCGATGATTTGATGGCGCATATCCATGATTATTGCAATCAAATTCACCCCACGGGAGATGGTCAGTCTAGCCAGCGTGTACTCGCGGCGACCGATGCCTTGATCGATAAGGGAACCGCTTGGCTTAAACCTAAGCCATTGAACCTACTGCGACACTTTAAAATGCGCCGCAAGTTAGGTTATTGGAAGTTTTTATAAAATTTTGACTTATGATTAGTGTAAAGTTGCTTTGAGATAAAAATGAAAGAGCTTACTTTTGTTGTACAAGGACCTTATTTTCTGCATACAGATAGAAATCACATTTCTTCTGACGATTGCTTTAGATCTTTACGAAAATATTTTCCAGATTCAAAAATAATATATTCAAGGTCAGATAATGTTGTGATTCCTCTTGAAACATTATCTTTAATAGATCTTGTCGTTTGTCCAGATGACGTAGGCCATAATCAAACTGGATGTATCAATTCTATTCCAAAATTTGAGAATGTGAATAGGCAAATACATGGTGTTCTAGCCGGATTAGAATTGGTCGAATCCATTTATTGTTGTAAAGTTAGATCTGATTTTAAATTTGTCAATAATAATTTGATAGATATTCTTCCTTCTTTATTGGTTAAAACTAGTAGGTTTAAAGGGCGTTTGACCATATTAGATATATATAGTCGTACAGAGTACTTTAAATTTGGTGGAAGGAGTTATGTTGATTATCACTTAAGTGACTTTATATTTGTAGGATATTCTGAAGATGTTATAAAGTATTGGAAGGGTGATCTTTTTAGTGATACAGACAAAAATTATCTTCATTATGATGACTATAGAACAGTCGAGCAAATGTTGGGACGACGTTTTTATAAAAACTATTTTCCAGACATTGAAATAAATGCTGAACGAAATGTTAGCCTTGAGCGGTGTCTATTGGCAAAGTCACAAATTCAAGAGGATTTTAATTTTTTATCTTTTAAAAAGCTAGGTATAGATATTCCTCGAAGATTTAAGCGTCCCTATAGAGACCAGGCATATTTTATCAATGGAAATGCATTTGGAAGATTAATATATAATCTATATTTCATAAATAAGTTGATCTTGAAAAAATCTGGTCTAAGAGGTTTTTGGAATAAGTTAAAAAAATAAGTTTATACTACAATGCATGTTTAATGCATTGTAGTTAAATATTTTTTATCATTTTTTTGATAGAAACTCTTTATATTCTGAAGGAACTCCGCAAAATATTACATCCTCTCTGGATATTAAATTATAATGTATTTTTTTATTTTTTTTTATGAGATAATTATACAACGGTGCTACATATAGTTCTCCCTTTTCCCATTCTTCTATAGGGAGAGTTATGTAATCATTATATGCATCTATGTAATCTTTGCTATTTTTAAAATAATATAACCCAGTGCAGCATAAGTTAGATATAGGTTTTTTTTCAGTCGTTAAGTCAATCAAGGTATTTTCATTGGAGCTTGCTCTCACAAATGACCAGTTATCCCCTTCGCCCTGAAAGACTTCCAAGTAGCCATCTTCTACCATTTTCAATTCCGGATATATAAATCCTGGTCTAAATGTGTCTATGTTGAAAATAGTGATTGGTTCTTCTGTTTTGTTAATATTTTTTAAGCCGAGAAAAACTGTCTCTGCCTGTCCCTTTGTATTTTCATGAATAACTATTATTTTAAATTTTTTAATACCTAGCATCTCTGATTTATTTCTTACAAACTTAGGTGTTTCATGAATATCTCGAACTATAAAAATAAATTCTTCACTTTGAAAATATTTCTCAAAGCTTTTAACTGAGTGTTCAAACAGAGTTAATCCATGAGCCAGTAACATGTATTTGGGTTTATCATATCCTTCTTTAAAAAATCTACTACTTAGTCCAGCCATTGGAATTACAATCATTTTATTAACTCCTTCATAATACTGTAAATTCTGAATGTATTAACAAATAACCCTGACTGCCTATACTTATCGTCAGAGTGTAATGTTAACATCGATAAGAAAAGTTGAATTTGCATGGCATATATATTTAAAGGTGTTAGATTGTAATGCTTGCAAATCTTATTTAAAAATGATGATTTTATTTTGTCTATTCTATTATCATTTGGCAATATTATTGACAATTCTTTTTTAGCGTAATCAACACTTGTTTGATGGTAACCTGCAACAATCCAGTCATACATTCCCAATACGGAGTGACTTAGCTTAGCTATGTCATAGAAGATATCACCATAAATGCTTATATGCCCTTGATGTGTAATTCCTCTTGGGTCTATAACTTTTATCTTATCCGATCTAAAATCATACAAAATATTGCTAAAGCAAAAATCTCCATGCATTAATGTTGTGTGCTTGCTTTCTGTTGGAAGATATTTTTTGCTTATATCCAAAATATCTAAAATGCTACATTTAACATTTTTGTTAAATGTCCACTTTTCGTCAATTTTTATTTTTTCACTCAAGAGATACTCATTTAGTCTATCTTTTGTTTTTACGATGAGTAATTCATTGAAAAAACTTTCATTTTTAATATTTTTTATTTCTTTACAATCATCAATGAATTTTATGCAATGAGTGAAAATATTATCCCAGATGCTAGTTGGAATCTCTGTGAAAACAAATAATTCATTTAAAGAAATGTTGTGAAGATATTCTAAAGAATAGCGATAATTCCCTGATTTATCTTCTGTACATCCCAAATATTGTGGAGTATAAACTCTGAGCATTGGTGGTAGCGATTCAAACCAGTTTGCTTCAGCGAGAATTTTATTATTGTTTTTGCTAGATTTTGTAATTTGTGTTTGGTTTATTTTTAAATTATTGAAAGCTCTTTGTGTTGTAAAGGCTGTTTTCGAGTGGTAATATGTGTTTATATGGCCGAAATCATACCATTTTTTTATTTTAAAATTTGAGAGGCTATTTTCATTATTGTAACGATTTACTCCATTTATAAAGTCCCAACGCTCAAGCGTGATACATTTTATTAGCTTCTTTGGGTGACTAAAGTTAAAATAACCACATATAATTTGTTTATTTTCTTTCCAACTAATTTCGTTTTTTGTTGAGAAAGTGGACCATGTATAGTTATCTAGTGTATTAGCTGTTGCTATAATATCACATTCGGTTGGATAACTCTCCAGTAATGTATCTCCAAAGAGAATACTGAGTGAATTTGTAAACACTTCTTCTGCAATGTTTAAACATGTGACAATAGCCTCGCCGATAGAAAGATTTTCTGGCGTACGAATTATATTAACGTTATGAGTAGCTAGCCATTTATTATCTACTTCGGACATTTCATAAGAATCTGGTATGGAAAGGTAAATACTCTTTCCCTGAGGGATTTTTCTTATTTGATGTTGGAATAGTCGTCTGTTACCTAAAGGTAAAAAGGCAGGTGGTATTGTTCCGAATTCAGCTTTAAGATCTTCGGTAACATATGCGCCTGACATAATTAAAAACATATAATTTCCTTATTTAGTAGAATATGGATTTCATTTAAATCCATATTTAAAAACTCAGATGGGCGAATTGCTTTATCATCAACATAAAAACCATCATTTCCACACCAGGGTTTTCCTACTATAATTTCATCATAAGGAACTTCATATTTATCTAACCACTTTATTATTTTTGGTAAAGTATGTATGTTGATTTTTCCAACATTCCCATCGTATGTTCGCATATTTCTTGCTGTTGCAATTACAATGCAAAATCCAGAATTTTTATATTCTTTCAGCTTCTCAATTAACGCTATATTAGGTAAAACTTTTTCATAATCAGTAGTATTCGCAAGTGTAATAGTACCGTCTAAATCAACAATTAATTTTTTCACATTAACTCCAAGTACACTCATTGATAATAATTTAAATTGCTAAATTAATATATTGAGCTGCAATATATTGGCTATCTACGGCCTTTAATATTTCTAGATTGTCTAAGGCTGGTGGGGTGGCTAAGCACTCCAGTGCCTTTTGTGCCAACAACGCAGGTTGGCGAACCGGGACGAGATATTGTGCTAAATGCCCTGTGAGAATTTCATTGGGTCCGTGTGGACAATCCGTACTGACGACAGGCGTACCACAGGCTAAAGACTCAATCACAACTGTCGGTAGGCCTTCAAAATCTGAGCTGAGTAACATCAACTCGGCTTTGGCAATCCAAGCGTAGGGATTGTGTTGAAACCCTGGTGTGATGATTCTGTGTTCGACACCGTATTTCTTGGCGAGTTTGCGTGCCTTTTTGGGGCGGTTGCACAGCAGGACAAGCTTAGGGGCCGTTGGCATATCCCTAAGTGCCTTAAATAAAATGTCGTGGCGTTTTTGCCGTGTCACGCGACCGACATGGATCATATAAGGCTCACTTGGGATCTCGGCAATTTCTTCTTGAGTCTTCTTGCGGATTTCCTCCAATCTAAAGGGATTATAGATGGTCTGAACGCTTTGCGGCTTCAGCCAAGAAGTGGCTCTAAGCTCTGCGGCGATACCATTGGAAACCGTGATGATCTTTTTGCCAATCAGTGCTTTAGCCTTTTTCCAGCGACGCCAGAAATGCACTGGACCACGCTTTAATTCCATCAAGAGTTCTTGCTTAAGGGCGCAGTGGCAAAAGTAATAGCAGGGATCGAAATCGCAGCCGGTAACAACGACATCGCAGTCGGTCGAGTTACTTAAGAATAGCGAGAACTTACCCGATTGTTCCGCTTCGGCCACCTTGGCCTGCAGGCGATGTCTTTGCTCCTGTAGGCTTGGCTTTTGACCTGCTTCATATAGGTAATGAATCGTCACATTTTCTGGCGGCATAAAATCCCCTTCTTTATGGAACACAAAGAGGTGAACATCTTGCCCGGCTTCCTGTAGCACTTCTGCCTGGGATAAGGCGATTTTGACTGTGCCGTTAGAGAAAAAGTTATGGCAAAAAATGGCGATTTTTTTCATATAAGTGCTCTGATTACGTGGACTTAATCGGTTGTGGTGTGGTTTCAATCCATCTTGGTTGGACGAAAGCCGCTGCCTACTTAAGCCAATATATAGCGAGTCGGCATTATATCAGTTCATGCCTTTACATGGGCTTAATCCGAGGAATTCTTGCCAGTATTTCAATTTTTAACGGGATTTTCAGCGGTTTTAATCGGGATGATTCACTCAAGTGGCTAAAACGAGTAGACTGGCGGCAATGATTTTTGGGTATCTATCTGAGTCGAGTCAGCAAAGTGCACACAAGAGCGATTTATCCTGGGACTTTCGATCCCATTACCAATGGTCATGCCGATTTGATTGAGCGTGCGGCTAAGTTGTTTAAGCATGTGATTATTGGCATTGCGGCCAATCCATCTAAGCAGCCAAGGTTTACTCTTGAGGAGCGCGTTGAGCTGGTAAACCGCGTCACGGCCCATTTGGATAATGTGGAAGTGGTTGGTTTTTCGGGCTTGCTGGTGGATTTTGCCAAGGAACAGCGTGCGAGCGTGCTGGTGCGTGGTTTGCGTGCGGTTTCCGACTTTGAGTATGAATTCCAATTGGCCAACATGAATCGCAGATTAAGCCCTGATCTTGAGAGCGTATTTTTAACACCGGCTGAAGAAAACTCTTTTATTTCTTCCACCTTAGTGAAGGAAGTCGCGCTGCATGGCGGCGATGTGAGTCAATTTGTACACCCTGAGGTGGCAAGCGCGTTGACCGCCAAGCTTAACCTCGCAAAAGCCTGATAAGGCTGAGTATTTCTATAAAACCTTTGAGGCAT
Source organism: Shewanella sp. (assembly GCF_047975355.1). GTDB lineage: Bacteria > Pseudomonadota > Gammaproteobacteria > Enterobacterales > Shewanellaceae > Shewanella. Next base: position 13,035 of record NZ_JBKEDJ010000060.1, on the reverse strand, counting down.
CAGGCCTCGCGATGATAATGAAAAGGATGTTATGAAGGCTTTTTTGACCCCCACTATCCTCGCTGCTAGCGTTGCATCTGGTTTACTATTTTCTGCTTCCGTTGCTGCCGCCCCTTGGGTTGATGCCTCGGATATTTATTTAAGAGCCGATATTCAAGCACTGGCCGATGCGGGCGTGATCCGTGTGCCTGTGAATACCTTTCCCTTGATGTGGTCTGGTATTGGTGCCGACTTAGCGAAAGTCGAACCCGAGCTATTGTCTCCCCGATTAGTACAAGCCTTTGCTCGAGTGAACTTTTACTATCAAAATGCCGTCGATAATCGCGGCAATGCGAGGGTTAAACTCGCGGGTGCGACTGATCCTGCTCGCTTCCAACATTATGGCTCCGACTACCGTGAAAAGGGTGAGGTTAAAGCCTCCTACGAATACTTAGGCTCACGTGTGGCCTATAAAACCACAGTTGCCGAGACCTACGACCCGCAAGATAACAAAAACTTCCGTCTCGATGAGTCTTATTTCGCGGTGATTATGGGGAACTGGATTGCCACCTTAGGTACGGTTGAGCAATGGTGGGGGCCTGGATTCGATTCGGCATTGCATCGTTCTAACAATGCGCGCCCTATGCAGTCACTGTCGCTCAGCCGTAATAATGCTGCCGCCTTTGAAACGCCATGGTTATCTTGGATTGGGCCTTGGACCTTCAAGACCGGTTTTAGCCTAGCTGACAAAGAGCGCGCCGTGCCTAAAACGGCGGAATGGGATATGCGCTTTACCGCCAAACCCCTTCAGCAGTTAGAAATAGGCCTGTCTTGGTCGACACTGTTTTGTGGCGAAGGGCAGAATTGCGACTTCGATTCTTGGTGGGATTCTGTCGCAGGCAACGCGGTGTGCATCGACGGTGCGGATTCTTGCCTTGCCGAACAACGTCGTGACGCGGGGCATAGAACCCAGAGTATCGATTTACGCTATGCCGACACTTGGCAGGATATTCCCATTGGTTTGTACCTTGAGCGCAGCTGTGAAAACGGCAGCGATTGCGGCTCACTCTGGGGTATAGATACCCATTTCGGTACCTCGGGTAAACAGTTCAAGCTGTTTATGGAATACTCGGATACCTTTGTTGAGTGTGGTGGCAAGGCGAATTGCTTCTATGAAGATCCTGTCTACTTAAGTGGGGCGCGTTACTACGGCAGAGCTTTAGGTTCGACCTATGATAGCGATGCGCAAGTCTTTGTGTTTGGTTTGGTTGGCCAGTTCCATAACAGCCGCGGTTTTACCTCGCTACTGCGCTATGCCAAGTTGAATAAAGACGGCACCAATGTGGCGACCACATGGGCACCACAGCCACCGAAGGAAGATTTACTGATGCTGGAGCTGTCCTATCGTATGCCTGTGTGGAAGGGCATGTGGAGTCTAGGCGGCACGGTATCGAGATCGGAATTTGATGTACAAGAAAACGATACTAATGCGACTTTCTTCAGTAGTTTTGAATATCGTTTTTAAGCGCTAATCTAATAAAAAGGCCTGCAAATCAGCAGGCCTTTTTGTTTTCTCAAAGAGGTTACTTCGCATAAAACGCGCGGTACCACTCGACAAATCTGCTTACCCCGGTATTGATATCCACTTGGGGTTTATATCCTACGGCCTTAAACAGGTCTTCAGTATCGGCCCAGGTGGAATGCACATCACCGGGCTGCATGGGTAAGAATTGTTTGTTAGCCTCAATGCCGAGTGCACTTTCGAGTGCAGTAATAAAATCGAGTAATTGCACTGGGCTGCCATTGCCTATGTTGAATACGCGATAGGGCGCGCTGCTATTGGCGGGTGTGCCAGTTTCTACACGCCAGTCCGGTGTTGGGCGAGGAGGCTTGTCTTGTACTCTGATGATGCCCTCAACAATATCGTCGATATAGGTGAAATCACGACTGAGATCGCCATGGTTATACACATCGATAGTGTCGCCCGCGAGAATCGCTTTAGTGAATTTAAACAAGGCCATATCGGGTCGTCCCCAGGGACCATACACGGTAAAAAAGCGCAAGCCTGTCGTGGGTAACTGATACAGATGTGAGTAGGTGTGCGACATTAACTCGTTGGCTTTCTTGGTCGCCGCGTAGAGGGAAATAGGATGATCGACGCTATCCTCGGTCGAAAATGGCATCTTCTGATTCAAGCCATACACAGAGGATGAAGAGGCATAGACGAGATGCTCAATTTGGTGATGGCGGCAGCCTTCTAAAATCGTCAGATGCCCGACTAAATTGCTATCGGCATAGGCGAGGGGGTTATCTAGCGAGTAGCGCACCCCTGCCTGTGCGGCGAGATGGATAACCCGTTGAAAGCCCTGTTGTGCAAACAGTGCCGCTATACCTTCTCTGTCGGCTAAATCCAGTTTGATAAAACGGAAATTGTTTAACGCTTCGAGTGGTGCGAGCCGGGCTAATTTTAGCGCAACATCATAATAGTCATTGAGGTTATCGATACCGACAACTTCATGGCCCTGTGCGCAGAGATGCTCACTGACTTTGGCACCGATAAATCCGGCGGCGCCTGTGACTAAGTATTTCATAGTTAACCTTAATGTTTGGGACGCTTAGTCGTAGTGGAACAGATCCCGTGTGTAAACCTTATCGGCAACATCTTCGAGCTCGCTGGCCATACGGTTAGAAATAATCACGTCGCACATGGTTTTAAATTCGTCTAAATCGCGAATGACTTTCGATTTAAAAAACTCATCTTCTTTGAGTACGGGTTCATAGACCACAACTTCGATGCCCTTTGCCTTTATGCGTTTCATCACCCCTTGCACCGCCGAAGCGCGGAAGTTGTCCGAGTCGGACTTCATGATCAAACGATAGATGCCAACCCGTTTAGGTTGCTTACTGATAATAGCGTTGGCAATAAAATCTTTACGGGTGGTGTTAGAGTCGACAATGGCACTGATCAGATTGTTAGGCACATCGTTATAGTTGGCCAGCAATTGCTTAGTGTCTTTTGGTAGGCAGTAACCGCCATAACCGAAGGAAGGGTTGTTATAGTAATCGCCGATCCGTGGATCTAAACAGACGCCTTCGATAATCTGACGGGTGTTGAGCCCCCGACTCTCAGCATAGGTATCCAACTCATTAAAGTAGGCGACGCGCATGGCTAAAAAGGTGTTGGCAAACAACTTAATCGCCTCGGCCTCTGTGCTATCTGTGAGTAAAATCGGAATATCTTGCTTTATTGCGGCGCAGGCAAGGAGATTGGCAAAGACTTGAGCACGTTCGGAACGTTCGCCAACAATGATGCGCGAAGGGTGGAGGTTATCGTAAAGCGCTTTACCTTCACGTAAAAATTCAGGCGAAAATAAAATATTGTCGCTGTTTAGCTTCTTTCTCAGCATTGCCGTGAAACCAACGGGAACTGTCGATTTGATGACAATTGTCGTGTTGGGATTCAGGGCGAGCACTTCCTTCGCGACATTTTCTACCGATTGGGTATTAAAGTAATTGGTTTGCGGATCATAATCCGTGGGTGTGGCTATGATGACAAAATCGGCATCTTTAACGACGTTTTTATCGGTCGTGGCACTGAGGTTTAAGGTTTTATGCTGCAGATATTTTTCAATCAGGCTATCGGCGATCATTGCTTTGCGCGCATTGACTAACGCGATGCGCTCGGGCATCAAATCAATCGCGGTAACACGGTTTTGCTGGGCGAGTAAAACTGCATTCGATAGGCCGACATAGCCCATTCCAACCACAACTATGTTCATAGGTTTTATAAGGTTTGGCATTTTGTCTTCCAAACTAGCATTTTCTGCTGAGATAGAATACGTCATTTCGATGAGATCCACAGTTCCAGATTAAGTGCTCATTTCTCGAGTTTTATGAGTATACAATGCTGAGCCGGCGTTCTGTTTAATTCATAACATCCTATCAATGCAGATTTTTGTTTGCCACAATCCTATGTTACCGTACTTATGGTTATTAAGCCTGGAGCCTAAACGTGATTTCAGTCGTGATCCCCGCAAAAGATGAGGTGGGCAATATTGGCCCATTAATGAAAGAGATATGCCAAGCCCTGCGAGGGCTGACTAAGTTTGAAATTCTTGTTGTTGATGACGGTAGTCAGGATGACACTTTTGGTGAAGTGATGCATACCGCAGAGGTGATGCAATGCGATGCGAAAGCCATTCGTCATGAACGCAGTACTGGCCAGAGTACCGCGATATCCACTGGCGTTTTACATGCTCGCGGTAAATATATCGTTACCTTAGATGCCGATGGACAAAACGACCCCGCGGATATTCCCGCCATGTTGGCACAATTGCCGCAAATTCATGCCGAACATTTTTGTATCGCAGGCTACCGTAAGAACCGTAAAGATACGGCATGGAAGCGTTTCCAGTCCCGCTTCGCCAATAAGGTACGTGATGCATTGCTACACGATGGCGTCCCCGACACTGGATGTGGCTTAAAACTCTTCCCCCGCGAAACCTTCCTACGTATGCCTTACTTCGACCATATGCACAGATATATCCCTGCCTTAGTGCGCCGCATGGGGGGAGAAGTATTTATTTCTGTGGTTAATCATAGGGATCGTCAAGTTGGCGTTTCCAAATATACCGCTTGGAATCGGGTTTGGGTTGGGATTGTCGACATTATGGGGGTCATGTGGCTCGGTCGAAGGGCGAAAATCGCTAAGGTCGCCCGTAGCGAAACCAGCTGGCACGATTAAGATGAAGCGACTCTATAAGGCGATTTTTATCGTCTTTATTTTGCTGGTGTTAATGTTTGCGGCCCAGCAGGGGTTATTCGAGCACGTGACCGATAGCAATTGGGTGGCACACTTTATTGCCGCTCAAGGAGTCTATGCGCTGGCGGTGTTGCTGGTGGTGGGCGCCTTGTTTACTGCAGTCGGAGGGCCGAGGCAGGTGATTGCCTTTGTGTTTGGCTTTGCCCTCGGCGGTATCTATGGCGGTTTATTTTCCACCTTAGCGGCACTGCTCGGCTGTGTGCTGGCGTTTTATGCCGCAAGATTAACCATTCGAAGCAGTCTGCAGCGACGTTTTGGTAATCGTTTACAAAAGTTTGAGGCGCTGATCATTCATCGGACTTGGTTAAAAGTCTTAATGATCCGTCTGTTGCCCGTGGGCAGTAATCTGCTGACGAACCTGTTTGCGGGGGCGACACACATCCCTGCGGGGGGATTTATGTTTGGCAGCGTGCTGGGTTATTTACCACAGATGCTTATTTTCAGTTTTGCGGGCGCGGGCATTGGCTTGTCTGATCATAACCAACTGGGGATCAGTATCGGGCTGTTTATTCTCTCGAGTCTTATCGGCGCTTACCTTTACCGTTCGAGCCTGCGCAAGCAGGTGGATGAATTGGAAAACTAAATAGGGATTAGGAATGGATGCATTGAATCGTCGTTTCAATAGCGAAGATTATTACCAAGTACTCTGGCCGCTGTTGCTGATGAGTTTGTTGATCTTACTGGTTGGCATAGGTTTTCGCTCCCCTTGGCCTGCCGACGAGCCACGCTTTGTCGAGGTCGCGCGGGAAATGGTTGCCTCGGGTCAATGGTTATTCCCAACCCGTGGGGGGGAATATTATCCCGATAAGCCGCCCGTGTTTATGTGGGCCATCGCCCTGTTTTATCAACTCACGGGTTCGTTAAAACTCGCCTTCTTATTGCCTAATGCCCTCTGCGGCTTGCTGACGGTATTCCTCGTTTATGATCTCGGCGCCAGATTGTGGAATGTGCGAGTCGGCCGCAATGCCGCATTGCTACTCTTGATTGTGCCGCAGTTTTTAATGCAGGCGAAAAATGCCCAGATAGATGCCATGGTGATGTGTTGGATAACCGTGGGATGCTATGGCTTGATCCGCCACTTTATGCTCGGCCCCCAATGGCGCTGGTATTTTATTGGCTGGGGGTTTATGGGGCTTGGGGTGATCACTAAGGGGGTTGGCTTTTTACCCTTATTGTTGCTCATTCCGATTGGGATTTATGCCATCAAAGATAAAAACCGTTTCGAGGGGCGCTTAACTTGGCTCTGCCTCGCGGGGCCTTTGGCTATGCTCGCCGTGATTGCCTGTTGGTTAGTGCCTATGGTGATGACGGTTCAAGCCCATGGCACCCCCGAGATGGTCGCCTATCAAAACAATATTTTGTTTAAGCAGACAGGTGAGCGTTACGTCAATGCTTGGCACCACATCAAGCCTTGGTACTTCTTCGTGCTGAGCGTGATCCCTTGGATGTGGTTCCCTATTTCGTTGCTGGTGGTCGCCTATTGGAAGCAATGGGTACAAAAGGTGAAGGCCGATCCCACCATTGCGATTCTGCTGATTTGGGTCGGGCTTGTGGTGCTGTTTTTTAGCATCAGCCCGGGTAAGCGCAACGTGTATATTCTGCCCGCATTACCAATGTTGGCCTTAGCTGCATCGGCGGTATTAACGGGTGTTTCACCGAAAGCTTGGTTTGAAAAACTGGTCACTGGTGTGCTGTGGTTCTTAGGTGCGCTTGTGTTAGTCGCTGGCGTGCTGGCATTTATCCATCATCCCGCACTGGTCAAAGCGCTGGCGGACTATACCGATGATCTTACTGGCATTGGTTACTTGTTTATTTTGCTCGGCGTGCTTTGGTGTGCCTTGTTGTGGCTGGCACGTCGTCAGTTTGCGTTGGTGAAGGTGGGGCTGGTTTCCGCCTTGGGCTGGGTGCTGGTAAGTACTTGGGGTTACGCTATGCTCGATGAGATGCGCACCCCCAGAAGCCTGATGCTACACACTGCCGAGGTGATAGGCGAGGATGCCGAACTTGGCCTAGTGAACTTTAAAGAGCAATTTATTCTGTTCTCGCCCATGAGTGTGACGCACTTTAGTTATCTCGCGCCGCTAGAAGAACAAGAGCGTAACGCGTGGCAATGGATGCAGGAGAACAAACAGCGTTATGTGTTAGTGCCTAGCGGTGCCGAGCTGAGTTGTTTCGATATCAAAGGCGGTAAGAGCATGGGGATTGCCCACCGTGACGAGTGGATTTTGTTATCCGCAGCAGAGCTTCAGCCTCAGTGCCAAGCGCCAGAGCGTGAGTACCGTTACTTTACCGATCATCCAGGCCGTTGGTTAAAAGAGTAATCAAAGGCCATATCGAAGAACCTAAAAATGCCTGCGATTGCAGGCATTTTTATCGGCGAAATTAACGCGTCTGGCAAATACCGCAAAACACTGTGGTGCGTTGACCAAGGCGAATTTCGCTGAGTAGATTGCCGCACTGAGTGCAGGTTTCGCCGCCGCGGCCGTAAACATGCAGCTTCTGCGCGAAATAGCCGGGTTTACCCTCGGCATTGGTGAAGTCTTTAAGCGTAGTGCCGCCCTGCTTGATGGCGTGGGCAAGGATTTGTTTGACCTCGGCAACCAATACCGTTAAACGTTCAATATCTATCTTGCCTGCCTCCGCCTCGGGGTGTATTCCGGCGGCAAACAGAGCTTCGTTGGCATAAATATTTCCCACACCCACCACAATATGGTTATCCATCAGGCAGAGTTTGATGGCCTTCTTCTTGCCCGCCAGTGCGGCAGCTAACTGATTGACGTTAAAGGCGTCGGTCAGAGGTTCTGGCCCGAGTTTTTCCAGTAGCGGATGGGCTTCCTCTGGCAATTGGCACCATAACCAAGCGCCAAAACGTCTCGGATCGTTAAATCGCAGAATTCGGCCATTGGCGAGGACAAGATCGATATGGTCGTGCTTCTCCACTGGCGTGTCATGGGGCAGGATCCGCAAACTGCCCGACATTCCCAAATGCACTATGCTGGTGCCTGCATCGGTATCGATTAACAGGTATTTAGCGCGGCGGCGCACTTGGCGTATGGTTTGGCCGATGATCTGTTTGGCAAGTTCGGGAACGGGCCAACGCAGTGAAGCGTTACGTACTACAAGGTCAACCACGGTTTGTTCGACAAGATGTGGGGCTATGCCCTGACGGGTGACTTCGACTTCTGGTAATTCCGGCATGATTGAGTTCTTTTAGGTAATAAAATTAGCTGGTGGATTTGGCATCGAGGATAGGCTGTAAATCTGCCCTTAGGCTGGGGGGCACTAAATACCAGTTGCCAGCGGGTGACTTGAGTACACCGTCCTCGGGGAAATAAATCCAACGTTGCGATTGGCGGATCTCGGCAATTTGGATCACCAGTTCCTGCGGCTTGCCAGTGGGTTGTGGTGCCTCGCTGAGGGGCGAGACCCTTAAGCCTTGCCAAGCCTTTGCCCATTGCTCACAGTTGAGTACTTGTGGATCGCATTCCCAACTCGAGGCTTGCTTATGCAGCCACACCCCATCTAGCTGCAGCTGCGCCAGCGGCGCATTGTCATCAAATAATAGTTGGGCATCACTCGGCACATTATGGGTTTTCTTGTCCATAAACGTCAGCACCGCAATGATAAAAATGCAGGCAAGAATAATGATGTTATTCCACTGTTTACGAGTAAGCGCCATGGCAAGAGTGACACAAAAAAGGGGACTGATGCCATGAGTGTATCACGGCAAAATAGAGATGCTAGCCCTATGACGAAGGGGTTAACCACCTGTGCTATTCATAAAGCGCAGGATTTGCACGCCAATATTATCGAAAACATGCTGCTTAGGTTTGAGCTTAATGCCTTGGAGAATCGCGGTTTTAAGGCGCTCAATGTCCCCGGGGTATTCTCGTACAATGCTTTTTAAATCAATGGAGTGTTCATTACCTAGGCAGAGCAATAATTGTCCCTCTACGGTCACGCGCACTCTATTACACTCATGGCAAAAATTATGGCTATGGGGTGAGATAAACCCGATGTGAATCGGACTATCCGCCATGGTGTAGTAACGCGCGGGACCGCCAGTGCGTTTATTGGAAAGTTGCAGAGGATAATGCTCGTTAATCATGGCCTTAACTTCATCGCTGCTACAATGACGCGCGTCTTTGCGCTCGTCCATTTCACCCAGAGGCATTTCTTCAATAAAGGCGATATCTAACTTACGGTCACGGCAAAAATTAACCAGATCAATCACTTCATGGTCGTTTTGCTGCTTAAGGATCACAGCATTGATTTTGATGCGTTTAAAGCCAGCGGCAATCGCGGCGTCAATTCCTTCAATAACTCGGGCTAATTTGCCATTGCGGGTCAGTTGGGTGAACAGTTCAGGATTGAGGGTATCAAGGCTGATATTAAGGCGGTTTAAGCCCGCCTCAAACATCGGCTTAGCGAATTTTGTCAGCCTAGAACCGTTAGTGGTCATCGACAAATCCTTAAGCCCAGGGAGTTTGCCGAGTAGACTGACAAGTTGATCGCAGTCGGTGCGCACCAGCGGCTCGCCGCCGGTGAGGCGGATCTTGGTCACCCCCAGTTCTGTAAAGGCTTGGGCAATCCAAGCCAACTCTTCGAGGTGCAGTACATGGTCCTTGGGCAAGAAGCAGGGATCTTCCGTCATGCAATAGACACAACGGAAGTCGCAGCGATCCGTCACTGAGAGTCGTAAATATTCGACCTGTCGGCCAAAGGCATCCACAAGTTGGCTCATAGAGCTTACCTGAACTTATAAAAGATCGGCAAAAGGTTGAATAAACACAGTTTCACCTGCATTGACCGCCTCAGCACCATCTCCAATGATGATAAGGCAATTGCCCTTGACCATAGAACTGAGCATGCCCGAACCTTGGTTGCCAGTGCTGGTCACGTGCAGCCTGCCATCATTACCTAGGCGATAAATTCCGCGGATAAACTCAGTGCGGCCCGTGCGGCTACGTAGAGTTTCATCGGTAATCGCCGGGAATAACGGCGCCTGCCAGTTTGTTTCACCGCCGAGTTTACGCAGCGCTGGTTGCACAAATTGCAGGAACGACACCATCACAGCCACCGGATTGCCGGGCAAGCCGAAGAAGAGGCTATCGCCGACCTTACCAAAGGCGAGTGGGCGACCGGGGCGCATATTGATCCGCCAGAAGTCGATATTGCCAAGGCGTGCCAGCACGGTCTTGATATAGTCAGCATCGCCAACGGAAACGCCGCCTGAGCTGATAACCACATCGGCCTGCGCCGCTGCCTTGGTTAAGGTGGCTTCGAGCGCGCTTTCGGAATCTTCGATAATACCTAAGTCAATGACTTCACAACCTAAACGTTTTGCCATTGCCTTAATGGTGTAACGGTTTGAGTCATAAATACAGTTTGGATTCAGTGTCTCGCCGGGTTGGCTGACTTCATCCCCGGTTGAGAACACGGCCACAGTCGGGCGGCGATAAACCGTTACACGGTCAAGGCCGAGGGAGGCTAATAAGCCCTGTTCGGCGGCGCTTAGGCGTGTGGCTTGGGTGAGGGCAACTTGGCCTTGGCCTATGTCTTCACCCGCAAGGCGAACGTGTTGGCCCCGTTGAATGCGGCCATCGAAACTGACCTTGGCATTGGCCTCACTGGCCAGTTCTCGAGGTTGAACAGTATCGGCGCCAGCGGGCACGGGCGCGCCCGTCATAATGCGCACGGTTTCACCCGCTTTGAGTGTGCCCGAATATTGATGTCCGGCTAAGACTTCACCGACTAAGGTAAAGCTTGCAGGTAGCGGATCTTGATAGGCAAAGGCATAACCATCCATTGCCGAGTTGGTTTGCTGCGGCACATCCACGGGCGAAATGCTGTCGCGGGCAAGCACACGGTTATCTAACGCATCTAAACCTACCTCTTCCACCTCAGTGACGGGGGCAACATGGGATAAAATCTGCGCCAAACCTTGGCTTACACTCAGGTTTTTATCGCTACCTAGGACGCAGGCATCGACTGTCGCAATTGGTAAGGCGGGGTTAGGGGCTTGCCAGCTATTGGCGTATTCCATCACAAAGTCAGCAATTTGCGCGACATTGTTGAGGTCGAGTCTTCTTAACTCGCTCGGCAGTTCGGTGTCATCACAGCAGGCAATGGCGAGAATATTGTCGTCTTGGGTATAGATAAATGGCTTGCCGTGTGCGGCGCGATGTAGCTCGATTTTAGGCAGTGTGAGTTTTTTAAAGCCTTCGACTAAGACGATATCGACCTTGTCGGCTTCAATTTGCTTAAGCAGGTGGACTAACTCTGGGTCGCCATCGCGGGCATCTTCGGTCATCAGCGCCCAACGCACATGGGAGGCGACTAACATTTGCCGCGCGCCGGCTTTGCGCATTTCGTAGCTGTCTTTACCGGGAATATCGACATCGAAATTATGGTGAGCATGTTTGATCACCGCGAGGCGTAAGCCGCGCTGATTTAATTCGGGGATCAATTGCTTGAGTAGGGTCGTTTTCCCCGTGCCGCTATAGGCACAAAATCCGAGAACGGGAATAGATAGCGGATTGACGAAGGGAGTACTCATTTGCACCTCTAATCTGGGTAATTTGGAGCCTTAGCTTTGGTTTATCTCTGCGGCCAGTCGTTGTTTTTGTTCTGGCGTGTTCACATTTACAAAGGCGTTGGGTTGATCGGCAAAGGCCGCGACGGCAAAGCGATGTTTGGCATACCAAAAATCAATTTTACGCTCACCGGCTTCGAGGAAGGCGGTCATCGACACGCGCAGGCTCGGCTTTAGTAGCATCACCACGGGCTGCTCACGTTCACCATCGCTGGCGACGGCAAGTTCGGCATCGTTCGCCTCAATCGCTGCCAATAAGCGGGCGACTAAATCCCGGGGCAGCAGCGGGCAATCGCAGGGTACGACGAGCAAATAATCTGCTTGGGTGTGACCCATAGCGGTGATCATGCCTGCTAAGGGGCCGAGAAACCCAGTATGCTCATCGCTCAACACCGTAAAACCGAACTCAGCATAACGTGTTTGGTTACGATTTGCGTTGATCAGGATCTCCTTAACCTGAGGTTTTATCCGCTCGATAGTGTGTTCTATCATGGCCTTGCCGTTTAGCTCGACGAGGCCTTTATCGTCCCCGCCCATACGGCGCGCCATACCACCGGCAAGAATTACGGCATCAATTTGCAACGACATATAAAGATCCCTGTGTGGAGTTTGTGAGCGGTTGCTGACAGGAGGTTATCACCTGTTGGTCTTCAATGTGCCACTGCTGCTCGCAAATCGCGGTGAGCGCACAGTTTTGATGACTGCTTAATAGCATTCCCGTCCCTTGCTGTTTGAGTTGTTGGATCATTTGCAAAACCAAGGCTTGAGAGTCCTTATCCATATTGGAAGTCGGCTCATCGAGCATCAGTAATTTGGGTTGCAGTATCCAAGCGCGGGCGATAGCGAGGCGTTGTCTTTCGCCGCCTGATAAATTGCTGGCTCTAGCTTGTAATAGCGAGCCTAGTTGAGCCATTTCAATCGCTTGGCCTATCCTGCGTTTGGCCTCGGTTTTTGAGGCCGCAAAAGGTAACCCGTAAGTTAGATTGTAATTAACTGTGCCATCGAATAAATAGGGGTGCTGGTGGAGATAAACGGCTTTGCCAAGCAAAGGGTTGCGAGTCCACCATGTATCCTTCTTAAAGCCGCTTACTTCAATCATACCCTTGGATGGCAGTTGTAAACCCGCGAGGATCTTCATTAGGGTTGACTTGCCCGAACCGTTTTCACCCTGCAAATAAATGACATTCCCTTGGCATAACTCAAGGCGCTGAGCTTTGAATAATAAGCGCGGGCCAAAGGACATTTCCAAGTCACGGGCGATCAGTTTGGCTTGGGTCATAAGTTAATGGCTCCTTGGCGTTTCTTTGCCGCGTAAACTACCTAAGGCAAAGTTGAGGATCAAGGCCAAGATTAGCAGCACTAATCCGAGGGCGATAGCTTGGGCGAAATCGCCTTTACTGGTTTCCAGTGCGATAGCCGTCGGGATATTGCGGGTCACGTTTAAAATATTTCCGCCCACCATCATCGAACAGCCGACTTCGGTGAGAATACGGCTAAAGGCTGCGACAATCGCCAGTAACAATGGCATACGTAGCTCGCGACATACTGTCCAGACGGCGCTTATCCAAGAGGCGCCTAAGGTACGTGAGGTTTCCCATGCCCGACGATCGACACTGGTGAAGGCCGCTTGACTCATGGC